>DATLMV010000271.1:0-4428 GCA_035537095.1 Pyrinomonadaceae bacterium
GCGGCAACGTCTCCGTCCGCAGCCAACTCGGCGCGGGCACGACCTACTCGATAGTCCTACCCGCGCAGAAGACGCCGCGCAAGGCGGAGCGTCCGGCGCGCCACATCCTCGTCGTAGACGATGCGCCGGAACTCCTGCTCCTGCTCGGCAAGCTCATCGAGCGGATGGGTTATCGCGTCACGACCGCGCCGAACGTCGCGCGCGCACGCGAAACGCTCGACACCCACACAGTAGATTTGCTCATCACCGATTGGGCCATGCCCGCAGCCAACGGCGGCGACCTCATCAACGCGATCAAGAGCGACGCGACCCGGCGACACATCCCCGTCGTCGTGCTCACGGGCCACGACACCGACATCGAACGCCGCGAAGCGCACGATGCAGGCTGCGACCGCTTTCTCGTCAAACCCATCATGCGCGACGAACTCCAACGCATCATCTCCGAACTGCTCCCCGTAGAAGTGAGCGGTGAACAATAAGCGTTAAGCATTGAAAACAAGAAGCGGCAAGTTGACCCGACTTGCCGCTTCTTATCTTTTTCTTTTAGCTGTTCAACGCTTACCGCTTACAACTCACTTGCTTTTCCAAAGGATTTGTCTTAGAAGCTTTCTTGTTCGCGTCCGGTATTTTTATATCTCTGGCGAAAGGCTTCGGGCCTTGAATGAAAGGAGAAGTTCGACATGCGTTTTCTTAGTTTGGGCAACGCGGTGCGGCTCGCCGTGCTTGCTTTGAGTTTGACGCTGCTGCCGTCAGCCGCGCCCGTGTCGGCGCAGGGCAACGCTAACAACACGTCGCAATCCAACAACAGTTCCAGCACGACGCAGACGACCAGAAGCACTACCTCCTCGACGCAGGCCGCGCAACCGGCGGGACAAACAACCGTCACGCAAACCACGACCGACTACACATGGGCTTGGATACTCGGCCTCGCCATCCTCGCCATCGTCGTCGTCGCCCTAGTCGCGATGAGCCGCCGCAATCGCGGCGATGCTGCATAAAGGGCTGGCACAATTAACTCAATTATGCTCAAAAAGCCCCGTTAACGGGGCTTTTTGAGTTAAGCTAACATCTGACCTCCGGCATCTAACCTCTACTCTAGATTCCGAGCACGTTGATCAGTTCCTGCACGGATGCCGCGCTCTTTTGCAGGGCGATGCGTTCTTCGGTCGTCAGGTTGATTTCGATAATCTGTTCGAGGCCGCGCGCGCCGAGTTTGCACGGGACGCCGACGTATAGATTCTGGATGCCGTATTCGCCTTCGAGATAGGCGGCGCAGGGCAGGATTTTTTTCTTGTCCTTGAGAATCGCCTCCGTCATCTCGACCGACGCCGACGAAGGCGCATAATAGGCCGAGCCGGTCTTCAACAGAGAGACAATCTCCGCGCCGCCGTTGGCCGTGCGCTTGACGATGGCGTCAATCTGTTCCTTCGGCAGGAGTTCCGTGATGGGGATTCCGGCGCAGGTCGAATAGCGCGGCAGCGGAACCATCGTGTCGCCATGACCGCCCAGAACGAACGCCGTCACGTTCTCCACCGACACGTCCAGAGCCTCCGCGAGGAAGCAGCGCATCCGCGCCGAATCGAGCACGCCCGCCATGCCGATCACGCGATGCTTCGGAAATCCCGAACGCTTGAGCGCGACCTGACACATCGCGTCGAGCGGGTTCGAGACGACGATGAGAATCGAATCGGGCGAATACTTGACCACCTGATCTACCACGTTTGAGACGATCTCGGCATTCGTCCGCAGCAGGTCGTCGCGGCTCATTCCGGGCTTGCGCGGCAGCCCCGCCGTGATAATCACCACGTCGGAATCCTTCGTCTCCTCGTAGCCGTTCGAGCCCGTGAGCCGCACGTCGTAGCCCTCGACGGGCGCGGTCTGCGCGAGGTCGAGCGACTTCCCCTGCGGCACGCCCTCCACCACGTCAACCAGCACCACGTCGCCCAACTCTTTGCTCGCCAGCCACAACGCCGCGCTCGCGCCGACGTTGCCTGCCCCGACCACCGTCACCTTATTTCGCTTGCCCATCGCTTTGTTCCTCTCCTTCTAAAGACGGATGTCTTACCGCTTCGCCGCCCGCCCGCCGGACTGTACGAGCGGCGTCGAGCGACTGACATTCGGCATCTCTAATGTGTAGTATTTGAAAGATGGCGAGTGTACGGCGCACTCACGCCGCTGTCAAGACAGGCTTGCCGCGAAACCGTCAGGGATGAACGCCGCAGGCGTCGAATGAGGGACGAAAGGCTCTCTGTTTTCCGTGTTGGATGAAGGAGGCGGGCTTTCATGTTTTTCGACCGCCGTTCGTCAATCCGCGTTCATCGTCACTTGATGAAAACATCGGGCTTCAAATGCGTCTGATCGGCTGGCTCTCTCGAATCTTCCCTTCGCGCCATGCTTCCGCGCGCTCGTCTCGCGCGTCCGCCCGGCAGTCTGACGACGCGCCGGATGACTTCACAGACGACGACGCGGACGTTGATCCTTTCGACCCCTTCCCCGAACCCGTCCGCATCGAGATTCGAGACATCATTGACCTCCACACCATCGCGCGGCGCGATGTCGGGCGCGTCGTCGAGGAATACTTGCGCGAGGCGCGGCACGCGGGTTTTCGCTCCGTCCGCATCATTCACGGCAAAGGCATCGGCGTCCAACGCGAAGCCGTCCGGCGCATCCTCGCGCGCACGCCCTTCGTCCAAAACTGGACGGACGCCCCCGCCGAAGCGGGCGGCTGGGGCGCAACCATCGTCCGCTTTTCACACGTTGAACCGGATTCGAACCCGTCTAAATAAACTCGACGTGCCCGGTCATCTCTTCCGGTGTGATGAGTTCGTAGATAAGGATGAGACGGCGAACGACTTCGCCGATTGGCTTGTGAGGCGAATAGAAGATGATGCCGGGATGCTCCGCCCCTTGCCGCGCGAGACGGAGAAAATCCGCATCGCCGGTGACGATAACGCGTCGCTCCCGACGTGCAAATGCGAGTTGCGCCGCGTCGCTCTGCGTTCGCAGCCCCGCTTCGAGCGCCGTCGTCACGTCAACCCCGTGACGCCTCAGAGAGCGTGCGATTGAAGGATGGCAGTTCTCGTCGAAGTGAAAACGAAGCCGCTCAGCCACGGTTTAAGGATTCGAGTTTGGCCTTTAAAAGAGAGGTGTTGCCTTTTTGAAATGCGTCGGCGAAAGCGTCGTCGTCCTCGATGCTGCGGTCAATCTCGGCGCGGTGGTCGTAGTAAAAAGCCATCGCGTCGTGCACGGCGGAGAGCGGCAGGTCGTACGTGCCCGCAATCTCTTCGAGCGAGTTTCCCAGACGCAGATACATGACGGCCACGTCCGCGACGCTGATGCGCGTTCCCGCGATGCAGGGGCGACCCCCGCGCACGTCCGGCGTTAATTCGATATGACGACTTAAGACTGAATCCATCTCCGACACCTCTCTGCACACGTCACCCGAGCAATGTAACCCAAAACTTTAAACGCTCCAAGAGTCAGCCCTGTTCCCGCGCCGGTGCTGTTTCAGAGAGCGGGCTTGTGCGCCGGTTGTTCTGTGAGGCGGAGGAGTTCTTTCCATTCGGTCGTGTAGCGTGCGGAGCGTTTGGCGAAGAGGGTGCGCCAGCGTTGTTTGAAGCCGGAGGTGGCGTAGCGGAGCGTGCCGGGGCCCATGCGCGTGTTGACGAAGTCGAGGACGTGCATCAGGCGGCGCGCGCGTTCGTAGTCGCCCTCGCTGCACAAGCCTGCCTGCGAGGGGCGCGCGGGCGCGAGTTCGACGAGCGTGACGCCCGCCTTCTTATATTGATAGCCGGAACGGAATCCTTGCTCGACGCCCCTGAGCGCGTGCCGGATGAGTTCGGGCGTGAGGTCGGTGGGCGCGGGCAGGTTGACGACCACCGAGGACGAATAGTGCTGTGAGGGCTCGAAGCGGTTCGTCGCGAGAAAGACGACGAGGACGCGCGCGGTGAGTTGCTGGCGGCGCAACTTCTCGGCGGCGCGCGACACGTAAGTGGCGACGGCCTCGCGTATCTCCGCGAGCGACTCGACCGGCGAGCCGAACGAGCGCGAGACGGTGAGACTCTTTTTCGGCGGCGGGCAGACTTCCAGAGGCATGCAGGACGTGCCGCGCAGTTCGTAGAGGATGCGCAGACCGGCAACGCCCATCCGCACGCGAATCCAACGCTCGTCCGCCGCGCGTAGCTCAAGCGCGTTTTTGATTCCCGCCTCGCGCAGCATGCGCGCATAGTTCGGGCCGATGCCCCAGATGTCCGCAACGTCCGTGCGCGCGAGCGCCGCGTCAAGGTAGCGCGTCTCGACGAGGTTGACGACGCCGCCCGCCTTCCGCGAGTTCTTGGCGAGATGCGCGGCCAATTTGGCGAGCGTCTTGGTCGGGGCGATGCCGATGCTGGCGGGGATGCCCGTCCACTTCTCCAACGTCGCGCGCGT
>DATLMV010000272.1:0-19176 GCA_035537095.1 Pyrinomonadaceae bacterium
ATTGCGCCAGTTCGGCGTGAGCCGTGCCGAGATAGGCGAGCGTCGCCACGGATTTGGGGTCGAGTTCGAGCGCGCGCTCGAAGGATTTACGGGCGTCGCCGTTTTTGTTGTCGGTCAGTTGCGCGATGCCGAGCGCGAGCCAGAGACGCGGCGAGCGCGGAAACTCCGCAACCGCTTCCTGCAAGCGGATGACGGCGGCGGCGGGCGCACGGTTATAGGTGAGCAACATGCCGTAGCGGAGGTGGTATGCCTCGTTCTGCGGCGCGCGCGCGATGGCGAGACGCATCGCCGGAATCGCGTTCTCGACGTAGCCTCCGGCGTCGTACACGTCGGCGAGCGCGGCATAGACGGGCGCGGAGTCCAGACCGCGCGCGACCGCCGCTTCCAGCGTCCGACCGGCGGCGGGGATGTCTTTGCGTCGCAGGTGCGCGCGCGAGAGCGCGATGATGGCTTCGACGTTCGACGGCTCCGCCGCAACCGCCGCGCTCAACTCTTTCGCAGCCTCTTCGGCAAGCCCGCTTTCCAGCAGCGCCCGCCCCAACTCCCCGCGCGACGCGGGAGCGATAACCGGTGCGCCGCCCGTGCTGCCCGCGCCCCCTGCGCTTTCGACGCGCGCGAGATAATCCTGATAAGCGGCGGCGGCCCGTTCGCGCTCGCCGAGCCGCAGGGCGATGACGACGAGCGAGCGCGCAATCTCAAAGTCCGGCGTGATGGCGTGTGCGCGCTCGAAGAGTTCGCGCGCGGCGCGGAGGTCTTCGGGCTTGCCGCGCGCAAAACGTATCTGCGCGAGATTGACGAGCGCGCTCGGCTGGTTGCGGTCGAGCCGGAGCGAGACTTCAAACTGCGCGGCGGCCTGCTCCGTGCGTCCCATCCGCAGCAGAATCGCGCCGTGATTATTGCGCGCCGAAGAGAGCAGAGGGGCCGCGATGGCGGCGGAGGCGAAATGTCGTTCGGCTGTCTTGAGGTCGCCCGCGCGGTCTGCGAGCACGCCGAGAAAGGTGTGCGCCATGACGTTCGAGGGGTCGGACAAAAGCGCGCGCTCGAACTGTGCGCGCGCCGTCGCGTCGTCGCCGCGATTGAGCGCGGCGATTCCTTCGGCGATGAGTTGTTCGACGGGCGTGCTCGTTTTGGTTCGCTGGAAGATGTGAGTCGTCGTCGCGGTCGTCGCAGCCGCGAGCGCAGTCGCGCCGGACGCGGGCAGACAGACCGCGCACGCGCCGAGCGCAGCGAGAAGTCTCCGGCTGTGGCAGATGCGTTGTCGTCTCAATGCGCCTCGCGCTTGGGGGAAAATAGTTTAAGGGAGAATGATGACGTTTGATGTTACACGCGCCGGAAGACCTGCTTCAACCCCTCGCAGACGAACAGCGACGGCGGACTCGCGCCGGACGCTCTCCGCACCGCCCGTTCTCAATAAACGAACGGCGCAGGAAGAGTGGCTAGTTCTTTCCCGCGCCGCCCGCGAAGCCTCCGCTCCGTTCCGGTTAGAAGATCACTCGCGCTCGCAACTGGATGACGCGCGGCGGCCCGTTGTTGACGCTCTCGAAGCCGAAGTTTCCTCCGTCGCGCAGGTCGGTCGTCGGGTTGAAGAAGCGCACGCGGTTGAAGAGGTTGAAGGCCTCCGCGCCGAGTTCGAGCGTGATGGTCTCGGTGATTCGCGTCTTCTTCAGGACGCTCAAGTCCTCGCTGAAGAAGGGGTCGGTGAGCACGCCCGAGAGCGTCGGCGAGACGGTTCCGAAGAAGACGGACGGGTTGGCGTAGTAGTTGCGATAGGTGGCCGAACCGATGGCCGCGCCGCTCGGGTTCTGTTCTGCGGGCGACCCCTGCGAGCCGAAGCGGATCGGCGCGGCGAAAGCCGCAGGGTTAATCACCTGCCTGCCGAGACGGTCGCTGATGAACACTTCGTTGGCGTCCAATCCCTGTCCGGTCAGGTTGAGCCGGAGGTTGCCGAGGTATCCAGCGGTTTGCAGGAAGTCGGTGTAGCGCGGGTCGGAGGTGAAGAAACTGAGCGGCGTGCCCGACTGGTAGCGATGAATCGCGCTGACCTGAAAGCCGCCGAACAACGTGTTCAAGATGCCGCCACGGTCGAGGAAGCGTTTGCCTCTGCCGAAGGGCAACTCGGCGAGATAGTTGATAACTAAAACGTGCGCCGGATTGTTCGGCGAGATGGAACGCTGCGAACTGAGGTCGAACGGATTTTGCAGCACGCCCGCGAGCGGCGAGCCGCCGAAGAGATCCTCGGATGCGTTCGTCAGGAGCTTCGAGAAGGTGTAGGACGCGCCGAACTGGATGCCCTGCGAGAAGCGTCGTTCGAGTTTCGCCTGCATCGCGTTGTAGTCGCTGCGGCCCTGACTTTCGAGCAGGTTGTTGATGCGGTTGTACTGCGGGTAGGGCTTGAGCGCCTGCGCGACCGTGCCGTTGAATCCGGGGAAGACCGCGTTCGTGCTCGAAGGCAGAGGCACGCCGACGCTCTGCGCAAAGCTGACGATGTTGGCATCGGCGAGCGCGCCCGCGAGCGACATGTTGAGGACGGGGAAACCGAGCCGGAGCGCGTTGAAGGGCAGACCGTTCAGGCGTCGGAAGTTTGAACGCAGGCGCGTCGCCTTGTGGCCGATGTAGCCGATGGAGGCGACGAAGTTGGCGGGCAACTCGCGCTGCACGTCGAGACTCCATTGGATGGTGCGCCCCGTCTTGAAGTTGGGGTCGAAGAACTGCACGTCGGAGCCGAGGAACTGGCTGTTGGGATTGACGGGCGGAATCGAGGGAAAACTGGTCAGGAAGTTGCGCGCGTTGCGCCCGTCGGGCGTGTATGGGCCGCCCGGCGTGTTGTAGCCGATGAGGCCCGTGTCGAGGACGTTGCCGCCCTCGAAGCCGTAGATAATCGGGGCATAGTAGATGCCGCCGCCGCCGCGAATCACGGTCTTGTTGTCGAACGAATAGGCGAAGCCGATGCGCGGGCCGAAGTTGGAGTAGTCGGTCTTGGAGAGCGTCTCGTATCTGGCCCGCACGCCGCCCTGACCCGTGACGCCCGCAATCGCGCCGAGGCGTCCACCGGCTTCAGGGTTCGCGGCGGTCGGGTCGAAGCCACGGAAGCGCCCGCCCTTCTCCGTACGAAGCCCCGGCACGTCGTAGCGCACGCCGATGTTGACCGTCAACTGCTGCGTGATCTTGATGTCGTCCTGAAAAAAGTAGCCCTGCGTCATCTGGCGGAAGGCGGGGTCAATCGAGTTGGTGAAGTTGAAGGCAAACTCGGTCGCGCCGGTGATCAGACTGGCGATGGGCCAGCCGCCGTTCGGGTCGCGGTCGGCGGCGGTCTGGTCGTTTCTGAAGTTGAACGTGCCGCCGGGGTCAATCCGCTGGCGGAAGTTGAACTGCCCGAAACGGAAGTCGGCCCCGAACTTGATGGTCTGCCGCCCGCGCACGTAGGTCATGAAGTCGGTGATTTGAACTTGATTGTCGCGGATGCGGTCGGTGAAGAAGGTCGAGCCGATGTCCTGATAGGCGCGCGGGTCGCTGGAGGTGACGGGGTCGCCGTAGCCGGGGAAGCCGACGCGCGGGAAGGCCGTGTTCTGCGTGGCGTTGATGGGGATGCCGAGCGAGGAGGTGTTGAAAGGCTCGGTGGTGTTCTGGTTCGCCACGTCGTAGCGCGTGAAGCCGATGTTGAAGTGGTTCAAGAGCGTCGCCGTGAACGTGTAATCGTCTTGGAGACGAACGAAGTACGACTTGAAGAGTTGGTTGAACGCGCCCTGCGACGTGAACGGCAGAGGGAAGCGCGGAATCGGCGCGCCCGCGTCGAGCGCGATGCGGTCGTTCTTGCGGAACGAATAGCTGCCGGTGATGCGTTGCTTGTCGGAGACGGCGTAGTCAATCTTGGTCGTGTACTGGTTCATGTTCGTCGGCTGGATGCCCGACGAGATGTAGTTGTGATAGACGGTCGAGCCGAGCGGGCCGGTCGTGTTCGGGAGCGGGAAGGCTTGCAGGATGCCGAGGCCCGCGCGGTCAATCAGGTCGGGACGCAAGTCCAGACGGTTGCCCAGAATCGCCTCGCGCACGTTGGCGGGCTGGCGCGGGTTATAGATTTGCACGCCGTTCGGGAACAGGAGCGGGCTGTTCGGGTCGCTCGGATTGGTGCGGACGCTGCGGATGTACGGGTCGGTCAGCAGTTCCGAGAAGTCGCCCGCGCGCATCCTCGCCGTCGGGACGGTGATGATGGTGTTTGCGCCCTGCGTGAAGCGATAGCCCTCGTAATTGAAGAAGAAGAAGGCTCTGTCTCTGCCGCTCCAAACCGAACGACCGCCCTCGCCGAAGCGCGGCAGGTAGACGGGGCCGCTGACGTTGAAGCCGAAATCGTTCTGGTTGTCGCGCCCGCGCGGGAGACGCTCTTGACCGTTGGGGAGGCGTCCGGCGGCGTTGCTGCGAAACGTGTTGGCGTTCAACTTCTCGTTGCGCAAAAGGTCGTAGGCTTCGCCGTGAAACTCGTTGCCGCCCGACTTGAGCGTGAAGTTGATGACGCCGCCCGAAGAGTTGCCGAACTCTGCGGAGTAAGTGCTGGTCGAGAGCGTGAACTCCTGAAAGGCGTTCGGGCCGGGTGCGACCTCGGAGAAGAACGTGCCGTTCTGCGTGCGCCGCGTGGCCGCGCCGTCAATTAGAATCTCCGTGCCGAGCGCCTGTCCGCCGCTGACGCGGAAGCGCGTCGTGTCGGTTCCCGCGCCGCTGTTGGTCGCGGCGGAGACGTTGCTGTCGAGGAAGATAAAGGAGAGCGGCGTGCGCCCCGCGAACTCCGAACTGACGATGAGCGGCAACTCTTTCACCTGTCGCTCGTTGACGTTGGTCTGCCGCACGGGCGACTCGGTCTGAATCACCGGCGACGCTTCGCTCGTCACCGTCACGACATCGGAGACCGCGCCGATTTCCAACTTCACGTCGTAGGTGCGCGTCACCTGCACGGCCACGCGCACGTCCTCGGAGGTGGTCGTCTTGAACCCCTGCGCCTCGACCGAAACCCTGTAAGGCCCGGCCTTCACTTCCGGCAGCGTGTAGTTGCCGTCTTCGGAAGTGACCGTCTCACGCACTTCGTTAGTCTCTAGATTGGTGGCCGTCACCTTGGCTCCGCCCACGACCGCGCCGCTCGGGTCAGTCACCGTGCCGGTTATCGTCCCGCGATCACTCTGCCCGAAAGCCGTCGTCGCGCACATCAAAGCGAACATTAAAAGTGCCATGAGCCTCTGGGATTTCATGAACCCTCCTGACTGGAAAACTCTCGAAACCAATCGAGAGAACAAGTTCGGCCAAACCTCTCGCCCGAAAACGACGCTATAAAGACAGCGAACAGACAAAGCCTCCGAGGCTCGCGCTCGAAAGCTGACCCCGCACACGCTCCCTGCTTTTTGACAAGACGGCTACAGACACAGTCGCTGCCTGTTTCAAACCCGGATAGTTGTCAGAACTTTGAAATGGAAGCCCGCCCTAATCTTAAACGCTTACGTAAACGGTTAACCAAGTAATGCGGCTTATAACAGGACTCTCTCACCGTTGTCAATATTTTTTGGGAAACGCGACACCGCACGGCGCGCGAGATAGCCTCTCTCCCCGCCACTCAAGGTGGGAAATCCTGCGCGATTTCGATGTCATCAGCTTATTTTGACATTGCAATCTGTTTGCAACCATCGCCCGCCGTGCCCCCCGTATTATTCAAACACTCAGCGGGCAATCCTTCTGGGAATGAGTGAAACAGGCAGGCCACGGGAGCGTGGTCAGCGATTTGGCGTTGGGCTTGGGGGAGTCCAACGCCTTTTCTTTTGTAGGACAGTATTCAACAGGATGGACAGGATAAAGACGGGCAGGATAGACAGGATGAAGAAACTTAAAAAGCAATAAGGTAAAAGGGTTAAAGCAGATAGTCTCTTTAAATTCCTTTCACCAGTATCCCTTACTTATAGTTTCCCGTTTCCCTTTCCGCCGTTTCCTTTTTCTATCCTGTCCATCCTGTTAATTTTCGTGCCTTCCGATTGACATCCCCGTCGCCTCGCGCATAATCTCCACGCTTCGTCGTCCGTATGGCAACGCCCTGATTCCTCGCAAATACTTTTCGGCTCACATTCCGTTAGGAGACTCCCATGAAACATTCGTCGCGGCGTGCTGTCATCGCCACGCTCTTCGTCTTCGTCCTCTCGTTCGGGCAGGCCCACTTGCTCGCCGCCGACTTCAAGCGTGAAGTCATCTATCAGATCATCACCGACCGCTTCTTCGACGGCGACACCGGCAACAACAACCCTTCGCAGAGCGCGGGGCTCTACGACGCATCGAAGACGAACTGGCGCGCATACTGGGGCGGCGACCTCGCAGGCATCCAGCAGAAGATGTCCTATCTGGCGGGGATGGGCGTGACGGCCATCTGGATTTCGCCGCCCGTGGACAATCTCAACGCCAATATCCCCGACGGCGGCGGCAACCCGACCGCTTCTTATCACGGCTATCAGGGGCGCGACTTCAAACGCATCGAAGAGCATTCCGGCGATTCGACGAACGGCTGGACGGCCTTTGACAATCTCGTCACCGCCGCGCACCAGAACGGCATCAAAGTCATCGTTGATTTCGCTCCCAACCATTCGACGCAGGACAACGCGGGCGAGTTCGGCGCGCTCTACAACAACGGCGTCCTGATAGGCAACTACACCAGCGACGCCAACGGCTACTTTCATCACAACGGCAACATCCAGAATTGGGACGACCGTTATCAGGTGCAGTATTTCTCGCTCTTCAATCTCGCCGACCTCAATCAGGAACACGCGACCATTGACGGCTACATGAAGGACGCCGCCAAGCTCTTTCAGGATCACGGCGTTGATGGCTTCCGCATTGATGCCATCAAGCACATCAACTGGGGCTGGCAGTACAGCCTCGCCAACGCCATCTACACACACAAGGACAGCTTTCTCTTCGGCGAGTGGTATCAGTCGGGAACCTCCGACCCGCTCTATCGAGACTCCTACAAGTACGCCAACAAGAGCGGCATCTCGATGTTGGATTTCCCGCTCAATACCGCGATTCGCAACGTCTTCGGCTCGAACGCCAACTTCTCCGAACTCGACACGGTGCTCACGGCGGAAGCCAACAACTTCACTTGGGACGAAGACCTCGTGACCTTCATAGATAATCACGACATGACGCGTTTTCTCTCGCTCTTGAACAACAACAACCGTCTGCATCAGTCGCTCGCCTTCATCCTCACGCAACGCGGCGTCCCCTGCATCTACTACGGCACGGAACAGTACCTGCACAACGACACCTCGGGCGGCGGCGACCCCTACAACCGCCCGATGATGAACGCCTTCTCGACTTCGACCACCGCCTACACGCTCACCAATCGTCTCTCCACCCTGCGGCGTAACAATCCGGCCATCCCCTACGGCTCGACCGCGCAGCGTTGGATGAACAACGATGTCTATATCTACGAGCGCAAGTTCTTCGGCAACGTCGTCCTCGTCGCCATCAACAAGAACGAGACGACCGCTTACAACATCACGGGCCTCAACACGTCTCTGCCCGTCGGAACCTACAACGACCACCTGACGGGGCTGCTCGGCGGCTCCTCCATCAGCGTCTCGACCGGCACGGGCGGCAACAATCCCGTCTCCAATTTCAGCCTGCCCGCGCACACCGTCGCCGTCTGGACTTACTCGGCGCTGCCCGCCGCGCCGCAGGTCGGCTCAATCGGCCCCTACGCGGCGCAACCGGGCGTGCGCGTCACCATCGGCGGCAAGAACTTCGGCTCGACCCAAGGGACGGTGAAGTTCGGCACGACGACGGCGACCGTCAACTCTTGGACGGCGGACAAGATCGTCGCCACCGTCCCCGCCGTCACCAACGGCAACTACAACGTCACCGTCACTAACTCGTCCAGTCAGGTCTCGAACGGCATCCAGTTCACGGTCTACGCGGCGAAGCTCATCCCCGTCACCTTCACCGTCAACAACGCCAGCCCGACCGTCACCGGAGATTACATCTTCCTCACCGGCAACACGGTCGAGTTGAGCAACTGGGCGACGACGTGGGACAGCGCCGTCGGGCCGATGCTGACGCCCAACTATCCGAACTGGTTCTTAACCGCCAGCGTCCCCGCCGGACAGACGATTCAATTCAAGTTCATCAAGATTGGGGCGGGCGGCGCGGTCACGTGGGAGGCGGGCGCGAATCACACCTACACCGTCCCGACGAGCGGCACGGGATTCGTCAACGTCAACTGGCAGTACTAACCTACAGACAGACGCCGGACGCTTGATAAGAACAGAGCTTCTCTCTTATCAAGCGTCCGGCGTCTGACGTTCTTCTTCGGGTTTGCAGCGATGAAAAGATTCGTGCGTGCGTCTCTGATGTGGGTCTTGGTTCTACAGGCGTGTGCGGCGGCCTTTGTGTGCCGGGCGCAGACGCCGCCGGAGACGAACGAGAAGGCGGCGAGCGCGGGCGCGAAGCCGGAGAGCAGTAGGCAGGGGCGGCGGATTGACCCTGCGGCGTTGAAGAAGTGCGTCGGGAGATACGAACTTGAGCCGGGGCTGATTCCCGTCTCGACGCTCGACGTGACGCTCGAAAACAACGACCTCTGGGTCAAGCCTTCCGCCGTCAAAAAACGGAGACTGCTCGCGCGGTCGCAGCGCGTCTTTCTCGACGAGATCGAGGGCACGCGTTACCGCTTCGACCGCGACGAAGAGGGCGCAATCGTCAGTCTCACCTTCCAGTTCGAGGGCAGCGAATACACGGCGCGGAAAGTCTCCCTGCCGCCGCCGAGCGTGCGCGGCAACACGACCTTCAAGTTGAAGGGCTACGCGGACGCGCAGGTGGTCGTCTTGGCGGGCACGTTCAACAACTGGAACGAGTCGCAACTGCTCTTCGCGCGCGAGGGCGACGCATGGGTCTGCCGCGCGGATTTGTCGCCGGGCAGATACGCATACAAGTTCATCGTTGACGGCAACTGGCTGCTAGACCCCGCCAACCCCGACACGGAAGAGGACGCCTACGGAAACCTCAACTCCGTCCTCGTCGTCGAACCGAAACCATAAAAAGGGGTAAACGGGGAAACGGGAGGAAGAAACGGTTTACCCTAACCCTTTTGCTTTCTGCCCTTTAACCCTTCCCCATTTCCCCTTTTGCCCCTTTACCCTTTCTCCCTTCCCTCCGTTTCCCCATTTCCCCCTAAGTTTTTATTCTGCCTCAAGAATTTCTCAAGTGTTTTACATAGAATCATTTCCAGCGAATGAGGGGCGGGCCTTGAGCGTCCCTTCCTGAAGCTCACGCGGGAAGCCCCGGTGCGACCCGTAAATCCTTGAAACATGGCAGGTTAACATGGCTCTGAGAAATTACTGGCGCGAGCCGGAGACATCCGTTGTGCATATCCTCCAAGACAAAATAAGTGTCCCCACCGACCTCAAACCTTACATCCAGCGCGAACGCCTGCTCTCGACCCTGCGCGAGAGCCTGAACTGCTGCGCGGCGACCATCGTCAACGGGCGGAGCGGAACGGGTAAAACATTGCTGGCGTTAGACTTCGCGCGCGCTTCGGGTCGCCCCGTCGCGTGGTACAAGGTGGACGCGCCCGACAGCGATTTGAACGTCTTCTTCCAGTATCTCTGCGCGAGCGTCAGAAGGCAGCGTCCGGGTTTTGGCGAGCAGACGCGTGCGCGGCTCGGCGAGTTGCACGGTATCGAGGACGTGCCCCTGCTGGTCGAATATTTCGTCTACGAGTTGTTGGAGCGGGAGGAACCGCTCCTGCTCGTGATAGACGATCTGCATCTCGTGTATGATGCCGAGTGGGTCGTGCCCTTCTTCCGGCGTCTGCTGCCGCTCCTGCCGCGCGAAGTGCACGTCATGCTGCTCGGGCGCAGCCTGCCGCCCGCGCCGCTCTGGCGGATGCGCTCGAAGCAGACGTTGCGCGTCATTGAAGAAGCGGAGTTGGCTTTCACCGTGCCGGAGTCGCAGCGTCTGTTTGCGTGCTACGGTCTGGCGGGCGAGCGGGCCTGCCGCGCTTGGGAGCAGACGCGCGGTCGCGCCGCGACGCTCGACGAGCAGGCCCGCACGCTCGCCGCCATGCAAACGACGACGCCGCCGGAGGAGAGCCGCGCGAGCCGTCGTCTGCGTCTGGTCAAAGGCTACTTGCAGAACTCTTCATTCGAGACGGCCTGACGTTCGAGATGGCCTGCCGCGCCGCGCGCGACCGCGCCGACGCTTGCCCACAGAGTTCCCTTCACCTCACAGAGAAAAGACTTCCGCCGCTTGCCAAGCGCAGCGCGGTCGTCGGATGATTCAAAGGCCGGAGTTTCCCGTGTGCGCGCGCTCCCCCTAGATGCGCCCGCAGCTTGTGGCCCGAGACTTTCAAGCCGCGAGGCATCAACCCCTAATGCCCAACAGGCCGCGACAACAGACGGATGCTGGATCAATGTCGGCAATGGCGGCGCAGCCCACCTTTTTCCTGCGTACCAAGCTCTTGCCGCCGCGCCCCGCCCCTTCGCTCCTGCAACGCCCCCGCCTCATCGAACGACTGACGCAAAACCTCGCGCATCCCGTCACGCTCGTTACGGCCAACGCCGGTTCCGGCAAGACGACGCTCGTCGCCGATTTCGTCCGCAACAACGCGCAGAAGTTCGTCTGGTATCAACTCGACCACACCGACGCCGACCCCTTCGTCTTCCTCGGCTACGTCGCACACGGCATCAAGCAGGCCATCCCCGGCTTCGGCGAGGCCACCTTCTCTTATCTCCAAGAGGCGACGAATGAGCTCGCGCAGCAGCCCGAGCGCGCCGTTGACGTGCTCTTGAATGAAGTGCTCGACCACGTCGAACAGCAACTCATCTTCGTCTTGGACGACTATCATCATCTCGGCGCGGAGACTGCCGTGCATCGCGTCGTTGACCGTCTGCTCGCGTACCTGCCGGACGTGATGCACGTCATCATCATTTCACGCGACATGCCGCCGCTCGCGCTCGCGCGGATGCGGACGCAATCTTCGCTCGCCGTCGTTGACCGCAACGAACTGCTCTTCACCGACGACGAGACGCAACAACTCTTCCGCCAAGTCTTCGACCTCGAACTCTCGCCCGCGCAGTTGGCCGAATACCGCGAGCGGACGCACGGTTGGATAACCGCTCTGCAACTCGTCCGGCAGGTCGCGCAGCGTCAGGCGTTCGCGGGCGGCGCGCACGATGCGGCGACCGCGCCCGACTTGGTGGAAATCCTTCGTCAGTCCGAGCGCGACATTTTTGATTACTTTGCAGAGGAAGTCTTCGCCGACGAGACCGAGGAGGTGCAGCATTTTCTCCTGCGCGTCGCGCTGTTGGAGCGCGTCGAGCCGGAGACGTGCAGGCGTCTGTTTCCCGACGTGGGCGTCACGCCGATGCTACAGATGCTCGTCCGCCGCAACGTCTTTATCACTTTAGCGAGCGACGGGCGCGGCGAAGAGTATCGCCTCCATCCGCTCTTTCGTTCCTTCCTGCGCCGACGCCTGCGGACAGAGATCGGGCAGGCCAGCGTCTCCGCCGAGCACAGCCGCTACGCCGACTACTATCTCGAAACCGCGCAATGGGAACAGGCCGTGCGTCATCTGATTGCGGCGGAAGATTTCGCGCGCGCCGCCGCGACTATCGCCGAACGCGGCGGCGCGTGGATTCAGGCGGGCGCGTACGCTTCGCTCGTCGCGTTCGTCGAGGCTCTGCCCGCCGCCTCGCTCGAAGAGCACCCGCGCGCGCTCTCGCATCGCGCCGAAGTAGCGCGTTTACAGGACGAGTATCTATCCGCGCAGGCGATGTTTCGTCGGGCCGCGCTCCTGTTGCACGAGCAGGGCGACCGCGAAGGCGAGGCCGAGGCGCTGCATTCTCTGGCGACCATCGCGCGGCGTCGAGGCGAATGCCAGACCGCCTTCGGCTATCTCGACCGCGCGCTCGAATCAACCGACGCGCGTTCGCCCGTGCGGACGAAGTGCGGGAACACGCGCGGATTGTGTCTCGCCGCTCTGGGCGACTGGAAGGAGGCCGAGCGAGAGTTTCGCGCCGCGCTGCAATTCGCGGAGGAACGCGGCGACGCTCACTACGCGCGCATCATCACTCACAATCTGGGGACGATGCCGGGCGTGCGCGGCGACTTCGGCGAGGCGATTCGCTGGCTGCGCCGACTGTTCCGCGACGACGCGGGCGCGGCTCCGATGCCGCAGGAGTCCGCCGCGCATCTCAATCTCGCGCGCTGCTATCTCTATCGCGGCGACCTCGCCTCGTGCGAACAGCATCTCGACCGCTCGCTTGAGTTGTGCCAGACCTTCAATCTCGTCGCCCTGCGCGCGGAGATTTTCGAGCACTACGGAAACCTCTACCGCGAACAGGGAGACGCCGCCCGCGCCACAGAGTTCTACGAACGCGCGGCGCGCGCCTACGACGATGCCGGGATTGACCTGACGCGCAGCGAACTTCTCGAAGAACGCGCGATGCTTCTGCTTGAGATGGGCGACGCCGCGTCGGCGCGCACGCTCTTAGACCAACTCGTCGCCGCACGCACCGACGCGCGCGACGAGATGGGCCGACACCGCGCCGCGCTCGCGCGTGGCCGCGTCCTGCTCGCGCTCGGCGCGCACGCCGAGGCCCGCTCCGATCTCGAACACGCATACCGTTTCTTCCGCGAGCACGACATCTACTATCACGAAGCGCAGGCATCAATCGCCCTCGCCGCCTGCGCGCAGAGCGCACGCGCCGACGCCGAAATGCTCGAACACCTGCGGCGCGCGCTCGACTTGGCCGCCCGCTACGACTACGAATACTGGCTCCAACGCGAGGTCGCGCGCCACCCGCATCTTTTCAGTTCCAGCGATGCGGCGGAACTGCTCCCGCCCGACATCCGCGAGACGCTGCCCTTCGCCTCCACCGCCGCCGCCGTCGCCGCGTCGCAGCAGACGACGGCGCAAGCGACGCCCGCCGTCGCCGGTTCGACTCTGGCCGCCGTCGTCTCCGTGCATCCGGTCGCGGATTTGACGATCAACATGCTCGGCTCCGTCGAGATTTTCCGCGACCCCGCGCGCCCGCTCGCCGCCGACGCGTGGACGACCAAACGCGCACGCGACATCCTCTGCTTCATCACCTCGCGGCGTCATCGTCGCGCCTCGAAAGACACCATCATTGACACCTTCTGGGAGGACGCGGATTTCGATGCGGTGGAGAAGAATTTTCACCCGACCATCTCCCACGTCCGCAAGGCGCTCAACAGCAATCAACCGCTCAAGCAGAACTTCCTGCTCTACCGCGACGGCGATTACCTGTTGAATCCAGACTTCTCCTATCGCATAGACATCGAGGAGTTTGACCGTCTCGTCGCCGAAGGCGAGACGGCGCGGCGCGCAAGAGACGCGGAGACTTACGTCCAAGCTTACGAGCAAGCCATCACACTCTATCGAGGGGATTTCATGCAGGGATGCTACGACGAATGGGCCGCCGAGCAGCGTTCTTACTATCGGGGGCAGTATCTCCGTCTGCTGGAAACGCTCGCCTCCACCGCGCAGAAGGCGCAGGACTGGGCGCGCTCGCTCGACCTCGCGCAGCAGATTCTGCGCGACGACCAGTTTCGGGAGGACGTGCATTGCATGATGCTGCGCGCGCACGCCGCGCTCGGCAACCGCGTCGCTGTCCGCGAACAATACGAAACGCTGCGCCGCATCCTCCGCAAAGAACTCGGCGTCGAACCGGCGGCGGAAACCCAGCGCGTCTATCGTGAACTGCTTGGCTGAGAATAAGTTACATGGTGGACGGGATAAAAGGAGAGGGAAAAAGGGGAAGGGTGAAAGAGGAAAAGGGAAAGCATCTATCTTTATCCCCTTCGCCTCTAACCATTTACCTGTTTACCCCGATCTGTTTTCATTTTGTGAATTTGAGGCGTGAAAGTTGCTATAAGAGGCGGGCGACCTCGCTTGGTAATCAAATCATTACGAAAATAGAACACCACCGCAACAAACCCATACACAAGGACTGTCTAATTTGCTGTATTCTGTACACAGTTCACTCCTCGCATGTGCGACCCGCACCCGACGCGGGCGAGCCTGCCGTCGGAGCCGCACCGTTCACAATCAGAAAAATCAGAGTCGTCGTAATTCCTTGAAGATGTCAGAGAAGTTCTGTCGAAAATTTCAACAGTTGGCCGCCCTTGTGCTGGCCTGCGCGCTCGGGGCCGGTTCGACTTGGGCGGGCGTGCTGATGCGCGAGTCGCAGGGCGTCGTGATGACGGGCCTTGACGGCATCCGCTACGAAGTCTCCTCCGGCGTCGTGATGACGGGCGTTGACCGCCTGCTCGGCTTCAACGTCAACAACATCTCTTGGGCCGACATGAACGGCGTGCCGCTCACGTCGAGCGACGGCGTCGTGATGACGGGCGTTGACGCCACGACCTTCACCGGCACGGACAGCTTCCGCGCCACGCGCGCCGATAGCGTTTCGATGACGAGCGCCGACGGCGTCGTCATGACGGGCCTTGACGGCGTCGTGATGACCGGCCTCGACGGCACGCGCTACGAAGCCAACTCGGTGCTGATTCGACAGCCGAGCGGCGTCGTGATGACGGGCGTTGACGGCGTCGTGATGACCGGCCTCGATGGTTTGCGGCGGTCGGGCGCGGACGGCGTTGTGATGACCGGCGTTGACGGCGTCGTGATGACGGGCGTTGACGAGTTTCGGGAAGTGACGGCGACGCAGATCACGGCGACGCGCACGGACGGCAGCATCTTCAACGTTCCGCCGGACGGCGTCGTGATGACGGGCGTTGACCAGCTTACGATGACGGGCAGCAACGGCGTCGTCATGACGGGCCTCGACGGTGTCGTCATGACCGGCCTCGACGGCCTCCCGCGCACGGGGCTCGACGGCGTCGTGATGACGGGCCTCGATACACTCCAAAGCTCAATCGGCATACAGGGTCTCGACCCAGATTTAGCGAAGCAACTCGACGCGGCGACCGACGACAGCAATATCAACGCGGTCGTCGTCTATCACAGGCCGGTGACGAGCGCGGACATCGCGGAGTTGCAGCGCATCGGCATCACGGGCGGCACGCGCTTCCACACGCTGCCGATGGTCGTCATCAGCGGACGGCCCGAACAGATCGAAACCATCTCGGAGTTGCCGACCGTCCGCTCGATGTGGAGCAACCGGACGCTGCAATGGACGGCGACCGACAACAGCCGCGAACTGACGGGCACGACGAGAGTTGCGACCGACGCAGACCTGACGCGACGCAACAACGGGACGACGCTGTCGGGTCGCGGCGTCGGCGTCGCCGTGCTCGACACGGGGCTGGATTCGACGCACGCCGACATCTCGGGGCGCGTGCTGCGCAACGTCAAACTCGCGGACTTGCAGGGCACGAGTCTCGTCGGCTTCAACTACCCGCTCGCCGTCGAGGGCTTGACGAATACCGATCAAGCGAGCGGCCACGGGACGTTCGTCGGCGGCGTCATCGCGGGCAACGGCGCGCGCTCGAACGGCAAATACAAGGGCGTGGCGACGGGCGCGCGGCTCGTCGGCCTGAGCGCGGGCGACCTGAATCTTTTCTACGTGCTCGCGGGCTTCGATTATCTTTTGCAGAACAAGCAGATTTTGGGCGTGCGCGTCGTCAATTGCAGTTTCTCGGCGAACACCACCTACATGGAGCACGACCCCGTCAACGTCGCCACCAAGATTCTGACCGACAACAACATCAACGTCGTCTTCTCGGCGGGCAACACGGGGCCGGGACTCGGCACTCTGAACCCTTACGCGGTCGTGCCGTGGGTCGTCAGCGTCGGCGCGACCGACGGCGTCTCGCATCTCGCCGATTTCTCTTCGCGCGGCGTCTTCGCCAGCCAGACCTTTCGCCCGACCGTCGTCGCACCGGGCGTCAACGTCGTCTCCTTACGCAGCGGCGCGTCGCCCACGCTCGTCGGCGGCATCGCCGCGACGGGTTCGTTCTCTCTGGCCGAAGCTCCCTTCTACACGGTCGCGTCGGGCACGAGTTTCTCCGCGCCGCAGGTGGCCGGAACCATCGCGCTGATGCTCGAAGCCAACCCGAACCTGACGCCCGCGGAAGTCCGCGACATCATCCAACGCACGGCCACGCCGCTCCCCGCCTACTACGCACACGAAGCGGGCGCGGGCCTTCTGAATGCGCACGCCGCCGTGCTCGAAGCCGCTTTTCCTGCGCGTCGCTTCGGGATGTGGAAGGCGACGAGCGATGTGGGTCAGGTGAGTTTCATCAAGGAGCCCCTGCGGGAGTTTGCGGGCACGGCGACGGCGACGACGCCGGGCGAGACGACCTTTCAAATCCCCGAAGGCGCGCTCCTCGCCTCCGTCGAGATCAGTTGGGGGCCGGTGTGGAGCACGAACGACCTCGGACTCTCCGTCTATGACGCGGCCAACCGTCGGCGGGCCTATTCCAACACGCTCAACCTGCCCGGTCTCAACGGTCGGCGCGAGCGCGCGGTGCTCGACACGCCCGACGCAGGCGCATGGCGCGTGCGCGTCGCAAACTCTCTGGGACTGCTCGGCACGGCGCAGGGATATTCGGGCACGTTTGAAGTCGCGCGCATCCAGTACGGCGCGCTGCAAGATGTGGGCGGCGTGAGCAACACCTCGCGCGAAGAGATTCGGGAGGCGATACGCACGTTCGTCATGTCGCCCTCCGGCGGATACTTCCGTCCCGACGATGCGGTCACACGCTCGGAACTGGCGGCGACGCTCCTGCGCGGCGCGCACATCCCGCAATACCTGCCCGCCCTGTCGAGTTTCACAGACGTGCAGGACGTGACGACGATGAACTACGTCGAGAGCATGCAGGCCGCACCGGGCGGCGCAATCTTCCACGATGCGTTGCGCGGCGGCCCGTTTCGTCCCGACGAGCAGGCGAGCCGTCTGACGGCGGCGGTCGCGCTCGTGCGCGCGGCGGGACTGCGCGCCACAGCCGAAAACTACAACGGCACGTTTCCCGACCTGCTTGATTGGAACGAGATTCCCGCCGAGCTACGCAACTACGTCGCCGTCGCGCTCACGCACCGCCTGCTCTACGCCGACGGCGGCGCAACCGGACAGGACGGCGCATCCTTCCTCCCGCAGAGAGCCCTGACTCGCGCCGAACTCGCGCACGCGATGAGCATCATCGCCGCACGCCTCGCCGCGAAGTGAGCATCCGAAACATCGTCTATTGAAAACAGAAGCGGTCGCTTGTCTTGATGACAAGCGACCGCTCTTGGTTTAACGCGAACGTTTGCACACCGCTCTCTTCTTTTGTGTACCGGAGCGATTTGCTCTCCTGTTTCTTGTTGCCGGAGATGCTCTATTTCTTGACGAACAGTTCGTCGGCGTTCCACATCGAGTAGGGCACGACGACGCTCGGACGGTAGTTGCCGACGCGCGTGTGGGCGGCGACGACGATGTGGCGCGCGACGATGGGAACGACCGGCTGGTGTTCGAGAAAGACGAGTTGGATGTCGCGGAAGATGGCGCGGCGTCGTTCCATGTTCGGCTCGCGCGAGAGGTCTGCGACGAGCCCGTCAATGCGCGCCTCCCAATCGGTCGCGGGCTTCGCCTGCTTCGGACGCCATTGGTGTCCCTCGCTCGTGCTCTTGAGGAAGTTAGAATAAGAGGACGGGTCTGTGTCGCTGACGATTGTGCCGAACAGCGCGGCCTCGTAGTCGAGGCTGCCCGTGATGCGCCGCATGACTTCGCCCGTCTCAAGGGGCGCGACCTGCATCCTGATGCCGAGCCGCGCGAGGTCTTCCTGCACGACCGCCGCCTCCGCTTTGCGTTCCTCGTTTGACGATTGCACGAGCAGAGTGAACTCGACGCGGTTGCCTTTCGCGTCGAACAACTCGGGCGCGTCCGGCGTCCCGCGCACGACGAAACCCGCCTCGCTCAAGAGTGCGCGCGCGCGCGTCAAGTCGTACCCGGTGCGCGGCAGATCATCCATAAACCATGCGCGGTTGCCGGTCGTGACGAAACCGTGGAGCGGGGTGGCGAGTCCTTGCAGCGTCGCGGAGGCGATAGACTGCCGGTCAATCGCGTGGGCGACGGCGCGACGGAAACGCACGTCCGCGAACCAAGCATACTTCTCGGGCGCGACGTAGGGTTTACCATTCTGTCCGCCCTCGTTGAGATTGAACCAGAGGTGGTCTGTGCTGAGGCCGGGGCCGAGGTCGTAGGCGCGCACCGCGCCCTGCTGGTTATGCAGCCCGGCATAATCCGACGGGCGGATGCGGTCAACGATGTCGAGCCCGCCTTCGCCGAGACGCGCGACGGCGGCGTTCGCATCGCCGACCACTTCGACGACCAACTTGTCGAGATACGGAAGCTGCGTGCCCGCCGCATCGCGCTTCCAGTAGTTCGGGTTGCGCTGCAAGGCGATGCGCTCGCCCGGCGTGACGGATTCGACCGTGAACGCCCCGGCGGTGACGACCGTGCGCGGGTCGGACGTGATGCTGTAAGCCTCGCTCCCGAACTTCCCCTTTTGCAGCGACTCTTCGAGGACGTGTCGCGGCAGGATGGCGACGTTGACGAGATACGTCTCCGGCACGGCGACCGGCTCGGGAAAGACGAGCCGCAACCGTCGCGCGTCGAGCGGCGTAACTTCAATCTGTCGCCCGCCGATGGTCAGCGTCGTCCGCAGAATCGAGCCGACGCGCTCGTCGTAGATGGCGCGGAAGGTGAAGACGACATCCTCCGAGGTCAGAGGATGGCCGTCCGAAAATTTCAGACCGTCGCGCAGCGTCAACTCCAGGGTCTTTCCGTCCGGCGCAAGCTGCCAGACTTCGGCGAGCGCGGGGATGAAGCGTTGCGCGTCGTGGTCGAAATCAACGAGCCGCGCGCCGAGCAGAAAAAAGGAGACGGTGAACGAAGGCTCGTCGGTGAACATCAGCGCGTTCAAAGTCTTCGGCGGCACGCTCGTGCGATACGAGAGCGAACCGCCGCGCGTGCCCGGCACGCGCTCGCGCGCCGGTTCACTCTTTGACGCGGACGCGCCTCCCGGCTGCGGCTGCTGTTCGGTCTGTTGCACGCACGCGCCCGACGCCGTCGCAAGTGCGACGACGACCGACGCCAGAAGCCATCTTTGAAGCGGTAAAATTTTCATCTCTCTCCACAGGAGCGAAACTTCGTTTATCAGATTGTTTCAGAGTTGTTTGAGACGCGCTTAAAT
>DATLMV010000273.1:0-5916 GCA_035537095.1 Pyrinomonadaceae bacterium
TCGAGACTGTCTTTAGCCAGATTAAGGCCATGTTCCCGCGTCACATTCATGCGACTAGCTTTCGCGGCTTTCTCTTGAAGGTCTCGCTGTTCGTCATCGCCTTTGCTTTGGACAAGGCGTTTATCTAGCAACTTGGATTAATTAAGGGATGAAGGATGAGGGATGAGGGATGAATAAGAAACTGCTCAAATAACTTGAGAGTTGTTCTTGCTTCATCCCTCATCCCTCCGCCCTCATCCCTTACTTACGCTGCTCCGTATTTTTTGAACCACTCGCGGAGGCGTCGCCAGCCGTCTTCGGCCTGTTCCTTGCGGAAGCTCGGGCGATAGTCGGCGTGGAAGCCGTGCGGCGTGCCGGGATAGACGATGATCTCGGAGGGCGTCTTTGAAGACTTGAGCGCGGCGCGCATGCGCTCGACCGTGTCGAGCGGGATGCCACGGTCGTCCGCACCGTAGAGGCCGAGGACGGGCACTCTGAGCGTCGGCGCAACGTCAACCGGATGCTTCGGCTGCAAGGGGTTCGACTCCCCGACGAGCCTGCCGTACCATGCGACGCCCGCCTTCAGTTGCGGATTGTGCGCCGCGTAGAGCCAGACGATGCGACCGCCCCAGCAGAAGCCCGTGATGCCGAGTTTCTTGGTGTTGGCCTTGCCCGTCTTCTTCGCGTAGGCGACCGTCTCGTCCAAGTCTGCCATGACCTGCGCGTCCGGCACTTTGGAGACGATGTCGGACATAATCTTGCTCATGTCGGTAACTTTCGACACGTCGCCCTGCCGCGCGTAGAGTTCGGGCGCAATCGCCATGTAGCCGAGTTTGGCGAAGCGTCGGCACACGTCCTTGATGTGTTCGTGCACGCCGAAAATCTCCTGCACGACGAGCGCGACCGGAAAGTTTTTGCCCTTGGCGGGCATCGCGCGATAGGCGGGCATCTCGCCGTCGCGGACGGGGATTTTAACTTCGCCCGCCGTGAGTCCTTCGGTGTTGGTGGTAATTACCGTCTGCGCCTCGACGGGCTGGACGGCGAGCGCGAACCCGGCGGCCAGCGTCGTGACGAGAAATCCGCGACGCGTTAAATCACTCTTCGGCGAGAGACTGAGTAAGTCTTCGAGCATTGGTTTAATGAATCCTTCCTGAGAAATTTGTTTGCAGACACTCTAACGCAACTCTCTCGCCGGGAGAAAGTCTCTGCGCGCAGACTGCTCCGCCGCCCGCGCTCTTGACACCGCCGCGCGCTTCGTGGATGTTACCTCGCAAGAGAAGTTAACTCGAAGTGAGTTTCTGCCGAGGAGCAAACCCATGAAAACCGTTCTCGCCGGAGCCTGCGCGCTCCTGTGTCTGTGCGTCTGCGCCCGCGCGCAGGAGAGGCCGCAAGCCTATACCGGCGCGCAAATCATCACCGTCTCAGGCCCGACGATTACAGACGGCGTGCTCGTCGTCCAACGGGGAAAGATCGTCGCGGTCGGCAGTCGCGCGGCGACGAAAATTCCCGCCGACGCCGAGACTTTCGATGTCTCCGGCAAGGTCATCATGCCCGGCCTCGTTGATTCGCACAGCCACATCGGCAACGGTTCCGGCGGCGACGCGTCCGCGCCGATTCAACCCGACGTGCGCATCCTCGATTCGATTGACGTGCGCAGTTCGGGAATCAAACGCGCGCGGGCGGGCGGCATCACGACCGTCAACGTGATGCCCGGTTCCGGCCTGCTCCTGAGCGGGCAGACCCTCTATCTTAAGCTCCGCAACGGCAAGACGATTGACGACCTCCTGATCCGCGACGCGCAAGGCACAATCGCGGGCGGCATCAAGATGGCGAACGGCACGAACCCCCTGCGGCCCGATTCGACCGGCCCGTTTCCCGGTACGCGCTCGAAGGCGGCGGCGCTCGTGCGTGAGCAGTTTTTGCGTGCGCAGGATTACCGGGAGAAGATTCGCCGCGCGGGCAATGATAAGTCGAAACTTCCCGCGCGCGACCTCGCTCTGGAAGCTCTCGTCGAAGCTCTCGACGGCAAGCGCACGGTTCACTTCCACACGCACCGGCACGACGACATTCTCACGGCCCTGCGTCTCTCGAAGGAGTTCGGCTTCCGCATCGTCCTGCATCACGTCTCGGAAGGCTGGAAGGTGGCCGACGAGATTGCCGCCGCGAAAGCGCCCGCCTCCGTGATTCTGATTGATTCTCCGGGCGGCAAACTCGAAGCCCTCGACGCGAGTTTGACGACCGGCGCTGCGCTCGAACGCGCGGGCGTGCTCGTCGGCTTTCATACCGACGACTACATCACCGACTCGCGTCTCTTCCTGCGCATGCCCGCGCTCGCCGTCCGCACCGGGATGTCGCGCGACCGTGCACTCTTTGCCATGACGCTCGCGGGCGCGCAGATGCTCGACTTGCAGGCGCGCACCGGCTCGCTGCAAGCGGGCAAGGACGCCGACTTCATCGTCCTCTCCGGCGACCCCTTGAGCGTCTATACGCATGTCTTGCAAACCTACGTCGAGGGCATCAAGGTCTTCGACCGCGCGAACCCGCAAGACCGGCTCTACGCCGTCGGCGGCTACGGCGCGGGCAGCGACCGCTTCCACGACACAGACTGCTTCGACCGCCGCGAAGGAGAAGACAAATGATGAAGCGGGCGATTCAACTGCGCGAGTTGGTTGAAGGAAAAAGTGAAAAGGTAAAAGGCACAAGGGCGGATGACAAGAGCATTTCTGTGTCTCTTGACAACAGGATTTCTGTGTCTCTTGACAAGAGCATTTCCGTCGCTGTCTCCCGGCGTGCGTTTTCCCTCCTCTTACTCTTGCCCTTTACCTTTTTACTTTTTCCCTGCGCCGCCGTTCAGGCGCAGCTTGCCGTGCGCGGCGAGACGGTGCACACGATGGCGGGCGCGGTGATTCGCGACGGCGTTGTGCTCGTCCGCGACGGCAAGATCGAGCGCGTCGGCGCGGCGGCGTCGGTGCAGATTCCGGCGGGCTATCGCATCATCGAGGCGCGCGTCGTCACGCCGGGGCTCGTTGACGCGCATTCGGTCGTCGGTCTCTCGGGCGCGTTCAACGTGCCGACCGACCAGATGCAACTCGAACGCTCCGCGCCCATCCAACCCGAACTGCGCGCTATAGACGCATACAACGCGCGCGAACGTCTCGTCGAATGGCTGCGCAGTTTCGGCGTCACGACGCTGCACACGGGACACGGCCCCGGCTCGCTCATCTCCGGCCAGACGATGATCGTCAAGACCGTCGGCGAAGGGGTTGACGAAGCGGTCGTCGTTCCGGTCGCCATGATTGCGGCGACGCTCGGCGAGGGCGCGCTCGCGCCCGGCGGACGCGCGCCCGGTTCGGTCTCGAAAGAGTTTGCAATGCTGCGCGGCGAGTTGCTGAAGGCGCAGGAGTACGAGCGTAAACAGTCGGGCGCGAAGGAAGACCAACGTCCGCCGCGCGAGTTGCGGGCGGAGGCTTTGGCGCGCGTGCTGAAAGGCGAACTGCCTCTGCTCGTCACGGTGCAGCGCGCGCACAACATCATGTCGGTGCTGCGTCTCGCAAAGGAGTTCAATATCCGCGTCGTGCTCGACGGAGCGGCGGAGAGTTATCTTTTGACGGAACAGATCAAGGCCGCGAACGTCCCCGTCATCCTGCACCCGACGATGTTTCGCGCCGCCGGGGAGACGGAAAATCTGAGCATGGAGACGGCCTCCGTGCTGCGGAAAGCGGGCATCCCCTTCGCGCTGCAAAGCGGTTTCGAGGGCTACGTGCCGAAGACGCGCGTCGTTTTGTTCGAGGCCGCCGTCGCCGCCGCCAACGGTCTGACGTTCGACGAAGCTCTCGCCTCCGTCACCATCGGCGCGGCCCGACTGCTCGGCATCGCCAACCGCGTCGGCTCACTCGAAGCGGGCAAGGACGCCGACCTCGTCCTCTTCGACGGAGACCCCTTCGAATACACAACCCACGTCAACGCCGTCATCATCAACGGCCAACTCGCCAGCGAGACGAAGAGATAGGGATGAGGGCGGAGGGATGAAGCAGAATTCAATGATTGACTCATTTGTTCATTGACTCATTTTCTCAATGAACAAATGAGTCAATCATTTCTTATTCATCCCTCATCCCTCCGCCCTCATCCCTTTAAGACCTATGCCTGTCGCCAGTTTTCCAGACCCGAGAGACGCGAGCCCTGAAGGTTTGGTGGCTGTCGGCGGCGACCTGCACCCGTCAACGCTTTTGCTGGCATACGGGCAGGGCATCTTCCCCTGGCCGACCGAAGGTTATCCGCTGCTCTGGTTCTCGCCGCCGGAGCGCGCCATTCTGGAATTCAAAGACCTGCACGTCCCCCGCCGTCTCGCGCGCACGCAGCGGCAGCAGCCCTTTCGCTACACGATAGACGCAAGCTTCGAGTCGGTCGTCCGCGCCTGCGCGCACGCGGCGCGGCCCGAGCAGGACGGCACGTGGATAACTTCAGAGATGATTCGCGCCTACTGTGAGTTTCACCGGCGCGGGCACGCGCACAGCGTCGAGGCATGGGAGGGCGACGCGCTCGTCGGCGGTCTTTACGGCGTTGACGCGGGCGGCGCGTTCGCGGGTGAAAGCATGTTCTACCTGCGCCCGAACGCGTCGAAACTCGCGCTCCTGCATCTCGTCCGCCATCTCGCGGCGCGCGGCCTCGACTGGATTGACATCCAGATGTTGACGCCGCACATGCGTGTCCTCGGCGCGAAAAACATCTCCCGCGACGACTTCCTCCAACGCTTAGCCGCGACGCGCGCACGCCAACTGACGCTGTTCTGAACATTCGCCGGACGCCTGATAAAGAAAAAGCTTTTTCTTTATCAAGCATCCTTCGTCCCGCGAGCGACCGATGCGGCGCGCGTTGTTTGTCGTCGCGTGCGCGGCGCGCGTTGTTTGACTCGTCGCGGATTTGTCGTAGATACTTGGGCTTCGCTGAATCAAGCCAAACGGAGTCAGACAAGGGGCCGCCATGAAATCCAACCTCATCGCATGCGCGCTGCTGTTGTGCGCGCTCGTGCTCGCGCAAGCCGGTTGCAATTCGCCGGGCAACTCACAAACCACGGAGACGAACGCGCCTGCGCCGGAAGCTTCCGCGCCGCCGGAGACGGGCGACGGCGACGACGCGCCCCCCGTCGCGGACGAAGCGGAGAATCAGCCCGTCGTGGATAAAGAGCCGGACGACGGCGGCGGCGAAGATGAGCGGCAGGTGGTCTCCGAAGAGGCGCAGGGGCTCTTTCAGAAGGGCGTCGAGGCTTACAAGCGCAACCGCGACGCCGAGGCCGTCGAAGCCTTCGAGCAGGCGATTCGCGTCGAACCGGATTTCGCCGACGCGCACTTTCGTCTCGGTCTCGCCTACGCCGCGACGGGCCGCAAAGACGAATCCAAGAAGTCTTACGAAGCGTCGGTCAAAGCTTACAAGAAATTGCTCCAACGCAAGTCCAAGAACGCCGACGCTCACTACCGTCTCGGTCTCGCCTACGACAAACTCTACAAACCCGAGGAGGCCGTCAAGGAGTTCAAAGAGGCGGTGCGTTATCAAACCGGCGACGCGGCCAAGTATTACGAACTCGGCCTCGCACACATGAAGCTCGCCGAATACCGCGAAGCCGTCGCCGCCCTCAACAAATCACTCGACCTCGACCCCGACGACTATCGCGCCGCCGAAGCTTTAGACAAAGCCAAAGCCGGACTCGCGCGCCGCGAAGCCTTCCTCAAACAGCAGGAGAAGCTCGACAAACGCGGCAAAGAGAAGCCCAAGAAAACTGACAACAAGAACGCCAACGCGAACACGAACGCCAACGCCAAAACAAACGCGAACAGGAACGCGAATCGTTGAGCACGTCGGAGAGTTGAACGCGGCGAAAGATTCGGACGCGAGAAGCTGAGAGGCGTTGACCTGTAGCCAAAAAGAGAGGCTTTGACC
>DATLMV010000274.1:0-37140 GCA_035537095.1 Pyrinomonadaceae bacterium
GCAACCTGCGCGGCAAAGCGGCACGCCTGCGCGAGCGCGACACGCGTCCCGCCAGAAGCGGACAGGCTCAAGGCGCGTCCGCTTCGAGCAAGAGCAACAAGTAAACGAAGTGACGAGTGACAGGTGACAAGTGACGGGCCGAAGATTGTGCGGCCCGTCACTTGTCGCCGTTTTCATCAGGGCTTCTATCGTCACTCGCGCACGGTATCTTCCGCCGCTTCGTCCGTCTCCCTCCTGCAAAATTCTTTCCGGTCTGCTCATCCAAGGGAGTGTCTAAATTATAGCCGCTAATGATAAGCTGTGCGGATGAGTCTATGCCCACATTGCGCGTCATCAGAGCAACAGACGAAATCAGGTCATACCCGCACCGGCAGCCAACGCTACAAGTGTAGAGATTGCCAACGCATCTATACGCCAGAGCCGAAGCCGCTCGGCTACCCCGACGAGACCAAGCGCGAAGCGGTGCGCCTCTACCTCGAAGGCACTAACTTTCGGCGCATCGGTCGCATCCTCTCAGTCAACCATCAATCGGTCGTCAACTGGGTCAACTCCTACCACGCCGGATTGCCCGCTCCAGAGCAGGCTGTGACCGCGCCCGAAACGCTGGAGATGGATGAGTTATTCACCTTCATCGGCTCAAAAAAACTCAAGCCTACATCGTCACCATCGTCGAGCGTGCGTCGCGCTGCGTCGTCTCGTGGGCAGTCTGCGCGGCGCGGACGCCGGAAGTAATGCAGTCGGTTGTTGATACCGCGCCACACGCTCGGAGCTACTACTCGGACGCCTTCAACACATACCGCGAGTTGTGCTGGTGGGGCGAGCATCAAGTGATGTACAACAAGAGCCAGACCTACTCGGTCGAGGGCGTCAACGCTGATCTGCGTCATTACCTCGCCCGTTTAGGCCGCCGCTCGCGTTGCTTCTCGCGCTGCATCCATGCGTTGCGACGTGCCGTTGACCTGTTCGTGCGCTGCTACAACGCACGTCAACTTCGGAAACGCAAGTACCCGCACTATCCTGCGCCCCTTGCAGCTTTGATTTAGACACTCCCAATCTTTTATCCCTCTTTACAGTTCTCAGCCGAGCTAGTAACCTACGATTCGTATTCCCCTTTGAATTGAAGCCCCCGACGGCGCGTCCGTTTGTCGAAGCAAACGGCGCGAAACTCTGTTCGTTTATCAGGATGGATGTTATGGACGATGAGAAGCGCAAGGAAGAGTTGAGCGGCGCGAATGAACTGCCCGGAAAGCCCGTCTCGCTGTGGCTGGCGACGACGCCGAGGCCGCGTTTTCCCAAGATGAAGGGCGACGTGTCGGTTGATGTCGCCGTGTTGGGCGGGGGCATCACCGGGATCGCCGCCGCGTATCACTTGAAGGAGGCGGGAGCGACGGTCGCCATCGTCGAGGCGCGGCGCATCTCGGAGAGCGTGACGGGCAACACGACCGCCAAAATCACCTCGCAGCACCACCTCATCTACGATCACCTGATCTCGCAATTCGGCGAGGAGCGGGCGCGCATCTACGCCGAGGCGCAGGAGGCGGCTAAAGAAAGAATCGCCGCGCTCGTCGCGGAGCACGAGATCGAATGCGATTTTCAGCGCACCTCCGCATACACCTACACGCTCGCGGAAAACGAGTTGGAGCAGATAGAGGCGGAAGTTGACGCGGCGACGAAGCTCGGACTGCCCGCCTCTTACGTCGAGAGCACGTCGCTGCCGTTCGCGGTCAAGGGCGCGGTCAAGTTCGCACATCAGGCGCAGTTTCACCCGCGCAAGTATCTGCTCGCGCTGGTCGAAAAAATTCCGGGCGACGGCAGCCACGTCTTTGAAGAGACGCGCGCCTTCGACATCGAAGACGACGAACCCTGCACGGTCAAAACCAATCGCGGAATCATCAAGGCGAAGTCCGTCATCATCGCCACCCACTTTCCATACTTCGACCCGAACATCTACTTCGCCGCGATGTCGCCCAAACGCTCCTACGTGCTCGGCTGTCGTCTCAGGGGCGACGTGCCCGAAGGCATGTACATCAGCACCGGCGACCCTTATCGCTCGATTCGCAACAACCCGTACGACGGCGGCGAGATGCTGATGATCGGCGGCGAGAATCACAAGACCGGACAGGACGGCGACACGTCCGCGCGTTATCGCCGCCTCGAAGAATGGGCGCGCGCCAATTTCGACATCGAGTCAATAGATTTTCGCTGGGCGACGCAGGACAACAACACTCTGGATAAAGTGCCGTATATCGGGAAGCTCTCCATCACGTCGAAGCATCTCTACGTCGCCACGGGTTTCGGCGGTTGGGGGATGACGAACAGCCACGTCGCGGCTCTGCTTCTGACCGATATGATTATGGGGCGCGAGAACGCTTGGAGCGAACTCTTCGCGCCGTCGCGCTTCAAGCCGGTCACGTCGGCGAAGGATTTCGTCAAGGAGAATCTGAACGTCGTCAAAGAGTTTATGTCCGACCGCATCTCGACGCCGGAGTTGCCGAAGCCTTTGGAATTAGCGCAAGGCGAGGGCGCGGTCTTCAAGTCGGAGGGCGAACACGTCGCCGTCTATCGCGACGAGCAGGGCGCGGTTCATGCCTGTTCCGCCGTCTGCACGCACATGGGCTGCATCGTGCATTGGAACAGCGCGGAAAAATCATGGGACTGCCCGTGTCACGGCTCGCGCTTCAACTACGACGGCGATGTCATTCAAGGGCCAGCCAACGAGCCTCTGGAAAAGAAGCAACTAAACGAGCAAGCAGCCGATTGACTTGAAGTGACGAGTGATGAGTGACGAGCAAGAGAAAAGCAGCGACGGGTGATGAGTAGAGTTGTTCTTTCAACCCGTCACAGGACAAGCCTTGCGCGCAAATTTTTAGTTTGTATCCGGTTTCCTTCGTCGGGTTGAAGGGATTGAAGCGCACCTGCCGCCTTGCTGTTGCGCTGAAACGAGGAGGACAACGATGGAGAGCAGAGCCAAGATTCTCGGGCATCCGATTCACCAGATATTGATACCGTTTCCGTTCGGGCTGCTGGCGACGGCGGTCGTCTTCGACGCGGTCTATCTCATCTGGGGCAACCCCACGATGGCGACGGTCGCTTACTGGATGATTGCCGCAGGCATCATCGGCGGCATCATCGCCACGCCGTTCGGGACGATTGACTGGGCGGCCATCCCGAAGGGGACGCGCGCCAAATCCGTCGGCGCGCTGCACGGCATCGGCAACGTCGTCGTGCTGCTCCTCTTCATCGGTAGCTGGCTGCTGCGCCGCAACAGCGACCCGACTCCCGAACCCTACATCCCGACGACGCTCGCGCTCGTCCTCTCTTACGCGGGCGCGGGCCTTTCGCTGTTGACGGGCTGGCTCGGCGGCGAGTTGGTTGACCGCCTGAGCGTCGGCATTGACGACGGCGCGCATCTCGACTCGCCCAACTCCCTCTCGGGCCGACCTGCAAGCGAACACGCATCTAAGTCGTAAATCGTGAATCGTAAATCGTGAATAGATAAGACCGGATTTTTCTATTTACGATTTACGATTTACGATTCACGATTTACTAATGACGATTTACTAGTGGAGATTAAGGAAGTGAAGTTGAAGCCTATCAGCGAGCAGGTGGTGTGTGTCGTCGGGGCGTCAAGCGGCATCGGGCGGGAGACGGCGTTGCGTCTGGCGGCGCGCGGGGCGAAGTTGGTCGTGGCGGCGCGCGGGGCGCAGGCGCTCGCCACGCTCGTTGACGAGATACATCGCAAAGGCGGCGATGCGCGCGCCATCACCGCCGACGTGTTGCGCTTCGAGGAAGTGAAAGCGGTCGCCGATCTGGCTATCAAAGTTTACGGGCGGATTGACACCTGGATTCATCTGGCCGCCGTCTCCATCTACGCGACTTTCGAGGAGACGACGCCCGAAGAGTTTAAGCAGATTATTGACGTGAACCTGACCGGGCAGGCTTACGGCGCGATGGTCGCGCTGCCGCACATCCGGCGCGAGGGACGCGGCGCTTTGATTCACGTCTCGTCGGTCGAGGCACGCCGCGCGCTTCCCTTCCAGAGCGCCTACGCCGCATCGAAGCACGGCATCAAGGGATTTCTCGAAGCCCTGCGGATGGAGTTGCAGCGCGAGGGCGCGCAGATCAGCGTGACGGAGGTGATGCCCTCGGCCATCAATACGCCCTTCTTCGCCAAAGCGCGGACGAAGCTCGGCGTCAAACCGAAGGGCGTCTCGCCCATCTACCAGCCGTCGCTCGTCGCCGACGCGATTCTCCACGCCGTCGAACATGCGACCGCCGAAATCACCGTCGGCGGCGCGGGTAAAGCCCTCGCCATCGGTCAATGCATCTCGCCGCGCCTGACCGACCGCGCGCTCGCCCTCGTCGCCTTTGAAGACCAACGCACCGACGAACCAAAATCAACGGACGCGCCCGACAACCTCTTTCACTCGCTCGAACACATTGACGCCGTCGAGGGCGACTTCTCCGCGCAGGCCCGCCAGACCAGCATCTACACTTGGCTTGAGACACACCCGCTCGTCAAAACCGGCGTCAAGGCCGGAGTCCTCGGCGCGCTCGCGCTGCTCGTCGCACGCGGGAGGACGGGTCAGAAAAACAGGACGAAAAAACTGAAAGGGCAAAGGGGGAAAGGTTAAAGGGTTAAAAGGGGAAAAGGTTAAACGGCGAAAGGGTGAGAAGCTGTTTGCTTTCTCCCTTCCCCGTTTAACCTTTCCCCTTTTAACCCTTCTCTTTTTCTTACCGGGACGCCGTTTTAGTAACGACGGTTGCGGTTGCGGTTACGCAGTTTGTATGTGTAGAGCGCGGAGCCGCCCGCGCCGAGGAGTGCGCCGATGGCCGCGCCTTTTTTGCCGCCGCTCAAGCCGCCGATGGCCGCGCCCGCGCCCGTGCCCATCGCCAGCGTCAGTTTATCTCGATGCTTCTGCCAGAAACTGCGCCTGTCACGGTTGTAGCCGTAGTAAGCGCGGCGCGGGTAAGCGTTGGAGTTGCGGTAGGCCGTCTGCGTGTAGCGCGGGGAGTGATGACGGCTGGCGTAAGCGTTCGACCTCCGGTGACGTTTGCAAGCAAACGCCGGTTCCGCCGCACCCGCCAACAGCGTGAGACACATCAACATAACGAGTAGTCTTTTCATGAGCTACCTCCTGCCCTCAAGTTTTGATTCGGATTTTAAAAGGGAGAGAATTGCGTGTTGGCCGACATCTTAGCAAAGCCCGTGCGTTTGCGCTAGACTCCCTGCGGATTTTGTTTGCGGAAAAATTTGACGTTCACGAATCTCGGAGGACAAGGGGAAAATTCATGTTGAAACGCGTCTCATGGCTCGTCTTGCTGCTCGCGCTCGTGCAACCGGCCTGCGTCGTCGCGGGCTACAGCAATCGCGGCGGTTGGTTCTTCTGGCCGGGCGGCCTCGGGCTCGTCGTGCTCTTGGCGGTCGTCGTCATCTACCTGCTGTCGAGAAGACGCAGGTGATTTAAAGACGTAAGGACTACAGAAGGATAACGAAAGGACACGGAGCGACTGCGAGCGAGCGCGAGCCGTTGCAAGCGCAGGCGCGCGACCGTGCGCACGCTCGTCAGGGCGTCTCCGTTTCGTCTTTATCTTCGTCGGACAATTCCGGCCTGTCTTTAATCTTCATCCGACAACTTCTCGCGCCGGACGCCGTGCGGGTTGGTCGAACGCTCGCCGCGCTTGCGGGTGCGTCGGCGGGGCTTGATGACGTTGCCCATGTGGTCAACGGAGCGGATGGGTTGGAGGTCTGCGGCGTCGCCTTCGGGGTCGTCGAGACGCGTCTCGATGTGCTCGTCGGCAATCGTCTCCTCGTTCCTGACTATCCCTGTCGAAGCTTGCCCGGCGTCGCCCGCGCCCGTCGCGTCAGCGTCTATCGCTTGAGCATCCGCGCGTTGGTGCGTTCCGGCGTCGTCCGTGTTGCCGCCTTCGGCAAGGGCGCGCTGGCGTCGGAAGTGCTCGACGATCTCCTCGGCGGTCTTGCGTCCGACGAAGGGCGCGAGTTCGGCGGGTGCGGCCTGCGAGACGCGCTGTATCGAGCCGAGATTGCGCAGCAGGCGGTTCTTGCGTTTCTCGCCGACGCCCGGAATCGCCGTCAACTCCGAAGTGAAGTCGCGCAACTCGCGCCGCTTGCGATGATATGCGACCGCCGTCCGGTGCGTCTCGTCGCGAATCAACTGGATGAAGCGCAGCGCCTGCGAATGCGAGTCGAGATAGACGGGTTCGTGCTCGCGTCCTTTGACGAGCAGGTGCGAGATTTCGTTGTGGCGGCGCGGCGGCTTGACGACGCCGATGATGGGGACGGCTTCGAGGTCGAGTTCGCGCATCGCGGCGGCGGCTGCGCCGAGTTGTCCTTTGCCGCCGTCAATCATCACGAGGTCGGGCAGAGGCTTCGATTCCTCCAACTGCCGACGGTAACGCCGGAACACCGCCTCGTGCATCGAAGCGACATCGTTCGAGCCCTCGACGGTTTTGATGCGAAACTTGCGATACTCCGCGCGGTTCATCTTGCCGTTTTCGCAGACGACCATCCCGGCGACGTTCTCCGCGCCCGAGATGTTCGAGATGTCGAACGACTCGATGAGGGCCGGAAAACGCGGCAGTTCCAGAGTTTCCTGCAACTCTTCGAGCACGCGTTCCATGTCCGGCTTGAGGATGCGGAAGCGTTGCTCGAAGGCAATCTGCGCGTTCTTCTCGACGAGGTCAATCAGATCGCGTTTCTCGCCGCGCTGCGGGTCGAGGATGCGGACGCGACGCCCGCGCCTCTCCGTCAGGGCTTTTTCCAGAAGCTCCCGGTCTTCGAAATCAACGGGGACGTGTATCTCGCGCGCGACGTAGTCGGTCGAGTAATACTGCGTCAGCACTTCGCTCAAAAACATGGACGGGTCGAAATCTTCCTCCGGCAAATCTTCCCAGAAGAACTCGCGGCGTCCGACGATCTTGCCTTCGCGCATCGTGAAGAGTTGCAGCGCGAGCCGCGCGCCCTCGCGGTAGTAGCCGAAGATGTCCACGTCGCGGTCGGGAGAAGTCGCCATCTTCTGCTGCTCGGAGACGGCGAGCACGGTCTTCTTCAAGTCCCTGTACTTCGCCGCCAACTCATAACGCATCTCCTCGGATGCTTGCTCCATCCGCGCTTCGTATTCGTCCGCCAACTCGCGGTTGCGCCCTTCGAGAAACATCCGCACGTCCTGCACGGACTCTTTATATTCCTCCGGCGTGCACAACCCTTTGACGCACGGCCCGAGACATCGTTTGATGTGATACTCAAGACAGGGGCGCGGCAATTTGCCGTCAATGTCTATGTCGCAGGTGCGAAGCTGAAAGGTGCGGTTGATCAAGTCAATCGTCCGGCGCGCCAGACTCGCGGGCAGGAACGGCCCGAAGTAGAGCGCGCCGTCGCGCTGGATGCGCCGCGTAATCATCACGCGCGGGAAAGGTTCGTTGATGGTCAATTTCAGATGCGGGTACTGCTTGTCGTCTTTCAGGAGCACGTTGTAGCGCGGCTTGTGCTGCTTGATGAGGTTCGATTCCAGCACCAGCGCCTCGACCTCCGTGTCCGTCACGATGAACTCCAAATCCGTGATGCGCCGGACAAGCTCGCGCGTCTTGCGGTCGTGCCCGCGCCCCGACTGAAAATAGGAGCGCACGCGATTCCGCAAGTTCTTCGCCTTCCCCACGTAGATGATGCGCCCCGCCTCGTCCTTGTGCAGATAGACGCCCGGCGCGGTGGGCAAGTTCTTCAGTTTCTCTTCAAGAGTCACGGCTTTGATACCCGAAGCTTGTTCGATGTTTTAAGTATGGATAGTTTAACGTATTCAAGATGCTAAATCGAACGGTGAGAAATCAACAGGATGGACGAGATGAACACAGGCAAAAGGTAAGAGGGGAAACTGTTAAAGGGCGAAAGGGATAAGAGTCAAAGCTAACCGCTTGCTCCCTTCATCTCTGACCCTTTCCCATTTACCCTTTCCCCTTTTCCCCTTATCTTATCCTGTCCATTATGTAAATTCATTTTGAGGAAAACGTCTGTGCAGTTTCCTTTCGCGTTGCCGCCTGAGCGAGAGTTTGATGTGGTGGGCTTCGGCCTGAACGCCGTTGACCACTTGATTGTCGTGCCGGAGTATCCGTCGTTCGATACGAAGACGCGGCTCTCGGAGCACACGCAGTCGGCGGGCGGGCAGACGGCTTCGGCGTTGGTGGCGCTGCAAAGGCTAGGTCTGCGGACGGCTTACGCGGGCCGCTTCGGTTCCGATTTTGAGGGCGAGTTCGGGCTGGCGAGCTTGCGCAGCGAAGGCGTTGATGTGGCGCGCGCGGAGGTGGTCGAGGGCGCGCGGACGCAGTTGGCCTTCATCGTGATAGACGCGCGTTCCGGAGAGCGCACGATTATCTGGGATCGAGACGAGCGTCTGGCCTACGCGGCGGCGGATGCGCCTGCGGGCTTCGCGGCGCGCGGGCGCGTGCTGCACATAGACGCGCACGACCCGCCAGCCTGCGCGCGTCTCGCACGCGAAGCGCGCGCGAGCGGCACAATCGTCTCCGCCGATATAGACAACATCTACGACGGTCTGCCCGAACTTCTGCCCTTGATTGACATCCTCATCTCGTCGCGAAATTTTCCGCAACGACTGACAGGAATCGCCGATGAACGCGCCGCGCTCGTCGAAGTCAAAGCGCGCTACGGCAACGCGCTCGTCGGCATGACGCTCGGCGAACAGGGCGCGCTCCTGTATCACGAAGGCGCGTTTCACGCGACGCCAGCCTTCGTCGTCCCCGGCGGCTGCCGCGACACCACCGGCGCGGGCGACGCCTTCCACGCGGGCTTCCTCTACGGCCTCCTGCAAGGCGAACACGTCGAATCCGCACTCACCCTCGGCTGCGCCGTCGCCGCCCTCAAATGCCGCGCCCTCGGCGCACGCACCGCCCTCCCCGTCGCACAGGAACTCCAAAACTTCCTCTCAAGCGAAGGCGAGACTTCCTGAACACGCGTCTAATCAACGAGGAAGACGGGGCAGTAAATTTTTCTCTCGGGAGAGTTTTATGATATGGTTTAGAAGCTTCAAAACAAACGTTTGAACGCGGCCCCTCACGCGGAAAGGGAGACTCAAATGAGCACCGACCGCACAACGGAAATACTGAACTACCTGAGCGCCATCAGCCGCGAAGTCGGCGACATGCGCACAGAGATAAAAGAATTACGCACCGAAGTGAATGAGTTACGCACCGAGGTGAATGAGTTGCGCGTAGAGATGAATACGCGTTTCGAGCAGGTAGACGCGCGATTCGCGGAGGTGAATGCGCAATTCGGGGAGGTAAACGAACGACTTGAAAGGGTTGAGAAGGAGCAGCGTGTACAAGGACGGCGACTGACGCGGATTGAGGGATTACTGACGACGACGCGCGCCGATATTGAAGACTTGCAAGAGCGCGTTGAGACTCTTGAGGGCAAATAAACGTAGCGGTAGTTCCTCTCTTTTAGAACATCGCGCGCTGATTTCGGGTTTTGATATAAACAAGAGGCTCGCACGATATATCGTGCGAGCCTCTTGTTTTTGTCCTAACGCTTTTTGCTGCGGGGCGCGGATTTGGCGGGGATTCCTTTGTATCTCACGTTACCGGGTAGCTTTGCGGGCAACTCCAGTTCGTCGTCAACGATGTCCTCCATATGCACGCCCGCGACGCGTGCATAGTGCAAGATAGTATCTAGCGTTGGTTCGCGGACTCCCAATTCGTAATCGGACATTCTTTTTAGTCCGACAACTTCTTCAAGTTCCAAACGTCGCAGCATCTCACTCTGAGACAGACCAAGCGCCTCTCGTATCTGTCGAAGCTTTTCGGCAAGGCGGTCAGGTCTGGGACGAGAGTGGCCCATCAAGAGATACCTCCTGACGGGACAAGCCGTAATTCTAGAAGCTTGCTTTTACCCACAACTGTGGGTAAAATATGGTTGCGTTTCAGAGTCGCCGTGAGTGTGAACCTTTCAAACTCGACAGCGATGCTCATTCACTCATCAACGCTTTTTGCTGCGATGGCGCATGGTATACGCGCGTGTAATCTCTTCATGCTTGACAGGGCCGGGCAGCTTTTCCGGCAAGTTCAGATTATCGTCAACAAGAGCTTCCATGTGCACGCCCGCGACGCGGGCATATTGCAGGAGAATCTTGAGCGTCGGCTCACGAAGCCCCGTTTCAAATCCTGAAATTCTCGCGTAATCAATATCTTTTTCGACGCCTAAACGCCTGAGCATTTCAGGTTGAGAAAGACCGAGCGCATCTCGAATCTGTCGCAGTTTTTCCGCGAGGCGTTCCGGCCTCTCGCGTACGCTACCCATCAGGAGATACCTCCCGATGGAAACACAGTTGCACGAAATAGCTTGCAACTGTTTACAGTTGTAAATATAATTGGCTTGCGTAACGGTGTCGCCGTGAGTGTGAACCTTTCAAACTCAACGGCGATGCTCATTCACTCGTCCATGAGGGTGAGAATTGAGCTACGCATGTGGCCGTTGCCTCAGTTTTCAAAGACAGAACGCGCGCATCATAGCAAAAGTGTTCGACACTATTCACCGTAAATCTCCCTGTTCATTTTTGACGCGCGCAGCGGCACAGGGAGGCTTGTCTCGACGCGAGGGGGCGTCCGGGACAAGTCGCCGCTTCTACTTTCGGGTTCGACGTTCATGCCGATACTGCTCAAGGATAGCGCGCGGGCGCAAGCCAGCATCCTCTATGTCGAGGACGATCAGGTGGTGCGGGTCGCCGTGCAGAGTTTGCTTGAGCACGAAGGCTGGCGCGTCGAGGCGTGCGCCGACGGGCTCGACGCTTTGCGCAGGATTGAAAGCGAAGAAGTTTATGACCTGTTTCTGCTCGACAACGAACTGCCCAACGTCAACGGTCTGGAACTGGTGCGACGCGCGCGGCGACTCGTTCACCGGCAGCACACGCCGGTCGTGATGCTCACGGCCAGCGAGTGCGGGCGGGAAGCGCGATGCGCCGGAGCGGACAGTTTTCTCAAGAAGCCGGACGACATCAAGTCGCTCGTCGGGAGCATCGCGCGGCTGCTCGATGCTTCGCCCCGTGTGCTATGATTGCGCCAATTATGAGCAGCCACTCACCCAATGACGACCTGCTGAACTTCATCGCCAGCACCGTCGAGACCATGCGCGACCAGATGGCGACTAAGGACGACATCGCCGGTATGGCGACCAAGAGCGACATCGCCCGCCTTGAGTCCAAGTTGGAAGTTGAAGCCACAGCTATCAGAGGCGACATCGAACAGACACACTTGCGACTCGATTCAATCGAACGTGCCCTCTCCGCGCGTCTCAGTCATATCGAAACGGAGATGAGCAGATTGCGGAGCGTCGTCTACCTGTTAGTCAAAGACCAGCCGGAAATGCTGCGTCTGCTCGGCCAGTCGCCGTTAGGTAACGAAGGCCGCCTCTGAATTTTTGCGAATCTAACGACAAGCCAGAGAATCTATTCCGGGTAGCCGTTCGGGTGCGCCTGCATCCAGTCCCATGCGGATTGGATGATTTTGCGTAGGTCTTGAAACTGGGGTTGCCAGCCGAGTTCGCGTTTGATCTTCTCGGAGGTGGCGACGAGAACGGCGGGGTCGCCCGCGCGACGCGGGGCGGTGCGCGCTTCGATGTCGCGTCCCGTGATTGCGCGCGCCGTGTCAATCACCTCTTTGACGGTGTAGCCGTCGCCGCCGCAGCCGAGGTTGTAGATGGCGCTGCGTTCGTCGAGGATACCGAGCGCGAGGATGTGCGCGCGCGAGGTCAACGATGTGGATGTAGTCGCGGACGCACGTGCCGTCGCGCGTGGGGTAGTCGTCGCCGTAGATTTCGATGTGCGTGCGTCGGCCCGTGGCGACTTGGAGGACGAGCGGGATGATGTGCGATTCGGGGTCGTGCTGTTCGCCGCACCTACGGGTTGCGCCCGCCGCGTTGAAGTAGCGCAGCGCGACGTAGTTCATCCCGTAGGCCGCGCCGTACCACTTGAGCGCGCCCTCGAAGGCGAGTTTGGATTGGCCGTAGGGGTTGAGCGGGTTGGTCGGGAGCGTCTCGTCCATCGGGACGCGCTCCGGCTCGCCGTAGGTCGCGCAGGTGGAAGAGAAGACGATGCGCCGGACGCTCGCGTCGCGCATCGCGTCGAGGAGCGCGAGTCCGGCGACGAAGTTGTTGCGGTAATACTTGGCCGGGTTCGTCACCGATTCGCCGACGAGCGCATCCGCCGCCATGTGAATGACGGCCTCCGTGCGTTGCTCTCGAAAAGTGCGCCGGAGAGTTTCGCCGTCCATCAAATCGGCCTCGACGAGCGTCGCCTGCGGATGCACCGCCGCCCTGTGGCCTTTGGAAAGATTGTCATAGACGAACACCTCATGGCCCGCCGCGATCAACTCCTCCGCGACCACGCTGCCGATATACCCTGCCCCACCCGTGACGAGAATACGCATAATCTCCAAACTCTCGACGCCCCGCTCATCAAGCGCCTGACGCGTCGAATCTACTCCGCAAATTGTTAAAGCTCGCGCAGATGATAACACGCGCGGATAGAGCGTTGGAATCAACAGGACAGGCGGAAGGGGAAAAAGGGTAAAGGTTAAATGGGGAAGTGGGTAAAGAGGAAGCGAGTGAGCGGCGGGCTCTAACTCTTATCCATTTCGCCCTTTAACCTTTACCCATTTCCCCTTTCTTATCCTTGTGATTTCCTGTGCCGCCGCGAGCGATTTGGTGGTATAACTTTCCCGCTCGCTCCGACTACATCCAGAGTAGATTTCTAAAAAGATGCGCTTACGCAAACTACTGTCGCTCGCGTTTGTTTCGCTTTTGTGCTGCGCTGCGCTCGTGCCTCCGGCGTCGCGTGCGAGGGGGCAGAACCGCCGTCCCGTCAGCCTGTTGTTGTTTGGCGGCAAGGTGTTCACGGCTGACGAGCGCGGGACGATTGCCGGAGCGGTCGCGGTTGACGAAGGGCGCATCGTCGCCGTCGGGAGCACGCCGGAGATTCGCGCGCGTTTCCGTGGCACGCGCGAAGTTGACTTGCAGGGGCGTCTGCTGACGCCCGGTTTCAACGACGCGCACATACATTTTCTCGGCGGCGGGCTCTCCCTGATGCGCGTGGATTTGGTCGGCGCGAAGACGCTGGCGGAGGCGAAGCGGCGGGTGGCGGCGCGCGCGGGCGAGACGCAGGCGGGCGCGTGGATTCGCGGGCGCGGTTGGGATCATACGCTGTGGGGCGGCGCGTGGCCGACGAAGAAGGATTTGGACGAGGTTGCGCCGAACAATCCCGTCATCCTGCAACGCGTTGACGGTCACGTCAGTTGGGCGAACACGCTCGCTTTGCAGAAGGCCGGGGTGACGCGCGCGACGCGCGACCCGGAGGGCGGCGAAATCCTGCGCGACGCGCAGGGCGAACCGACCGGGATTCTCAAAGAGACGGCGGCGAATCTGGTCGCCAGCATCGTGCCCGAACCGTCCAATGAGGAGAACCGCGAGGCCATCGGGCGCGCGCTCGCGGAAGCGCGTCGTTACGGCATCACTTCGATTCAGGACAACTCCGGTTACGAGACGACCAAAATTTACCGGGAGCTTTTGCGCGCCGGACGACTCACCGTGCGCGTCGCCGAATGGCAGGACTTCGGCGACACGATTGCCGTCCTGAAGCAACAGCGCGCCGAGTTTGCGACGTTCAAAGACGACCCCTTGCGTCTGCGTCTGACGGCTCTCAAAGGCTACGTTGACGGCACGCTCGGCTCCCGCACCGCCGCCATGCTCGCGCCCTTCTCCGACGACCCGCACAACAGCGGCATCCCGCGCCGCTCGCCCGAAGAGTTGTCGCGCATGATCTTCGAGCGGATGGAGAACGGTTTTCAGATCGCGCTCCATGCCATCGGCGACCGCGCCAATCGTCTCGCGCTCGACGGTTTTGCGAACTACGACAGGACGCGTCTGGAAAACAGAACCGGGCAAGGCCGCGCCGCCCCTCTGCCCGAGATGTTGCGCCCGCGCATCGAGCACGCACAAGTAATCGCGCCTTCCGACTTTCGCCGTTTTCATCTGATGGGCGTCATCGCTTCAATGCAGCCGTCGCACGCCATCTCGGACAAGCGTTGGGCGCAGGATAGGCTCGGCGAGTATCGGGTGCTCGGCGCGTATGCTTGGCACACGATGAAGTCTTTCAAAGTTCACGTGCCGTTCGGGACTGATTGGCCGGTCGAGCCGGTCAACCCGTATCTCGGTCTGTACGCGGCGGTCACGCGCCGGAGCACGGAGGGCGACCCGCCGGGGGGCTGGTGGCCGCAGGAGAGTCTCAGTATCGCCGACGCCATTCGCTGCTACACAGCCGAGTCGGCCTATGCATCCTTCGAGGAAAAAGAGAAGGGACAGATTGCCGTGGGGATGCTGGCGGACATGACCGTCCATTCGCGCGACCTGCTGACCATCGCGCCCGCAGAGATTCTGCAAACCGAAGCCTTGATGACTATTCTCGGCGGTGACATCGTCTACGAACGCGGGGCCGTGGGAAACAACAGATGACGAATGATGTATGAAGAGCATCGTTTTAAAAATTCATCAGATGACCGATGCTTGATAAAGAGCATCGTGTGTTTCATTCATTCTGTCTTTCATTCGTCGCCCGTGTTTTCGTCGCCCGTGTTTAGGTCTTCGACGCTTTCTCCCGTTTCGCTATTCCAATCCGCAAGAGGCGCGGAGTGTTTGCTATGAATGCTGACTCAGGTGGTCGCCGACGGTTCGTTGCGCTGGCGTTCGTTCTCGTGTGCATCTGGTCGAACGATGCGCGCGCGGCGTGGCGCGCGGCGGGCAATGTCGTCGCGGTCACGCGTCAGACGAACGGCGTCACGCTGACGCTCTCAAGCGGCGCGCGCGCTGTCGTCACGTTTCAAGACCTGAACGTCGCGCGCGTCCGCCTCTCGCCGCGCGGAGTGTTCGAGCGCGACTTCTCTTATGCGGTCGCGCCGATGGACAGGAAGACGGTGGCGGCGGTCGTGCGCGAAGCCGGGCGCGATGCGATAGAGATCACGACGCAGGTCGCAGGCCCGAAGATTGTTATCAATCGTCGCCCGTTTCTCGTGAGCGTCTATGATGCACGGGGGGAGTTGGTCGTCGCGGACGACCCGAAGCGTCCCGCCGCGTTTGATTTGGAGACGGGCGCGGTCGAGAGTTCCAAGCGGCGCGACCACCTTGAGTTCTACTACGGCTTCGGCGAGAAGGCGCTGCCGACCGCGCGACAGGGGCACGTGATGGCGATGTGGAACACCGACACGTACGCCTACGCGCCCGGCCTCGACCCGATTTACGAATCCATCCCCTTCCTCATCGCGCTCCGGCAGGGGCGCGCCTACGGTCTCTTTTTCGACAACACGCACCGCACATACTTCGACATGGGCAAGAGCGCGCCCGAGCGTTACACGTTCGGCGCGGCGGGCGGCGACCTGAACTACTACGTCTTCACGGGCGGCGCGGAGCGTCTGCCGAAAACGGTCGTCGCCGATTACACAAAGCTGACGGGGCGCACGGAGTTGCCGCCCGTCTGGTCGCTCGGTTATCAGCAGTCGCGTTATTCATATTTCCCGGAAGCGCGCGTCCGCGAAATCGCGCGCAACTTCCGCGAGCGACGCATCCCCGCCGATGTCATCCATCTCGACATTGACTACATGGACGGCTTTCGCATCTTCACTTGGGACAAGACGCGCTTTCCCGACCCGCCCAAGATGCTCGCCGATTTGCGCCGCGACGGTTTCCGCGTCGTCGTCATCATTGACCCCGGCATCAAGGTTGACGAGAACTACGCGGCCTACCGGGAGGGACGCGCCGGTGGTTTCTTTCACCGGACGGCTGCGGGGCAGGAGTTTCATGCGCGCGTCTGGCCGGGCGTCTGCGCTTTCCCCGACTACACGAACCCGCAGACGCGCGCATGGTTCGGCGCGCTCTACAAGACCAACTTGGACGAAGGCATCAGCGGTTTCTGGAACGACATGAACGAGCCGGGGACGTTCGGCGAAGAGAATCAACCGCCGCAGCCGAACGTCACGCACGACCCCGCCAAGACGTTTCCCTTAGACGTGCGCCACGCGGGCGACGGTCTCGCGGGCAATCACGCGCGCTATCACAACGTCTACGGGATGCAGATGGCGCGTTCGACCTTCGAGGGCGTCAAAAAGTTGCGGCCCGAAGCGCGCCCCTTCGTCCTGACGCGCGCGGGCTATGCCGGAATCCAACGCTTCTCCGCCGTCTGGACGGGCGACAACGTCCCCACTTGGGAACACCTCCAACTGACCATTCCGATGCTCACCAACTTGGGCGTCTCCGGCGTGCCCTTCGTCGGCGCGGACATCGGCGGCTTCGCCGGAAACGCCACGCCCGAACTCTACGCGCGCTGGCTTCAGGCCGGAGTGCTCACGCCCTTCCTACGGACGCACATCGGCAACAACCTGCAAGACCGCGAGCCTTGGTCGTTCGGCTCCGAGTTTGAACGCATCAATCGCTCGATGATTGAGTTGCGCTATCGTCTGCTGCCGTATCTCTATTCGGTCTTTCAGGAACACACGGAGACGGGCGCGCCCGTCATGCGCCCGCTCTGGTTCGAGTATCCGAACGACTACGCAATCTATTCGCCGGTTCCACAGTTTGAAGAGTATCTCGTCGGCGCAGACCTGCTCGTCGCGCCCGTGCTGACGCAGGGCGACGTGAAGCGGCCCGTCTATTTTCCCAAGGGCGACGCGTGGGTTGACTGGCACACGGGCACGCGCCACGAGGGCGGAACGTTCGCCGTCGTTGATGCGCCCATCGAACGCCTGCCGCTCTTCGTCCGCGCGGGCGCAGGGATCCCCATGCAGCCCGTCATCCAACACACGGGCGAGATGTCGCGCGCCCCGCTCTCGCTCCTGATCGCGACCGGCGCAGACCGCACCTCGCGCTTCTACGAAGACGCGGGCGACGGCTACGAATACCGGCGCGGCGCATACCGCCGCCTGAGCATCACGCAGACGGCCAACACGATTCGTCTCGCGCGCACCGGCGCATACAACGTCTCGCGCCCGCTCGCGTCGGTCGAACTGCTCGGCCTCGCCGCGCGTCCACGCGAAGTCCGCGTCGGCTCGCGCGTCGTCCAGCAGGCGACCTTCGACGAACAGACGAAACGCCTCACGCTCGCGCTGCCCCCCGAGAACGTCGAAGAGATAACGATTACTCCATGACGTTTGACGAGATGACATTCACGCTATGAAGAAGAGATGACTTTCAGGCCATGACGATGTAGCCTGCGCGGGCGTGCATCCCGCGCGGATTCGACGGGCATCAGAGGAGTATCGCTTTTCTCTCAAAGGAGCTTTCGCCCGATGAGTTCCAGACGGTTGCCGCTCGCCGCCCTGTTCCTGCTTCTCTGCTTCCAACAATGCACGACGCTCGGCGTCAGGCAACAGACGAGAACCGGGCGCAGAGAGCCCGCGCCGACGGCCACGCCCGCCCCGACCCCACGCGGATTCACCGACGCCGACTATGCGAAACACGTCGCGCAACTCGACGCGAAGTTGCGCGGTAAAGCGTTCACCGTCGTTATCCAGAAACCGTTCGTCGTGGTCGGCGACGGCCCCGCGTCGTCAGTCCGCGCGCACGCGACGGAGACGGTCAAGTGGGCCGTTGACAAACTCAAACAGGACTATTTCGACCGCGACCCCGCAGAGATTCTCGACATCTGGCTCTTCAAGGACACGGCCTCCTACCGCAAGCACACGCGCGAAATCTTCGGCGACTCGCCCGAGACGCCCTACGGCTACTATTCGAGCGCGCACAAAGCCCTCATCATGAACATCGAAACCGGCGGCGGCACGCTCGTCCATGAGATCGTCCATCCATTCATGGAGGCCAACTTTCCGGCCTGCCCGCCGTGGCTCAACGAAGGCTTGGGTTCGCTCTACGAGCAATGCGGCGAAGTTGACGGACACATCTACGGTTACACCAACTGGCGTCTCGACGGTCTGCAACGCGCCATCAAAACCTCGAAGCTCCCCACCTTCAAAACACTTCTGGCGATGGACGCCGACGCCTTCTACAGCAAAGACAAGGGCACAAACTACGCGCAGGCGCGCTATCTCTGCTACTACCTGCAAGAGAAAAATCTGCTCGTCAAATTCTATCGAGAGTTCAACGCGCGACAGGCGGAAGACCCGGCAGGCTTCCAAACTCTCCAAACAGTTCTCGGCGAACGCGACATGGACGCCTTTCAAAAACGCTGGGAAAAGTTCGTCCTCAACCTCGGCGAAGAGTTCAGGCTCGAACCGATTAGATAGACGATAGACCATAGACGATGGACGGAAGAAAGCTTCCTTTTCATCTATCGCCAGTCATCCAAGTTATATCAATAGACCATAGACAGAACACCAAACGATAGACAGAACATCGGACGATACACCAAACGTTCCGTCCATCGTCCATCGTCTATCGTCCGACGTCCGAAATCAAACATGACAACAGCAGATGTGGTTATCATCGGCGGCGGGGTGGTCGGGGCGAGCGTGGCCTATCATCTCGCGGAGGCGGGATGCGCGGACGTGGTCATCGTCGAGCGCGAGCCGCAGCAGGGACAGGGTTCGACCGGACGGGCGACGGGCGGCGTGCGCGCGCAGTTTTCGACCGCCGTCAACATTCAGATGTCGCTCTACTCGATTGCCTTCCTCGCCAACTTCAAAGAGGCGACCGGACATGCGTCCGGCTATGAACCGACGGGTTATCTCTTCGTCGCCACGAGCGACGAGCATCTCGAATATCTCAAGCTCGCGCGCGAGCGGCAACGCGCGCAGGGGCTGTCGAACGTCGAGCTAATCGGCGCGGAAGATGTACGTTCGATGGTTCCGCAGATGCGCGCGGGTGATGTCGTCGGCGGTTCTTTCTGCGCGACAGACGGCTTCGTCTCGCCGCTCGGAATCATGCGCGGCTTCACGGAGCGCGCGCGCGCGCGCGGCGTGCGCCTCTGGCTCGATACGCGCGTGACGGGAATCGCGGTCGAGCGTGGCCGCGTCTCGAAAGTGGAGACGACGCGCGGGGAGATTTCGACGCGCGCGGTCGTCAACGCGTCGGGCGCGTGGGCGGCGGAGGTCGCGCGCATGGCGGGCGTGGGGATTCCGGTCGTCCCCCTGCGCCGTCAGATTGTCGCGACACGCCATCTCGACGCTACCTTCGAGCGGCTGCCGATGGTGATTGATATGTCCGACGGTTTCCACTTTCGCCCCGACCGCCGCACGGACGCCGCCGCGCAGGGTCTGCTGCTCGCGTGGCCCGACCCCGCCGAGTCGCCGGGCTTCAAGACGGAGTTGGACGAGAGCTTCGTGGAAAAGATTCGCGCGCGTGCGACGGCGCGCGTGCCCCGTCTCGCCGGAGCGACGATAGACCGCGAGCGTTCGCGCGCGGGCCTCTACGAAGTCACGCCCGACCATCACGCCATCATCGGAGAAGCCCCCCGAGTCGGCGGCCTCTTTCTCGCCAACGGCTTCAGCGGCCACGGCGTCATGCACGCGCCCGCGACGGGCCGCGTCCTCTCCGAACTGATTCTCGAAGGCCGCGCCCGCACACTCGACGTGACATCGCTGCGCCCCGCACGCTTCGCCGAAGGACGCCTCATCGAAGAGACATCGGTGCTCTAAAGTCGCAAGTCTGAAAGTCGCAAGTCCGAAGTCAAAAATTCAGTCGCAAGTCCGAACATCCGGAGGAGAAAGACCGTGCTTTCTGCCTTCAACTTTAGACTTGCAACTTTTTCTCCGTCCCCGACGTTAGACTTTGGACTTGCGACCGATATTTCCTTGCCAAATTCTCGGGCGGGACGTATGCTGTCGCGTAAGTAGTCAGGTGATTCCACATGAGACAGATGATTCGCATCATACCTTTTAGACTCATCAGACTGGCGTAACTCCCACCGCGCCGGGTCTTTTCGTCTTTTCCCATTTCCAATTTGGAAAGCGGTTATCCGACCAACTCAAGGTCGGAGAGGTACATGTGATGTCGAATCTTGGGATACAAGTCCGCAATCTTCAGAAATATTTCAAAAAGCGTTCGGGTCTTTTTCACGCGCGCACGACGCAGATTCACGCCTTGAAGGACGTGTCTTTCGAGGTCGGCGAGGGTGAGACTTACGGGCTGCTCGGGCCGAACGGTTCGGGCAAGTCAACGCTCATCCGCGTGCTGGCGACCTTGCTCGCGCCCGACGGCGGGGAGGTGCGCCTGCTCGGTCATCTGCTGCCGGGCGAAGAGCGTCTCGTGCGGCGCAAGATTGGCCGCGTCAGCGTTGACGCCGCCTTCTACAAGAAACTCTCGGCGCGCGAAAACCTACTCTACTCGGCCTATCTCTACGGCATGAACCCGCGCGATGCTGAACGTCGCGCGATGCAGATTCTCGAACAGTTGGGGATGGAGCAGTCGCGCTTCACCGACCCGCTCGAAGAGATGAGCCGGGGGATGCAGCAGAAGATTGCCATCACGCGCGCTCTTTTGGTCAACCCGCCGCTGCTGCTGCTGGACGAGCCGACGACGGGCCTCGACCCCAAGAGCCGCCGCGACGTGCAGACCTTTCTCGAAAACCTGCGGCGCGAAGAGGGCACGACCATCCTGCTCACTTCGCACGACATGGCGGAGACCGAACGCCTCTGCGCGCGCATCGGTTTTCTCGCGCACGGTCGTCTGATTGCCGAAGGCACAGCCGACGAACTCAAAGCGCAATCCGAGACGACTTCCTTAGACGACGCCTTCATCAAACTCGCGGGCGAATCTCTGGAGGAGACGAACGAGCGCGAGGCGCTGGCTAAAAGGAACGGTGAACCGGAGTAAAGAAGATGGAACGCGTACTTCGACAAACATGGGCTTTTCTCTTCAGGGACTACCACATGTCGCGGCGTTACATGTCGTGGATAGTGGTCTTCACTTTCTATTCGGTCGTCAACTCGGCCACCATCGCGCTCATCGGCGTGGCGGCGAACGACCGCCGCCTGACGTTGACGCTGCTCGTCGGCGTGCTGCTCTGGAACTTCCTCTCCGTGCTCTTTCAGGAGATTGCCAACTCAATCTCCTACGAGCGTTGGGAGGGCACGCTCGAATACACCTTCATGGCTCCCGTCTCGCGCTTCACGCACCTGACGGGCATCAGCATCTGGGTGATGCTCTACAGCATCGCGCGCCTGCTGATCATCATCGTCTCGCTGCGCTTCTTCATTGATCTCGACATCGCGGGCGCGAACCTCGCGGGAGTGATAGTCGTGCTCGTGCTGAGCAGCGTGGCCTTCGTCGGGCTCGGGCTGATGGCCGCCGTGCTGCCCTTGATGAGTCCGGAGCGCGGCGCGGAGGCGACGAACATCTTTCAAGGGATACTGCTGCTCGTCTCCGGCGTCTATTATCCGGTCGAGGTGCTGCCCGCGTGGCTGCAACCTCTGGCCGCCATCTCGCCCGCCACCTACGCGCTCTCGGCTTGTCGCAAACTCATCGGCATCGAGGGCACGGGCGCGCTGCCCGAACATCTGACGGGCGCGCCTTTGTCGGCGGTCGTGCCGGAACTGCTGGTGCTCGCTTTGATGGGGGTGGTGATGGTTCCGTTGGGGCTGCTCGTCTTCGGTTGGGTCGAGGCTTGGGCCAAGCGGACGGGCAAGTTGAAGCGGACGGGCTGAACGCGGGGCGCGACGCGCGGTTGTCAAAAGTTGTCAGAGGACGACGACTCGCAGAGTGCGCTCTTGTCAACGGCTGTCAACGAATGTACACACCGCGCCGTGCGCGCCTGTCCTCAAGTGTGGACACATCCGTGCGTGCGCGGAACGCGACGAGCTAACTTTGGCGCGAAATCTCGCGGCCCCGCGCCGTTATCACGGTTGGCACAACGGTTGCACAGAAAATCCGTGAGTCAATTCCATTGGAAGAGAGCACGTACCTCACCGACGTGCTCTCTCATCTCTCGCCCCCACGAGAGATCACCCGCTTCAATTCACTTCAAATTTTAATCGAGCAAGACGACCTCGCCGTCCACGACGCGCGCGAGGTATTCGCCGTCGCGCATGAGCCACGCGATGCGGCGTCCGGAGCGCGCGAGTTCGGCCCACTCGCTGCGCTTCTTCGGATTCTGTTCGATGAGGATGGAGTCGTGCGGGAGTTTGACGTAGCGGAGGCCGGAGCGCGAGAAACGCCCGACGCCGCGACCGCCGCCGAACAACTTCTCGAAGGCGACGAGGATTTGTCCTGCGTTCGGTATCTCGGCAGCGGCGTCGGCGTCGTGCCGCTCTTTGGAGGGCGTGCTCTGTGTCTCGTCCGGCGTGCGCGGCTTGCGTTTACTCATTTGCTGTCTGCTCGGCCATCTCGGGCTGCGCGGCGTGGGCCGCGTGTTCCACGAGGAGATTTTCGACCAACTCAAGGAGTTCTTTGGCGCGGAAGGGTTTGGCGAGATAGGCGTCGAAACCGGCGCGGAGCGCACTCTGCCGGTCTTCGTCGGAGGCAAAGGCGGTGAAGGCGACGCAGGGGAGGTGCCGCGTGCGTTCGTCGGCGCGCAGTTCGCGCAACGTCCCCCAACCGTCGAGATTGGGCATCGAGAGATCAATCAGGACGAGATCGAAAACCTCTTCGCGCGCCGCCTTAAGACACTCATGCCCGTCGCGCGTCTCGCGCACCGTGTAACCGTCGGGCAGGAGCATCAGGCGCAGCAGTTCTCTGTTGTCGTCGTAGTCGTCTGCGATGAGAATGCGGGCGGGCATATCGAATTTTCGACGTGCGCTCAGGGTCGGGTTGAAACTGCGTCGCTCATGATAAAGCCAAATTTGAAAATGGTAAATCCAAAACGAACGGCGGCGCAGCGCAACGCCGGGCGGAAAATCATAGTGTGTCAGTTTGAAAATGTGAGCCGCATAGATATTGGCTTGGAATTTCAAACTGACCCATTATGCGGAAAATGAGTTGCTTGACACTCCTGCGCGTCGGCGTCCATAATCCGCGATGGGCGCGGCTTGAAGAAGGCTCGCGCCCGTCGCCACACCGGACTTCTAACAGCGACAGCAACTTGCAGCCAGCCCGACAGCGACCGAAGCCGCATCTGCCATGCGGAGCACTTCAACTTCAACACGGAGGAGAATCAATAGTGGGGAGCGGAGACTTGGAACAGAGCTTGCGCGCTGAGATTGACGGCTATCTCAATAGTCATCTGAGCAGCCTGCAAGACGAAATCGCGCGCCTTCAGAGTCAATTGAACGAGGCGTTCACGCGTCTCAACGAACGTCTGGAGAGCGCGGCGCAGTCGGATGCGTCGGTCGCCGTTGCCATCTCCGAACACCTGCGCAACGCACGCAACACCGGCATCGAAACCGCTTCAGCCGAGGGCGCGCGCGCACGCGCTTCGAGCGACATCGCCATCCTCAAGGCCGCTGTTGACGATATTGACGAGCAGCGCACGCAGGCCGACATCCTGAACTCTTTGATTAACCGCGCCGCCAGTTTTGCGCCGCGCGTCGCCTTCTTCGTCGTCAAGAACGAGCGCGCGACGGGCTGGCGCGCGCGCGGGCTGGCAGGCACGGTCGGCGACGACGCCATCCGCGAACTCTCCCTGCCGCTCTCATCCGACACGCTTTTGAGCGCCGTCGTGCGCTCGCGCCGGACGTGGAGCGGCGCGCCGGGGACGCACGCCGAAGACCATCTGATTTATAGTCATCTGAGCGAAGAACCGCCGCAGCGCATCGTCGCCGTCCCGCTCGTCGCGCGCGACAAGGCGGTCGCCGTCCTCTACGCCGACTGCGCCATGCAGGACGCAGAGGCCATCAGTCTCGAAGCCATCGAAACGCTCGTCCGCGTGGCGGGAATGGCCGTCGAACTGCTCGCCACCAAACGGCCCGCTCCCTCCGGGGCGCGCGGCAGCGCAGTTGCCGAAGAACGACCGCAAGAACGCATCGCCGCGCACGAACCCGAACCCGCGACGAGCGCGTCCACGCCCTTCACGCGCGACGAACCCGCGCCGCAACCCCTGACCGGCGCGCCGCAAGCCGAGACGGTTGACACAACGGAGCGCGTGCCGCCGCCGCTCATCGAGACGCCCGCGCAGGGCGCAGACGCAGGCGGCGCGCACGACTTCGGGAGCACGACGCCCGTCGCGGCCCAACTCGTCGAAGAGAGCGCGCCCGCTGCGCCGCCGTCCACCTTCAACGCCCCGCTCGGCACGGCGCGTCGCTACGGCGCGGATGCCGAACTGCCCGTCGAGGTCAGCGAGGGCGAGCGACGTTTTCACAACGACGCGCGCCGCTTCGCACGTCTCCTCGTCTCCGAGATCAAACTCTACAACGAGCAGAAGGTGAGAGAAGGACGCGACGCGGGCGACCTCTACAATCGTCTCCGCGAAGACATAGACCGCTCGCGCCAGATGTACGACAAGCGCGTCGCACCCGAAGTCGCCGGACGCTTCGACTACTTCCATCAGGAACTCGTCAACACCCTCGCCGAAGGCGACTCCGCCAAACTCGGCGACGGCTACCCCGGAGCAACCGTCGCGGCCTGAGCCTTAAAACAACAACTCTCAACCGACGGGTGACACGCCTTCTGCGCATGTCACCCGTCAGTTTTTTCGACGGAAGATTTAAACAGACAAGCGGAAGGGGAAAGGGGTAGACGGTTAAAAGGGGAAAGGGCAAGTATCTATCTTTAACCCTTTCGCCCCTTCACCATTTACCCCTTTATCTCTTTTCATCTGTGAATCAGAGGCAACCGCGCAGGGTCGCGCGGCGCATCCAAGCAGGGCGGTGTGAGAGCGTTTTCGGTGGTCTGGTCTTTTGAATTGATTTAAGATTCGGAGCGGCAATCGTGAAAAGTTCGGCGGGCAAAAGGGATTTGATAAAGCACTCGTTTCGTCGCGCAACGTACATGAGGAAAGGGTTGAGAGCATCTTGAACAGAGATTCGCAGAAGCAACGTGTGGTTTTCTTACTCATCGCTTTGTTGGGTGGAGCGGTCGCCGTCGTCTCGCCGCTGGTGGTGGCGAGTTGCAGCACGCAGCAGCGCGCGCCGCAGGACGTGTCGGCGGCGGTCGAACGCCTGCGGACGATGACGCGCGGCGGCGTCGCGCCTGCGGAGACGGTGGTCGCAGGCATCGAGACGGAGTATGCGGGCACGCGTGCGGGCGCGCTGGCGCGTCTGCTGCGCGGGCGTCTGCGTTTAGCGGCCAACGACTTCAACGGCGCGGCGTCGCTGCTCGACACAAGCGTCGTCGGCCAGCAGACCGCGCTCGGCGATTATGCTCTCTACATGAGGGCGCGTGCGCTTGAGCAGTCGGGTCGCGGCGTCGAGGCGCGTGCCGCGTACGAGCAGTTGGCGCGCGAGTTTCCCGCGTCGTTGCGCGCGCGCGAGGCGACGCTCAAGGCCGCCGAGTTGATGTTGAAAGAGAATCAGGCGGCGGGCGTGCCCGTCGCGCTCCGACGACTCGCGGAGGCGGACGACGCCGCCGCGCTGCTTTTGACGGCGAAGGCTTACGAGCAGCAGAACGACTCGACGCGCGCGCTCGGCGCATATCGTCGCATCCACTTTTACGCGCCCGCGTCCGTCGAGAGCGCGGAGGCGGCGTCCGCCATCGTGCGTCTCAACTCGACCCCCGCGCCCGCGACCGACGCGGAAGCCCTCGCGCGTGCGCAGCGGCTCTACGACGCGAAACGCCACGCCCCCGCGCTCGAAGCCTACACGGACGCTTTCGCGCGTTTCCCCGCCACGTCGAACGCGGAGACGCGCCTGCGTCGCGGCGTCGCGGCGGCCAACGCGCAGCGTGCTACAGAAGCTATCGCCGCGCTCAACGCCGTGCCCGCCTCCGCCGGAGAGATGCGCGCCGAAGCCCTGCATTATCTCGCGCAGGTCTATGCGCGCTCGCGCCAATGGGAGTTGACGCGCGCGACGCTCGATGAGATGCGGCGCAACTTTCCGCAGAGCGCATGGACGATGCGCGCTCTCGTCGCCGCAGGTCAGGCGGCGAAGGAGGCGAAGAACAACGCGGAGGCCGCGAACTTTTATCGCAGCGCGGCGACGCTCTTTACGGGCGCAAGCGAGGTCGCGGGCGGACAGTTCGAGTTGGCATGGGCGGCGCACGAGGCGAAGAACTTCGCCGAGTCGTCGCGCCTGCTCATCGAGCATCTGGCCGAGTATGCGGACGAGAACACCGACAATCGAGGACGCGCCGGATACTGGGCGGCGCGCGATGCCGAACGCGCCGGACGCACAGCCGAAGCCCACACGCTCTACGAAGCGATGCTCGCGCGCTACGACGCCAACTGGTACGGCTATCTCGCCAAACAACGCTTGGAGACGATGGCGCGCAACGGCGTCAAGCCCCCGCCGAACTTCGCGCCCGACGCGACGCTCGCACGCGCCGTCGCCAATCTCAAGCCGGTGACGGTCGCAGAGGAGACAGCCGGACAGGATGCCCGCGAACGAATCGCGAAAGCGGACGAACTCAACGCCGTCGGTTTGGATGAATGGGCACACGCCGAGTTGGACGATGCCTTGCGGACTGCGCCGACGAGCCCGCGCCTGAATCTGGCGAAGGCGCGACTCTTTCGTCAACGCGACGACAACGTGCAGGCGTTCAACGTGCTGCGTCGAAGCTATCCGGACTATTCGCAGATGAAGCCGGAGGAGATGTCGCGCGAAGTCTGGGACGTGTTCTACCCGCTCGCCTTCTGGGACATCATCGTGCAGGAAGCGCGCGCGCGAAATCTCGACCCCTACATGGTCGCCGGACTGATCCGTCAGGAGTCGGTCTTCAACCCGCGCGCCGCCTCGCACGCCAACGCGCACGGCTTGATGCAACTCCTGCCCGGCACGGGCCGCCTCGTCGCGCAGCGTTACGGCGTCGGGCGTCCCATCACCGTCGAGTCGCTCTACGAGCCGCGTCTCAATATCCAACTCGGCACGGGCTACATGCGCGATCAGTTGGACAAGTACGGTCGCATCGAATATCTCGCCGCCGCCTACAACGCGGGGCCGGGCCGCGTCGTCACTTGGCGCGCTACGCTCCCGCTTGAGATGGACGAATGGGCCGAAGCGATTCCCTTCAGAGAGACGCGCGGCTACGTGCAGGGCGTCGTCCGCAACATGATGCAATACCGCAGGCTCTACGACGAACAGGGACGCTTCCGTCCTGAAGTCGGAACGCGCGCCGTCGGCGGCGACGCCAACACGCCTGCCCAGCAGCAACCCGCGGGCGTGCGCGTGCGCCGCGTGACGGGCAACGACGAGGAAGAATAGATGCTCATGCGCCGCGAAGTTGTTCGTCAGCCCAGAGCGTCCGGCGAAACCGTTGAGGCAACGGTTGCCTCTGCCCGCGCGCGTGTCGCATCAGGTCGCAAGCGAAGACAAGTTATGCCCCGACGGTTATCCGTCTCGTCAAAGCTCTTATCAAATTCTATCGTCGCCTTCGCGCTCGTCTGCTTCGTGTCAGCCGCCGCGCCTCACGCCCGCGCACAACAGAAGCGGAGCGCGCCGAAGCGTGCGGCGACAAGGACGAGCGCGAAGGCCAAACCGCCAGCCGATGCAACAAACAGAGCGCGAGCAGATGCAGTTGCAAACAGCCCGCGCGCGCAGAAGACCGCGACGAAGAGTGCGACGAAGAGTGCGGCTTCAACATCGCCGCGCGCTGCCGCGAAAAACATCACGGTGGAGACCGGGCCGAAGGCGACCGTGTGGCTCGACGGGTTGCGTCGCGGCGTGACGGACGCTTCCGGGCAGCTTGTCTTGAGTAACGTCCGCGCCGGACGCCACATCTTGCGCGTGCGCGCGACCGGTTTTCGAGAGCGGACGCTGCCGGTTCTTCCCCTCCAGCGCGGCGCACTACAGGTTAAGCTGACGCCCACGACCGACGAGGCCGAGCTTGCTTTTCAACGTGCGGAGGATGCGCGCGAGGGCGTCTTAGGCGCGGGCGGCGTGCGCGAGGATGCGGAGGAACTCTACCGGCGCGCGCTCGAACTGCGTCCCGGTTTTGCTGCCGCGCGGGTCGGGCTGGCGCGCGTGCTGTCCTCGAAAGAGGACTTCGATGCCGCGCTCGAAGAGATTGAAGAAGCGCGCCGCGCGCGTCCCGCGTATGCGGAAGCATCGGCGGTCGAAGGTCGCATCCTGCGCGCCGCCGCCAACTCGAACGCCGCTATCGAATCCTACGAGCGGGCCATCCGCGAAGGTCGCGGCGTCCAACCCGAAGCCTACGCGGGATTGGGGATAGTCTTGGAAGAGAAGGGCAGGTATGAAGAGGCGGTCGCCGCGTTTCGCAAGGCCATCGCGCAACTCGACGACACCGAGCCCGCGCTCTATCAACTTCTCGGCGCGGCCTACGAGAAGTTGGAAAACTACAAAGCGGCCCTCGCCGCCTACGAGAAATATCTCGCCCTCGCACCCGAAGGCAAACTCGCGCCCGCCATCCGCTCCATCATTGACCAACTCCGTCTGCAAGCGGCGGAACAGCAATAAGCAGATGTCGGATGTTAGATGTTAGGGTAAGACAGACTTGCCTTTCCTAACATCTAACATCCGACATCTAACCTCTATTCTTATCCTTCGAGTTTTGCGTCCAAAGTGATTTCGGCTTTGAGCAGGCGCGAGATGGGGCATCCGGCTTTCGCGTTGTTGGCCGCCGTCTGGAAGGTGTCCTGCGTGGCGTTGGGGACTCTGGCCGTGACATCCAGATGCACGGATGTGACGGTGAAACCCGCGTCCGTCTTCTCCAGCCTGACGGTCGCCGTCGTGTTGATGCTCTCGGCGACGAGACCGGCGTTGCCGAGTTGACCCGACAGAGCCATCGAGAAGCAGCCCGCGTGCGCGGCGGCGACCAGTTCTTCGGGGTTCGTGCCCTTGCCGTCTTCAAAGCGTGTGCTGAAGGAATATTGCGTCCCGGAGAGCACGCCGCTCTCGGTCGAGATAGTTCCCTTGCCGTCTTTCAAACCGCCCTGCCAGACGGCAGATGCATTTCGTCTCATTATCTTCTCCTGTGTAACCTCAATAATTTTGGTGCGACCCGAGTGTACATGAATCATCTACGCGTTTGCACCCGCGCGCGGATTCATACACGGTCACGACCTCTGTTTCTCAATCGCGGCAAGGTTGTCGTCGAACACCCTGACGGCGGAGAGAATCGTCTCGACGGCGCTGACGAAGAAGCGCGGTGTGATGGTCTTAAAATCGTCGGACGGCTTGTGATAGTTCGCATGGTCTTCGACGCCGAAATAGACGAACGGAATTTTTGCGGCATGAAAGGCCGCGTGATCCGACTGCTGCGTCCAGTCGTCTTTTGAAGAAGGGACGGGGCGGTCGTGGCCGAGCAGGAGACGCACGGGCGCGCGCGCGGCAATCTCGTCCAGATAGGGCTTGAGAAACGGGTAGTGCGCCGCGCCTGCGGCATATAATTCGTTGCGCTCGTTGTGGCTCACCATGTCGAGATTGACGTTTAAGACAATCGCGCGCTGCTCGACGGGCGGCGAACGCACAAACCAACGCCCGCCCGCGCCGCTATCCTCTTCGGCGTCGAGCGCGGCGAAGATGATGGAATGCGCGGGCGGATGCTCGCGGAAATATTTCGCCACGGCGAGCAGCGCGGCGACGCCCGAAGCGTTATCGTCCGCGCCGTTGTAAATCTTTTTGTCAACGACGCCCAGATGGTCGTAGTGCGCCGTGACGACGAGATAGCGTTCGGGCCGCGCGCGCCCCCTTATCTGCCCGACGATGTTGACGCCGTGATGCACCGCCGTCTGCTTCGGATACGAGAACTCGAAGGGCCGCAAGTACGACGCGCCGAACGGCTCGACGCCCGAGCGCTTGAACGCCTCGACGACGTAAGCACGCGCACGCGCGCCGCCCTCCGTGTCCGTCTTGCGTCCCTGCATCCGGTCGTCTGCAAGCGCCTGCACGTCGCGCAAGAGTTGTCCGGCGTCAATCACACGCGAACTTGGATCTGCGCCCGCGTTTCCCTTCTTCTTCTTCGAGTCCGACGCATGACACAGCAGAGCGGCCAAGACGACGAGCGTCGCCGCAACACAGGGAATCAGGCGACGTGACAGTTGTGCGAAAGTTGAACTCATACCTGCGTATCCGGTTCAGCCGCGACCCCTTGAGCCGCGCCGAACAAGTTATCGTTTCCGAACTTTCGGAACGTCAATCAATCAATTAATCAATCGAGCGCGGTGCTGAACAGCAAGTCGTGATTGCCCGGCGGCGCGAGCCCGTGCTGGCGGACGACGAGCGCGACCTGCGCCCAATGTCGTATCTCATGCAGCAGGACGTGCGTGGCGATTTTGCGCGCCGACACGCTGACGCCCTCCTGCGGTTCGAGCCTGCGCTCCCAATCCTCCGCGCTCGCGCCCGCGCTCCACGCGCGCAACGCCTCGCGGCTCCGGCGACCGAAAGCGAACAGAGCTTCCGCTTTATCAAACGCCGTCTCCGCATAGTCGGTCAGCGCAGTTTCGCCGCGCATGAACTCCGTGTATTGCAACTCCGGCCCGAACATGTGGAGCACGAGCGCGCCGACGCTCGCGTGCGCCGCGTTGTCCGGCGAGAACGCGAGCGGCCCGTCGCCGTGCTCCGCAAACCAACGCTCCCACTTGGCGCGCTCCTCGTCCGTGTAGCTCAACAGTTCTTGGATGGTGAGATTCATCTCGTCCGTTTCCTCCGCTTCAAAGCATACAACAAAGCCGCCCGACATCTTCAACCCGCGATGCCAGCGCATGACGACCGCATGACGACACCAGCCCGCGCCGCGAGCGACGACGCGCGCGCGTGCCGCTCGACGGGCGACGGGCGGCACGTTTGTTTGCCAACGGCGCGCGTCCTGTGAGAGCATCGCGGCACACGTTTTACAGTTTTATGAATCCGTCGGATTTCGAAATCTCATGACATCACCCGCATCTTCCACGTCACGCTACGTCTCGCACAAGGCGGGCCGCTTCACGGAGTCGGTCATCCGCGAAATGACGCGCGAGGCTCTGAAGCACGGCGCGATCAATCTCTCGCAGGGCTTCCCGGATTTCGCCGCGCCCGCCGAGATCAAACGCGCCGCGCAGGAAGCCATCGAGCGCGACATCAACCAGTATGCGATCACATGGGGCGCGCGCTCGTTTCGTCAGGCGTTGGCGGAGAAGACTCTCTGGCATCTCGGTCTGGAGATTGACCCCGAGACGGAGATCACCGTCACCTGCGGTTCGACCGAAGGCATGATTGCCGCCATGATGGCGACCGTCAATCCGGGCGATGAGGTCGTCATCTTCGAGCCGTTCTACGAGAACTACGCGCCCGACGTGATTCTCTCCGACGCGCGCCCGCGCTACGTCCCCTTGCGTGCGCCCGATTGGACTTTCGACCGCGACGAACTGCGCGCCGCCTTCAACGACCAGACCAAAGCCATCATCATCTGCAACCCGAACAACCCGACGGGAAAAGTTTTCACGCGCGAAGAGTTGGAATATATCGCCGCGCTCTGCATCGAGCACGACGCGCTCTGCTTCACAGACGAAATCTACGAGCACATCCTCTACCCGCGCGCCGACCGGAGCGTCGAACACATCTCGATGGCGCAACTGCCGCAGATGCGCGAGCGCACGTTGGTCGTCAACTCGATGTCGAAGACTTATTCGGTGACGGGCTGGCGCGTCGGCTACTGCATCGCGCCGCCCGCCATCACGAACGCCGTCCGCAAAGTGCACGACTTTCTCACCGTCGGCGCAGCCGCTCCCTTACAGGAGGCGGGCGCGATGGCTCTCGGCCTGCCGCGCGAATACTACGCGCGCCTTCAGGCCGACTACGCGGCGCGGCGCGACCTGCTCCTGCCCGTGCTCAAGGATGCCGGTTTCCAGACCTACGCGCCCGACGGCGCTTACTACATCATGACCGATATCAGCGCCTTCGGCTTCGCAGACGACATCGAGTTCACGCGTTTTCTCATACAGGAGATCGGCGTCGCCTGCGTGCCCGGTTCGTCCTTCTACAGTCTGCCCGAACGCGGCGCGCAGCAAGTCCGCTTCTGCTTCTGCAAACGCGACGAGACATTGAACGCCGCCGCCGGGCGTCTGCAAAAACTCCGCGCACGGATTTAGAAAAGAGAGACTACCGGAGAGGGCCGCTCAGAAACGTGTGGGACACTAAGCGACAAATCATCTGGCTCGTGAGCGGCATCGCCTTCGGCACGCTCGTCGTCTACCAGCAATCCATGGAAGAAGACGGGCGCGTCGGCATCAAGTATTTCCTCATCCTCGAAACCCTGCTCCTCATCATCATCGCCGTCATGTTCTATATCTATTCTCGTAAATCGTGAATCGAATACTCGTGAATCGTGAATCGTAAATCGTAAATAGAAACGTGCTGAATGCTCTTATCTATTTACGATTTACGATTCACGATTTACTACTCATTTAATCATCGTCTTGGTGCGGATTTCGATGCCTTCGGCGGCGAGGAGGAGGAGGCGGCGCGATTCCGTGAGGCCGTAGCTGGTGGGCGTGTAGCCGAGGATATAGCGATTCTTGCGCAGCTCGTCGCAGATGCTCTTGGCGGCGTCGTGCGCTTCTTTAATGGAGAAGGAACGACCGCCCGTGCCTTCGGTGAGTTGTTGGATGGCCTGCGCGGGTTTGGGACGGTCGCGGCGATGCGCGCCGCCCGTGCGGTCTTGAATCTGCACGGAGTAGAGCGTGATGTCTTGGGCTTGCAGTTCTTCGAGAATCTCTTTGAAGGTGGTCTTGCTGCCACGGTCGAGGCCGTCGCCGATGAGGACGATGGTGCGTTTGCGATTCGATGCGGAGAAGGGGCGCAGGGCTTCGTTGATGACGGCGCTCAGGGCGTCGAACAGATGCGGCTCGCCGCGCTTGCGCAGGGTGGGAAGCGCGGCCTCGATCTTCTTGGCGTCGTCCGTCCAATCGTTGACGATTTCGGGCTGCTCATCGTAGCCGACGACCATCAGTTGATCGCCTTCGTAAATCTCGTAGGCAAACTCTTTGACGGCCACCGAGAGTTTTTCCACGTCGGCGCGCAGCGACAGCGAGTTGTCAACGAGCAGGACGATGCGCGCGGGGCCGGGGTCGGGCGAGAAGCTCTTGACGGTCTGCTCGACGCCGCCGTCAAAGAGCGAAACGTCTTTAGCCGAGACGAAGTTGTTCGAGCCGTCCGCGCGCGCGGCGAAGACGTTGAGCAGCACGTCGCGCTCGCTGGTGGCGGAGGATGTCCGGCGTCCCGCTTGCGCGTAGGCGAGCGCGCACGCGAGCGACAGGATGAGAGAGCTTGCGAGTAAGAGTTTGTATGTCGTCAGGCGCATCGCTTTTGGCAAGGGCTGTTTCCGGTTTACTTGATTTGCACGGAGACGAGCGCGGCGTCGGCCCGTCGTTGTTTGATGAAGCTCGCGCTATACAAAAGTCAATCGCCGCCCGGTGCTTTGGTCGTCGTCTTGGTCTTCGCGGGCTTCTTCGCGTCCGTGCTTTTAGACGCCGCATCGGTCGTCGCCGGTTCGCTCTTGCCGTCCTTAGTATCTTTGGTTTCTTTCGTCTCTTTGGTCTCTTTCGCGTCGCCCGCGCGCTCCTTCGAGTCATTTGAATCCTTGCCGTCCGACTTCTTGCCCGCGTAATCGGTCACATACCAACCCGAGCCTTTGAACTGAAAACCCGTGCGCGACCATTCCTTTTCCAGTTTGCCGCCGCACTTGCTGTGTCGCGCGAGCGGTTTGTCGGAGACCTTCTGCATGACTTCGAGATGCGCTTTGCATTTCTGGCAGGTGTATTCATAAATCGGCATCAGTCTTCTCGGTTCTCCTCACAGATAATTCGACGTGATAAAAAAGTTTCCGGCGAAGCGTTGTCAGCGCCCGTGCGGAAATTATACGAACACGCGTGCGGGGCGCGCAACTCAATCACAACTTTCGTCGTGCAATCGCCGATTAATCTCTACCGGGTGCTTGGATGCGAAAAAAAATTTCGCGAAAAACAATTATTTTTGCACTCAAACGATACGTTGGAGCCTCGTTCAAGGCTCGAAAGTAGGCATCAGGATGAACGATTAAGTGTTCAACGTAAGAGCCTACAGTAACTTGCGACTGGTCGGATTAAATGCATACAGAAAAAGGACTTAACTGGCTCTGTTTAATGCGCTGAAAGCAACTGAATCGCAATGTAGCCCATCATAGTCACGGTCTCGATGATACTGCTCTTTGCAGAGATCGTTTCCACCATGCGTAAGCCCCCAAGCTTAGCGTCGCGCGCGGCGCGCAGACGTAACAACGATGGCCTTGAATACTGCGGGCCACCTAGCTCACATGGAGAACGACCTGAATGCACTATACCCGGCATATCCCTCTTTTCCGCTCTTTAAAATTCGCCTCCTTTGCCCTGATCGCCTTCTTCTTCTTCACTAATCTCACCGACTATTCGATTACCCGCGCCGTTGCGCCGACCGTCCACGCCGAAGCCTTTATCACCTCGGAAGACTTTATCCCCGCCGACGTTCCCACTTCCGGCGACCGCGAATTAGACCTGCTCATCTTCAAAGCGGGCGAGCGTCACGGCGTTGACCCGCGACTGCTGCACGCGGTTATCTGGCAGGAGTCGAAGTATAAGGCGCAGGCCGAATCGCACGCTGGCGCGCAAGGCTTGATGCAGTTGATGCCCGGAACGGCGAAGCGTTACAAATGCGCGAACGCCAGCGACCCCACCGAGAACGTAGAGGCCGGAACGAAATACCTGCGCTGGCTGCTCAAGCGTTTCAAAGGCGACGTGACGCTCGCGCTCGCCGGTTACAACGCTGGCGAAGGCAACGTGGACAAGCACGAAGGCGTGCCGCCCTTCAACGAGACCCAGAACTACGTCCGCATCATCACCGGACGCTACGGCAAAAACTATCATCCCGTGATGACGCCCGACGAAGCCCGTCTCGCCTTCAATCTCATGCCGCTGCCCGTGCAGTAAAGAAGCAAACTCTCCGCAGTAGTAAGTTATAAAAAGATTCAATCCGTAGATGCGCGTACAGACGCTCTGCGGATTGAATCTTTTTCTACTGACGACGGGCGAATTGTTCTCCACGCTTGGCAACGCGTCTCCGCTTGGTTATATTGTGCGCCGACACAACCACCCGACCTCGCGCGCATCACAAAAGCGACTCTCCTCGACAATTCGCTTGCGACCCGCGCCGCAGGACATATTCTTGAAGGAGCAGAGCCTCGCGCTTCGACTCGACAAAGGCGACGATGTCCACCAGCACCGTGCAATCACTTTCGCTTGAGCGCAAAATCAAGATGCATGAAGCGCGCGAAGCGATTATCAATCGTCTCGCGCCCAACATTCATTCCGAGATAGACCTAGACAAATTTCTCCACGCCATCGTCTCCGAACTCGGACGCATGATGAGCGCCGACCGCTGCGACGTGCTCCAACTCGCGCGCGGCGGCGAACTCCGCATCAGCCACGAATGGCGCGCCTCCGCCGACGTGCCTTCGAGCCTCGGGACGTTTATTCCGGTTGATTTTCAGCAACTCGCCGAACGCTTCGACCTGACGCAGCCCGTCCGTCTCGACGATACCTCCGCGCCCATCCCCGACCCCAAGCTGCGCCTGCTCCCCGCCAGTCTCGGCACGCGTTCGCTCTTGGTCGTCCCCGTCGTGCTCGACGGCAACGTGCTCGGCCTCGTCGGTCTGCACATGACGCGCACGGCGCGCGTCTGGCTCGACGAAGAGGTCTCCTTTCTGCAATCCATCGCGCGGCAGATCGCCGTCGGCTACCAGTACGCGCGGCTCTACACGGACAAGCAGCGCGAGGCCGACCGCACGCGCGCGCTCCTAGAGATTGCCAACGCTTTGAACGCGCGCTCGGATTTCGGCGAAGTGACTTCGCACGTTTTGGAGCGTGCGCTGGCGCTCGTCGGCGCGGACTACTGCGCGCTCGGCGTCATCGAACGCGGCGGGCGCGCGATCAGTCTCGCGGCGTTCAAGGCCGCGCCGCACGCGGCGACCGAAGGCGTGCGCGGTCTCATCGAAGCGCACGGCCAGTCAATTGACATCACGGAGTTTCCCGCGCTGACCGAGTTGGTCACGGAAGGTAAGACGCTGCCGCTGCTCGACACGTCGCTCCCTGCGCCGATTCGCTACATCTTCAACCAGACGCTCGGCGGACGCGCCGCGCTCGTCGCTCCCGTCCGCATCGGCGAGCAGACTTTCGGCCTGCTCGGTCTCGTTTGGAGCGAGGCGCGCGAGGAGTTCGACGTGCACGAAATCGCGCTCGTCGAGGGTATCGCCGTGCAGATTGGAACTGCGTTGGAGCGCGACCAACTATCGGCGGAAGTGATGCGCTTGAAGAGCGTGCTCCACGAGAAGAACGCCGAGGAGCGCATCATTGGGCAGGCTCCCGCGATTCGACGCGCCATCGAACTCGCGCTCCAAGTCGCCGACGCGCAAACGTCCGTGCTCATTCAGGGCGAATCCGGCACGGGCAAGGAACTGCTCGCCAATCTCATCCACTACAATTCGCAGCGCAAAGACCGTCCATACATCAAGCTCAACTGCGGCGCGATTCCCGAGACGCTGCTTGAGACGGAACTCTTCGGCCACGAGAAGGGCGCGTTCACGGACGCGCGCGCGCGGCGGCGCGGACGCTTTGAAGAAGCCGACGGCGGCACGCTCTTTCTGGATGAAATCGGCGAGATGAGTCTGTCGGCGCAGGTGCGACTGCTGCGCGTCTTGCAGGACGGGGAGTTTACGCGCGTCGGCGGCGGCGAAGTCTTGAAGGTGGACGTGAGAGTGGTCGCCGCATCGAATGTTGACTTGGAGCGCGCCGCCGAGTTGAACACGTTCCGGCGCGACCTCTTCTATCGTCTCTCGGTCTTTCCCATCCGCCTGCCGCCTTTGCGCGAGCGCGCGGGCGACATCCATCCGCTCGTCATACACTTTCTCGAACACTACAAACAGAAGACCGGACGCTTCATCTCCGGCATCAGCCGACAGGCTTTGCAGGCGCTCAAGAATTACGAGTGGCCGGGCAACGTGCGCGAGTTGGAGAACGCCGTCGAGCGCGCCGTGATTATCGCCTCGGGGCGCCAGATCGAACTCGACGACCTGCCGGAAGCCGTCAGCCGCGCCGCCGATGAGGAGCGCGCGCAGGCGCGCGACGGGCGCGCGCGCGCCGCCGCCGACGGCCGTCC
>DATLMV010000275.1:0-7014 GCA_035537095.1 Pyrinomonadaceae bacterium
GGAGACGAGCGGCGTCCGCGACAGTTGTGTGCGAGATGGTGAATGCTTGCCGGAATGATGACCGCTTACAGAGAGAGCGTCACTCGGGAGTGACGCTCTCTCTCTGCGGCGTTCGGGTTTAGTCGGCCATCGTGGGCGTGCTTTGCGAGGGCGGGTCGGTCGTCCAGAGCGGCGGGTGGCTCTCGGCGTCGGTGGCCGCCGCATCGGTCGGGCAGGCGTCTTCGAGCGCGTAAGCGAGCACTTCGTCAATCGTCTCGACGAGTTGGATGCTCAGGTCGCGCAGCACCTCCTCGGGCACTTCCACGAGGTCTTTCTCGTTGTCTTTCGGGATAATCAACGTCCTGATGCCGAAGCGATGCGCCGCCAGCAGTTTCTCCTTGACGCCGCCGACGGGGAGCACCTTCCCGCGCAGCGTTATCTCGCCCGTCATCGCCACGTCCTTGCGGACGGGCACGCGCATCAGCGCCGACGCCATCGCGGTCGCTAAGGTGACGCCAGCCGAAGGGCCGTCCTTCGGAATCGCGCCCTCGGGGATGTGGACGTGGAGGTCGCGCTTGCGGATGTGGTCGAGGCTCACGCCGAGACGTTCGCTGCGCACCTTGATGCAGGTCAGAGCGGCCTGCGCCGACTCTTGCATGACCTCGCCGAGTTTGCCCGTGAGCATCACGCCGCCGCGCCCGTTGGTGAGCGTCGCCTCGATCTGCAAGACTTCGCCGCCAACTTCCGTCCAAGCCAAACCGACGGCCAAACCAATTTCACTCGAAGCCGCCGCGCCCTGTTGCCGGAACTTGATCGGCCCCAACATCTCGCGCACGCGTTCGGCGTCAACAATCTCCTTGAAGCCCTCGCCGACGTTTTCGCCGACGAGCTTGCGCGCCACCTTGCGGCAGCACGAACCGATTTCGCGTTCAAGGTTGCGGACGCCCGCCTCGCGCGTGTAGTGGCGGATGATTTCGTACAAGCCCTCTTCCGTAAACTCGACCTGTTCGGGCCGAAGGCCGCTGCCTTCCGCCTGCTTCGAGACTAAATGACGTTTGGCAATCTCCAACTTCTCGCGCTCGGTGTAGCCCGAGAGACGAAGGATTTCCAGACGGTCTTGCAGCGGCGGGGGAATCGTGTGGAGCACGTTGGCCGTGGCGATGAAGAAGACCTTCGAGAGGTCGTATTCAACGTCGAGGTAATGATCCTGAAAGGTGTTGTTCTGTTCGGGGTCGAGCACTTCGAGTAACGCCGCCGACGGGTCGCCGCGAAAATCCGCGCCGAGCTTGTCAACTTCGTCGAGCAGGATGAGCGGGTTGACCGTGCCCGCCTTCTTCATCATCTGGATAATCTGGCCGGGCAACGCGCCGATGTATGTGCGACGGTGGCCGCGAATCTCCGCCTCGTCGCGCACGCCGCCCAGAGAGAGGCGCACGAACTTCCTGCCGGTCGCGCGCGCGATTGACTTGCCGAGACTCGTCTTGCCGACTCCCGGCGGCCCGACGAAACAGAGAATCGAACCCTTCGGATTTTTCACCAACTGGCGGACGGCCAAGTGTTCGAGGATGCGGTCTTTGATCTTTTCCAGACTGTAGTGGTCGTCGTTCAAGACCTCTTCGGCCTTCGTGATGTCCTTGATCTCTTTGGATTTCTGTTTCCAAGGGACGCTCAAAAGCCAGTCAATGTAGGTGCGCGAAACCGTGCCTTCGGCAGACATCGGCGGCATCGCTTCGAGACGGTGAAGCTCCTGCATCGCCTTCTCTTTGGCCTCTTCCGACATCCCCGCGTCTTCGATGCGCTTGCGCAAATCTTCCAACTCGGCCTTCTCGTCCTTGCGCCCCAACTCTTTGTGAATCGCTTTAATCTGCTCGTTCAAGTAGTACTCGCGCTGCGCCTTCTCCATCTGTCGTTTGACGCGCGCCTGAATCGTGCGGTCGAGTTGACGTTTATCAACTTCGACCTCCATCAACTCGACGAGACGTTGCAGACGCCCGTGCGCCGAGAAGATTTCGAGCAAGCCCTGCTTATCCTCGACGGAGATACGCAGTTGCGAAGCGAGCGCGTCGGCCAGATGCGAAGGGTCTTGATTGCGCATCGCGGTTTGCAGCGCGTCGGTCTGCGCCTCGGGCGCGAGACGCAGGTGCTGCTCGACGAGTTGGCCGAGACGCTGCACCAGCGCCTCGACTCTCTGGCCCGCCTCCGCGACGACCGGAGCACGCCGGACGGTCGCCGTGAAAGCTCCGTTGTCGTTATCCACGCGAATCGTCGTCGCGCGCTCCCGGCCCTCGACGACGACCTTCGTCTGCCCGTTCTCCTGCCGCTGCGCTTGCAGGATGCGCGCAATCGTGCCGACGCCGTAAATCTGTTCGGGCTTCGGTTCGTCAATCGAGGCGTCGTGCTGCGTGGCGAGAAAGATGGTGCGGTCGCCCTGCAACGCCTCTTCGAGCGCGCGGATGGAACCGGGCCGCCCGATCTTGAACGCCACTTTGGTGAAAGGGAAAATCACGACATCGCGAATCGGAACCATCGGGTAGCGGACGATGTCTGTAGGAGTGCGGTCGGAGTATTCTTCCATGATTTATCTGATGCTCTCAGGCTCTAACTACATAAGGTTCAAGGCGAGCCGCACGCGACGCCGCTCGCCCTGTGCATCCAAACAAGAATGATTTTAGACCATTTCACCGAACAAAGTAAAAAGGCAAACACCTGAAGGCAAAAGGTAAAAGGTAAAAGGCAAAAGTGAAGAGGGCAAAAGGTAAAAGGTAAAAGGCAAAAGTGAAGAGGTTATTATCTCCTTACTTTTGCCCTTTACCTTTTGACTTTTTACTTGAGTGACTTACGCTGCTTCGTCAACGCCCGTCAGGACTTCGCCGGGGAGCGCGCGGCGGCGTTCGACCATCTCGCTGGTGATGACGAACTCTTTGACGCGTTTCTGCGACGGGAGCGTGTACATCGCGTCGAGGAGCAGTTCTTCCATAATCATCATCAGCCCGCGCGCGCCCACCTTGCGTTCGACCGCCTGTTTGGCAATCGCGCGCAGGGCGTCGTCGGAGAAGCGCAGCTTGACGTTGTCGTAGTCGAATTTTTTCTGGTACTGCTTGATGAGCGCGTTCTTCGGCTCGGTGAGGATGCGGATGAGCGCGGCTTCGTCGAGTTCGTGCAGCACGCCTAAGACGGGCAGGCGTCCGACGAACTCCGGAATCAGACCGAAGCGCACGAGGTCTTCGGGTTGCGCGGCTGCTAAGGCTTCGCTGTAACGATTCGTGCTCGTCTTGATTTCCGCGTGGAAGCCCAGAGACTTGTTGCGCAGACGGCGTTCGACGACCTTTTCGAGCCCGACGAACGCGCCGCCGCAGATGAAGAGAATGTTGGTCGTGTCAACGGGGAAGAACTCTTGATGCGGGTGCTTGCGCCCGCCCTGCGGCGGGACGTTGGCGACCGTGCCTTCGAGAATCTTCAACAGAGCCTGCTGGACGCCCTCGCCCGACACGTCGCGCGTGATCGAGGGGTTCTCGTCCTTGCGGCAAATCTTGTCAACCTCGTCAATATAGATGATGCCCTGCTGCGCGCGTTCCACGTCGCCGTTGGCGGCCTGCAAGAGCTTGAGGATGATGTTCTCCACGTCTTCGCCGACGTAACCGGCTTCGGTCAGCGTCGTCGCGTCAACGATGGTGAAGGGAACCGAGAGCATGCGCGCGAGCGTCTGCGCGAGCAGCGTCTTGCCCGTCCCCGTCGGGCCTATCAGGAGGATGTTCGATTTTTGAATCTCGATGTCGGAGCGGCGGCGGGCCAGTTCGATGCGCTTGTAGTGTTGATAGACGGCGACGGCGAGACGCTTCTTCGTCTCCTCCTGCCCGATGACGTACTCGTCGAGAAAGCTCTTGATCTCGGCGGGTTTGGGGAGCGGCGGGCGCGTCGCGACGGCTTCGGCCTGCTGGTCGTCGGTGATGATCTCGTTGCAGATGTCTATGCATTCATTGCAGATGTAGACCGTCGGGCCAGCAATCAGCTTCTTCACTTCGTTCTGCGATTTACCACAGAACGAACAGCGCAGCGTGTCATCGCTTCGACGTACCATAGGCGTTTTGAGGGACTCCGGAGGAATTAAAGCTGACGATAGACCATAGACGATGGACGATGGTTTGAGACCATAGTCTATCGTCTATGGTCTATCGTCCACCGTCCGCTGTTACTCGCGGTGTGCGATTACTTCGTCAATCAGACCGTACTCTTTGGCCTGCATGGCCGACATGATGCGGTCGCGTTCAACGTCGTGCTCGATGACATCATAAGCCTGTCCGGTGTGTTTGGCGAGAATGTTCGATGTCAACTCGCGCATCCGGATAATCTCTTCGGCCATGATGCGGATGTCTGTCGCTTGGCCCTGCGCGCCGCCCGAGGGTTGGTGAATCAGGATGCGCGAATTGGGGAGGGCAAAGCGTTTGCCCTTCGCGCCCGCCGCCAAAAGCAGCGCGGCCATCGAGGCGCATTGGCCGACGCAGATGGTCGTCACGTCGGGACGGATAAACTGCATCGTGTCGTAGACGGCCATTCCGGCGGTGATGGAACCGCCGGGGCTGTTGATGTAGAGATTGATGTCCTTCTCGGGGTCTTCGGCTTCGAGAAAGAGCAGTTGGGCGACGATGAGATTGGCTATCTGGTCGTCAATGGGAGTACCGATAAAGATGATGTTGTCTTTGAGCAGGCGCGAGAAAATGTCGAAGGCGCGCTCGCCGCGCGACGTTTGCTCGACCACCATTGGAACTAAAGCCATAACGAAAACCTCAAACCTCCGTGTTGTGACCTGTTGCTTCTCCGGCTCCCGGCTCCGCTTCGTTGGCCGTCGCGTCGCTCGTCGTTGGCGCGTTGGCGGAAGCGTTGGTGTCGCCCGTCGGCTGGTTCTCTGTTTCCGCTTGCGCGGCCCCGGCTGGCTCGTCTTCTTCGCGCCACTCTTCTTCGCGCACGCTCGCATTATCAACGAGGAAGTCAAGCGCCTTACGGTGGCGCAACCTGTCGGCGATGCTACGTTCGCCTCCCTGCTTTGTCAAGGCAGCGCGCACTTGTTCGGGCGTTTGTCTGCGCACTTCGGCGAGCGTGTTGATTTCGGATTCAACCTCTGCGTCCGTGACCTCCAAATTTTCCTGCTCGGCGATGCGTTCGAGGAGGAAGGAACCGCGCAGGTCTTCGGTGGCCTGCGGGCGAAACGCGCCGCGCAGGGCTTCCCAGTTGATCTCCTGACTGCGCGGGTCAAGACCCTGCTGCACCATCTCTTGCAGGTAGGAGCGGAGCAGCCCTTGCGACTGTTGCTCGACGAGGCTCTCGGGCACTTCAAACTGGTGCGCCGCGATCAACTTCCGCATCACTTCCGTGCGCAGGGTTTGCTCCGCCTCGAACTTCGCGCGCCCCTCTAAATTCTCGCGCACGCGCTCGCGCAGTTTATCAACGCTCTCCAACTCTTCGCCGAGACTCTGCGCCCACTCGTCGTCCAGTTCGGGCAACTCTTTGCGGCGCACCGCCGAGACGGTCGCCGTGTATTCGATCTCTTTTCCGGCCAGACCCTTCGAGGAAAAATCCTCCGGGTACTTGACGACGAAGGTCTTCACGTCGTCGGGGCGCGTGCCGAGCAGTTGGTTCGTGAACTCTTCGAGCACGCCGTCGCCGCCGAGCACGACCTCGACATCCTCCGCGTTGATGTCTTCATCGGAGGGCGGGACGAGATAGCGTCCCTGAAAATCAACGGTCACGCTGTCGCCCATTTCCGCGCCGCGTTCCTCGACGGGTTGCAGCGAGGCCGAAGACTCGCGCAAGTCCTCGATCATCTTCTCGACCATCTCGTCCGTGACGGGACGCGTGCGCCGCGCCGCTTCCAAGCCCTTGTACTCGCCGAGCGTGACTTCCGGCATCACTTCCAGATGCGCGTGCAGGGAGATGGGCCGGTCGCCGAACTTTTCGAGCGCGGCTTCGTCGTCGAGGTGGATGTCCGGTTCGCCGATGACGTGGAGCGCACTCTCGTTGATCGCATCGTTGAGCGCCTGCGGCACGAGTTCGCGCAACACTTCGCCGCGAATCTCCTGTTTGAAACGCTGGCGGACGACGGCGCGCGGCGCGTGTCCTTTGCGGAAACCGGGGACGCTCGCGGCCTTCGCGTAGCGGTCGCTGATGCGGTCGTACTCGGCGCGCACCGTCTCGGCGTCAATCTCAATCTTCAACTCTTTATGGGTCGGGGAGTGGTCAACCAATTCTGTCTTCATAAATACAAAGCCCGCACGCTTCGCCTCCAATCCACCGGGCCACGCTTGCGGGCATCCTTCTTTGTCCTTAAATTTATAAAATCATCTGCTTCGGTCATCCCGGCAAAACTCTGAGTGCGAAAGGGGGGACTCGAACCCCCACACCTTTCGGTACCAGATCCTAAGTCTGGCGCGTCTGCCAATTCCGCCACTTTCGCTTGAGTTACCAAATCAACGCCTCGACGCAAATCCTGACAACTCGTTTGAGCCGCGATTGTCCGAACCCGTGCGAGAACAATGGAGATTAAAAGATTGAAAAGGGATTGTCTAGCCGCCCTTATCGCTGATTTTCGAGCGGCCAGATGTCAACCGCGACCGCTTCGGCGTAATGCACGAGCGGCGCGGCGGCGGGCGTCTGCAACCCGTGCGACTCAAACATGGTCGAGGCGAGCGACTTGAGTTCGGCGCGGCGGAGCGGCCAATGGGAGTGTGCGACGCGACCGCGATAGATTCGGTCGCGGTGCGCTGTGTAGAGACAGTAACGCTCGGTGAGAAAGTGGGCGAGCGAGCCGGGCGCGCAGTCCGGCAGGGCGTCGCCGATAGTCCACTCGGCGCGAAACTCTGCGCGCGTCGCGTCGCGCTCCGTGCGGCGCGACTCGAAGCGGACGTTCGTCCCGTCCTGACGAAAATTGATTTGCGCGTTTTGGTACGGCAGGTGATAGAAGGCGCGCGCGGCCCAGACGGCGGGCGCGTGCGCGGCGTCGCAGGAGAGAAACCAGACGCCGGGCACGCCGTCGAGATGGAC
>DATLMV010000276.1:0-1505 GCA_035537095.1 Pyrinomonadaceae bacterium
GCAGTTTTCGCCCGACAGCAAAGAGATTTTCTACATCCTCGACGGGCGCATTCAGGTCGTGCCGCTCGACGCGCGCCAGTCGTCGCGCGCTCTCGCCGTCAGCGCCGAGATGGACGTTGACTTCACGCGCGAGAAGGCGGCGGTCTTCAATCAGGCTTGGACGTACATGCGCGACAACTTCTACGACCCGAAATATCACGGCGCGAACTGGCAGTCCGTGCGCGCCGAATATGAGCCGCAGGTGGCGGGCGCGCGCACGCCCGACGAGATGCGCCGCATCATGCAACTGATGGTCGGAGAGTTGAACGCCTCGCACCTCGGCGTGAGTGCGCCGCCGGGCGGCGCGCAGGTCGTGACCGGACGGCTCGGCTTGCGTTTTGATAGAGTCGAGTATGAACGGACGGGACGCCTGCGCGTCACGGAAGTTCTGCCGCTCAGCCCCGCCGCACTCGCGCGCGATGCCGGTACGAGCGACCGCCCGCGCGAAATCAAGACGGGCGATTACCTGCTCGCCGTGGACGGGCAGGAGATCACGGCGCGCACCAATCTCGAAGAGTTGCTCAACTATAAAATCGGTCGCCGCATCGTGCTCGACATCGCCGCGTCAGCCGACGGCGCGAACCGCCGCGAGGTCGCCGTGCGTCCCGTCAATCTGGCGACGGAGCGCGGCCTGCGTTATCGCAAGTGGGTGGAGGACAAACGCGAGTACGTCGCGCGCGTCAGCAACGGTCGTCTCGGCTACGTCCACATGTTCGACATGTCCTCCGCCTCGCTCTCGCAACTCTATCTCGACCTCGACGCCGAGAACCACGCGCGGCAGGGCGTCGTCATAGACATCCGGCACAACAACGGCGGCTTCGTCAACGCCTACGCGCTCGACGTGCTCTCGCGCCGCAGTTATCTCTCGATGACGCCGCGCGGTTTCAGCGCCGCGCCCGCCCGCACCGTGCTCGGCCAACGCGTGCTCGAACTCCCCACCGTGCTCGTCACAGACCAGCATTCGCTCTCCGACGCCGAGGACATGTCGGAAGGCTATCGCGCGCTCGGACTCGGCAAAATCGTCGGCGAGCCGACCTCCGGCTGGATTATCTACACGTCCAACATCGCCCTGATTGACGGCACGATCTTCCGTCTCCCGTTCATCCGCATCGTCGGCAACGACGGCAAAGACATGGAACGCAACCCGCGTCCCGTTGATGTCCTCGTCAAGCGTCCCGTCGGCGAGAGCTACACCGAACGCGACTCGCAACTCGACGCCGCCGTCCGCGAACTACTCAAACCGAACGAGCCACGCACAGCGGGTAAAGAATAAAGCAAAAGTGAATCGTGAATCGTAAATCGTGAATAGATAAAACCTGTTCTTTCTATTTAACCCAAGTTGCTAGTTATAGCTTAGCTGCTCTTTGAAAACGAAAAGCCCTTTCCTAAACTTTTGTTACCACACAAAAAGTAAAGGGAAAGGACTTCTCGGATGTACGACCGTACTTTGGCAATATACTGTTTCA
>DATLMV010000277.1:0-30698 GCA_035537095.1 Pyrinomonadaceae bacterium
TCTTCAACTCACCTCCCCGCGCCCCGCGCGCGCGTCACAGTATAATTCTTCCGGCGACATTTTGAATCACGCGCTTGACCGCGCCTCGCTTTGACTCACAGCCGTATCTTCTACAGATTTTCGACACGGCTCCGTGCTGCAATCAACCTTCGGGTTACAACTTCAACACACTTTTTCCATAAACGACGGGCGCGGCGGTAGCTCTTACATAACTATTACGTTCGCCGCCGCCGTTACTTGGTAGGATACATGCACCCCCGCATCCAAACAGAAGCAGGTACAGTTCTTAGTCTCTTCAAGGAGTCGGACACATGCGCGAGCAAGCAATCATAAACCAAACGCCAGACCGCACGAAGCTGCAATGGAACACCATTCTCTTCATTTCGCTTTTTCACATCGGCTCGATAGTCGCGCTCTTCTTCTTCACGTGGCAGGCGCTCGCCGTGTCGGTCGTGCTCTGGTGGGTGGCCGGAAGCATCGGCGTCGGGATGGGCTATCATCGCCTCTTCACCCATCGCGGCTACAAGACGCCGAAGTGGCTCGAATACACGATGGCCCTCTGCGGGACTCTGGCCTTCGAGGGCGGCCCGATCAACTGGGTCGCCACGCACCGCATCCATCACGCGCACACCGACGCCCCCGGCGACCCGCACAGCCCGCGCGACGGAAAAATCTGGTCGCACATCGGCTGGATTTTCGTCGGCACGGCGCAGCAGCACGACGAGGCGACGCTCCGACGCTACGCGCCCGACCTCTTCAAAGACCCCGTCCACGTCTTTATCAATCGCTTCTACTGGGTTCCGATGGTTGCGCTCGGCGTGGGGCTCTACATGTTCGGCGGCTGGTCTTGCCTGCTGTGGGGCATCTTCCTGCGCTCGACCGTCGCGCTGCACGCCACTTGGCTCGTCAACTCCGCGACACACATGTGGGGCTCGCGCCGCTTCGATTCGCGCGACGATTCGACGAACAACTGGTGGGTCGCGCTGCTCACGTGGGGCGAAGGCTGGCACAACAATCACCACGCGCACCCGCGCTCCGCACGCCACGGGCTGCGCTGGTATGAGTTCGACCCGAACTGGTATGCCATCAGCGCCCTCAAATATTTAGGACTGGCGACCGACATCAAGGTGGCGCGCGCCGACGAGAAAGTCCACCAGACGCCCAACGACGAACTGCGCCGCCCGCTCTCGCAAGCGGCCTGAAACGCACGGTTTGAATAATGGTCAAACGTCCATGAAGAACGCGCTGACAGAAATTTTGCTTTCTGTCAGCGCGTTCTTCATGTAGAAACATTGATTTGATAAAGAGAGCACGGGCGGACAATATCTTTCACGCCCGACAGTTGTTTATCAGCCTGTGAGATTGATGCTCACGGGCTTTCGTCTGTTCGGTTTCCGGCGCGCGAGAGACGAAAGGCGCGCCGATGGCTTAGAATAGTTTTATGCGTATCCGCACGCGTCGCAGGTCAATCGCGCTCATCATCACGCTCGGCGTCTGCATGGTGCTGCTCGCCGTGGCGTTGAACGTGACGTGGATTTTGCTCAACTGGCAGAAGGTCGCGCTCCTTGTGCTCGGCGTCATCTTCTTCGCCGTCATCATCACGGGCGTCGTCTTGAACACCATCTTTCTCGTCCGCGAGATTCGGCGCAACGAGCAGCACGACAGTTTTATCAACGCCGTCACGCACGAACTCAAGACCCCGATTGCCAGCATGCGACTCTATCTCGAAACGCTCAAGACGCGCGAAGTGGACGAGGCCCGCCGACGCGAGTTCTACGACGTGATGCTCGCCGACAGCGACCGCCTGCTCCGCACGGTCGAGCAAGTGCTGCGCGCCGGGCGCACGGGACACAGGCGGCGGCGCATAGATACATCCGTGATTGACCTCGGCGAGATGGTGCGCGAGTGCGTCGAACTCTCGCGCGCGCAGCACAACTTGGACGCTGCCGCGATGCGCTTCGCCGAATCCTTCAACGGCGACGGGCGCGCGCTCGTCCGTGGCGACATGGACGAACTGCGCGCCGCCGTCGCCAACCTGCTCGACAACGCCGTCAAGTATTCCGACAAAGAGGTCGAAGTGTCGGTCGAAGTCGGGACGCTGGATGCGAAGCAGGCGGTCGTGCGCGTCAGCGACACGGGCGTCGGCATTCCGACGACGCAGACGGGTCGCATCTTCAAACGCTTCTATCGCGTGCCCGGTCGCGTGATGGCGCGCGTCAAGGGCACGGGGCTCGGGTTGTTCATCGTGCGCGCGGTCGTGCGCAAACACGGCGGGCGTGTCTTCGCCGAGAGCGAGGGCTTGGGGCGCGGGAGCACTTTCACTATTCAACTTCCGAGGGTCACAGAGAAATGAGCGCGGTGCTGATCGTCGAGGACGAAAAACATCTGGCCGACGGGCTGCGCTTCAACTTGGAAGCCGAAGGCTACACGGTCGAGACAATCGGCGACGGCGCGGCGGCGCTCGCCCTTCTGCTTGAGACGCCGCCCAAGTTCGACGCCGTCGTGCTCGACGTGATGCTGCCCGGTCTGGACGGTTTCGCCGTCGCCTCGGAACTGCGTCGCGCCGGGCGTTTCATCCCGATTCTGATGCTGACGGCGCGCGGGCGTCCCGAAGACGTGCTGCGCGGCTTCGAGTCGGGCGCGGACGATTACCTGCCGAAACCCTTCGACCTGACGATTCTCATCGCGCGGCTGCGCGGACTGCTCCGTCGGCGCGAATGGCTGCGCAACGATAATTCGGTCGTCGCGCCGCCGGAGGACGCCGCCGGAGGAAACGCGAGACGCCCGCCCGCGCGCGAACAGGCGACGACACAGGCGGGGGCGAGCGTTGCGCCGAACGAGCATTACGTGTTCGACGGCAAGACGATTGACTTCGCCGCGCTCGAACTCCGCGTCGGGGCGCGCACGGTGCGTCTGACTTTGATGGAGGCCGAGCTTTTGCGCTATCTGATACAGCGCGAGGGGCGGGTTGTGTCGCGCAAGGCGATGCTCGAAGAGGTCTGGAACCTGCGCGAGGATACTGACACGCGCGCCATAGACAACTTCATCGTGCGGCTGCGCAAGTACATCGAAGAGGAGCCTTCCAAACCGAAACATCTTCTGACCGTCAGGGGCGTCGGCTATCGCTTCGTCGCCGCGCCGCCAGCCGTCGAAGCTTGAAGCGGCGCGCGCCGTTCTAAATCGCAGCCGCTAACCGGGCAGCCGTTCTACTTCTTAGTTCTCACCGAACCGCTGATCTTTTTGCGCGTCGTCTCGCCCGTCCTGAGCACGGGCAGACCTTCTTCGACCTCCGCGTGCGGGCGCGGGATGATGTGCGTCGAGACGACTTCGCCGACGCGACGACCGGCAGCCGCACCCGCGTCAACCGCCGCTCTGACCGCGCCGACCTCGCCGCGCACAATCGCCGTCACCAGTCCGGCGTCAATCTTCTCGTAACCGACGAGCGTCACGTTGGCCGCCTTGACCATCGCGTCCGCCGCCTCGATCATCGCCACCAGTCCCCTGCATTCCACCATACCCAGAGCTTCCATATTCGTCTCCCACTATCAGTTCTGTTTTAAAAACGTCAACTTGAAACTCGCGCCCGTCTCAACCTACGGTCTCAGGCGCGACGACCTCGCGCGCAACTGCGCGTCTAATTCCGCAGCGAATGAACGGGGGCGGGAATGCGCCCGCCGCGCCGGATGAAGTCGGCGGAGGAGAACTGGTTGACCGCCATGATAGGCGCGCTCCCCAGAAGCCCGCCGAACTCGACCATCGCGCCGACATCTTTGCCGGGAACGGGGATGATGCGGACGGCGGTCGTCTTGTGATTCATCACGCCGATAGCCATCTCGTCGGCGATGATGGCGGAGATCGTCTCGGCGGTGGTCGAACCGGGGACGGCCACCATGTCTATCCCGACCGAGCAGACGCTCGTCCACGCTTCGAGTTTGTCGAGCGAGAGTGCGCCGATGCGCGCCGCTTCGATCATCGCCGCGTCTTCCGAGACGGGGATGAACGCGCCGCTCATGCCGCCGACCGCGCTCGAAGCCATCGCGCCGCCCTTCTTGACGGCGTCGGTCAGGAGCGCGAGCGCGGCGGTCGTCCCGTGCGTGCCCGCGCGCTCGAAGCCGAACGCCTCGATGATCTCTGCGACCGAATCACCGGGAACGGGCGTCGGCGCGAGTGACAGGTCAATGATGCCGAACTGTAGGCCGAGCCGTCGCGCCGCTTCGCGCCCGACCAGTTCTCCGGCGCGCGCGAGTTTGAAGGAGAGTTTTTTGATTAGTTCAGCCAACTCATGAAGCGGCAAATCCTTCGGCGCATGCCGCAGCGCGTGATTGACGACGCCCGGCCCCGAGACGCCGACGTTGATGACCGCCTCCGGCTCGCCGACGCCGTGAAACGCGCCCGCCATGAAAGGATTATCTTCGACCGCGTTGGCGAAGCAGACGAATTTCGCGCACGCCAGCCCGTCGCGCTCGCGCGTCAACTCCGCCGCCTCCTTGATGAGTTGACCCGTGCGGCGCACGGCGTCCATGTTGATTCCGGCGCGCGTCGTCGCCACGTTCAGCGACGAGCAGAGATGGACGGTCGTCGCTAGAGCTTCGGGAATCGAGTCGAGAAACATGCTCTCGCCGCCGGTCATGCCCTTGTGCACGAGCGCGGAATAACCGCCGACGAAATCAACGCCGACCGTCTTCGCCGCTTCGTCTATGGCGCGCGCGAGCACCAGATAATCGGCGGGCGAGCGCGCGTTGCCGGAAATCAAAGAGGCGGGCGTGATGGAGATTCTTTTGTTGGCGATGCGGAGACCGATCTCGTCGCCGATTTCGTTGACGGTCGAGACGAGCCGCGCGGCTGTTCGCTCCATCTTCTCGCGGACGCACTCCGCCGTCTCCGCGACGGTCGAGCGCGTGCAGTCGCGCAAACTCAGACCGAGCGTGACGGTGCGCACGTCCAAGTGCTCCATCTCCGTCATCCGCACGGTCTGCAAGATTTCCGCCTGCGTGTATTCCATAAAGAATTTCAGTCGGGGGATTGTTCTACTGGAAGAGTTCCATCAGGAAGATGAAGAGCAGGGCGAGCAGAAAGAGCGCGAGCGCGACGAGCACGAAACGCAGGCCCGAATCCTCCGAAGCATCTTCGAGCACTCCCATCGAAGCCTCGCGCAATTTTTCGACGCGCGGGCGCACGTTCTCCTCCATGATCACGGCGGTGCGTCGCCGCTTCGCCGTGGCGGTCTCCGTGCGCGGCTCGACGACGTTTGACTGAGACACAGGAGATTCTGACTTTGCAGGCGCGGCAACGTCGCGCTCGGGCGCGTGCGTGCCCGCGTCGAGCCGACGCGACGCGCTCGTCGTGCTCTCCTGTGAAACCCGCTCGCGGCTCTGCGCCGGAGAGTTTTCTTGAGAGTTATCATCCGGTGCGGGCGGCGCGAAGCCGCGCGACTCTCGTTCGCTCGCGGTCGCGCTCGACGGCTTCAAGTCCGGCGAAGAGGTGGCCGCCTCCCACGTCTGGAAGGTTTCGCGCACGGCTTCTCCCGTCAGCGGCGTCTGCTTGGAGTCCTCGCGCGGCGGCGCGGCTTCCACATCCAACTCCCGCACCGGAGCGGCTTCCGCATCCGACATCCGCTGGCCGCATTGCGGGCAATAGATCGAACCGGCCCGCACAGACGCGCCGCATGCCCGACACCGACGTGATATTTCCGGCGTGTTCATAAGGGATGAGGGATGAGGGCGGAGGGATGAATCAGAGAACAAAGCATGGCTTCCGTGCTTTCATCCCTCATCCCTCTGCCCTCATCCCTTTTTCAGATTCTGTGCATCGCGTTGAAGAGGTCTTCGCGCTGCGCATAGACGCGCACGCCGAGCCGTTCGCCTTCGTGGCGAAAGCGTTCTTTGAGCGCGGTGGCCGACTCCCGCGCGCGCGTCGTGTCGGCGATAATCACCATGGCGAACTTGCCCTGCACGACCGTCTGATTGATGTCAATGATACTGCATTCGGCGTCGGCCAGAATCTTCGAGACGGCGGCGACGATGCCCGGATGGTCAACGCCGAAGACGGAGACGACCAGCCTGTTGGCCGAGCCTTCGTCGCGGCCCGAAATCGAACCCGCGCCCGAGGTGCTGCGCTCGGCGACGCCCCTGCCGAGCGCGCCGCCCTCTGTTTGCCCGCCCACCACCGGCTCAATCGAGCGATAGATGTCCGTCACCAAGCCCTCGACCACACGCTCGTCCGCGCCCGCGCCCAAACGACCGTACACGGCGCGCGTGATGCGATATATCAACTCTTCATTCGCCATTTTAGAATAGTGACGAGTGACGAGTGACAAGTGACGAGCAAGAGCGGAAGTCCAAAGTCAAAACCTTTGTCTTGCGACTTTGGACTTTCGACTTTCCGACTTTGGACTTTTCCGACTCGTCACTTGTCACTCGTCACTCGTCACTTCTTTATCGCCTTCCGTTGTCCTGTGCGCGCAAGTCGCGCGCGGTTTCGCGTAGTTCTTCGGAGGGGGTGTCGTCCTGTATGTCCACGCGGTCAATGATGCCGACGACCGCCGCTTCGATTGCCATCTCCTGATTACCGATGGCCGTGCGCGCCGCCTTCCCGTAGGCGCACATCACCGTCTCGCCGATCCCCGCGCCGAGACGGTCGGCGACGACGACGATATTTTTGGTCGGCTCTTTATCCAGATCAATCGGATGCACAACCAGAAACCGGACGCCCTCTAAATCAGGCGACTTCTTCGTTGACCAGAGCGTGCCGACCACTTTTCCCAGAAACATTTTTTGCTGTTTGCCTGAACCCTTCTAGACGGCTGTCAGACGTTGGGCCGCGATGCGCGCGAAGGCTGCCCTTAACTCTCGTTCCAGAGCCTCGTCGTCCGGATGTTCGAGAATGAGACTTACTAAAACATCGTCGGGGAAGCGTTTCGAGTCGTTGCATAACAACGCGCACAAAAAAGAACTGACGCGATGCTGCACCTCGTTGAGACGCCGCACGCGCTGCGGGTTGGTCAGGCCCTCCCCTCCCACTTCATAGCTGTCGCGCGCGACTATCGTCAATTCGTATATCAACCCCGCGAGAAATTCTTCTTTCTCCCGCTGCGAGTAGGATATGAAAACTTCAATAGCCTGTTTAGATTTCATCCTCTCACTCCGGTTGAATGCTCAGGCGGGCTCGCGCTCCAAGCCGTTAACGTCAAAGCCCCTCTCTTCGAGGACTTTGATGCGGATATTACCGTTGACAATGCGCCCGTCCGGCTTGACCCGCAACGCTTCGCTGCGGCGCGGTCGCAGAGATTCGACAATCTCCGCTGTCTCGCGCTGCCGCCAATAGCGCAACGAAAAACGTCCCGCGCCCTCTTCCAGCATTTCATCCGTGTGAATGCGCCGGAGCGGCGGGCGGTCATCTTTAACCACGATGCACGCCCTATGCTTTGGCGAAGACCTCCGACGCTTCGCCCATGTCGCGCGCGGCGGGCGTGATGATGGTGCGGGCGTTGACGTAAATCTTTTCGCCCTTCTGCATGGCGCGGCGCACGTCGTCTTCGCAGACGAAGTCAACAGCGCGGTGTCCGTTGGTCGCGCTCTGCTGCCCGTTGGACGGCTGCGCGCCCGTGCCGGACGCGGGCGGATTAGGCGCGGGCGATACGGAGGGCGCGGCGTTTTGCGCGTTGCCGGTACTGCCGCTGTGTGAACCCTTCGTGCCGCCGCCGCCATTGCTGCCCTGCACGTTGGGCGCGGCTTCGGGTTGGGGCGCGACTCCACCCGACGGCGAGACGCGCTGCGGTTCGATGTCAATGTTGGCCTGCACGGGCGCGGGCGACGCGGCGGCGTGGAGCGTCGCGCCCATCGTCATCGAGGGCGACGGCTGCGGCGACTGCGACGGCTGCGTCTGTGCTGCGGGCCGGTTCGAGAGGAAGCGGTCAACTATTCTGGTGATGTCTTCGCGGCTGACTCCGCTGGCGGCGGGAGTCGCGGCGAGCGGGAGACGGGGCGACGCTGTTGGTTGCTCTCCGCGTCTCTGCGTGTCTGCGTCCGCCGGTCGCGCTCCGGCGGCGGGCCGCTTGCTCGGAACGGGACGCGTCTCGAAGGCGACGCGCTTGATGTCCATCAGATGCCACGGCGAGATGTTGTCGGAGGTGACGTTGCCGCCCCAAGAGCCGCAGCCGAGCGTCATGGACGGGGGCAAGGCGGTCGAGAAACCGATTGCGCCGTGCGTGGTCGGCGAGTTGACGATGACGCGTGAGGCAGGCATCTCCGTGCCATAGGCGCGTGCGATGTCGCGCGAGCGCGTGTGGATTCCGGCGGTGTGGCCCATGCCGCCGTAAGAGAGAATCTCGAAGCAGCGCGCCGCGCCGCGCTCGACCCCGTCTTCCACGTAGAAGGCCAGAATCGGCGACAACTTCTCCATCGAGAGCGGGTGCTCGCGCCCGACGCCGCCCACTTCGGCCATCAGGCAGCGCGTTCCCTGCGGGACGTTTAAGCCCGCCATCTGCGCAATCACTTCGACAGACTTCCCGACGATTCCCGGATTCAGCGTCCGCTGCGGAGTGGCGACGACTTTGGCGAGTTGCTCCGCTTCCTGCGCGCTCAGGAAGTGGCCGCCCTGCGCGGTGAACTCCTGCCGCAACTGTTTGGCGATGGGCGCGTCGGCGACGACGGCCTGTTCCGAGGCGCAGATGGTTCCGTTGTCGAAACACTTGCCGGTCAGGATATTCTGCGCGGCGAGCGCGGCGTCGGCGGTGCGTTCGACGAAGACGGGGACGTTGCCGGGGCCGACGCCGAAGGCGGGCTTGCCCGACGAATAGGCTGCGCGCACCAGACCGATGCCGCCCGTCGCAAGGATGACGGCGGTCTGCTTGTGCTTCATCAAGGTTTCCGTGCCCTCAATGGTCGCCGTCGTCATGCAGCCGATGGCCTCCTCCGGCAGACCCTCTTTGATCGCCACCTCACGCATCACGCGCATCGTTTCGTTGATGCACTTGACGGCTGAAGGATGCGGCGAAAGCACGATAGCGTTTCTGGACTTGATGGCGATGAGGATTTTGAAGATGGCGGTCGAGGTCGGGTTGGTGGAGGGGATGATACCGGCGACGACGCCGCGCGGCGAGGCTATCTCCATCACGTCGGGCGATTCGTTGATGACGCCGACCGTGCGGAGGGATTTGAAGTAGTTCCAAACGTCTTCGGCGGCGAAGCGGTTCTTCTCGCGCTTGTCGTCGGGGATGCCGAAGCCCGTCTCCTCGACGGCGAGCGCGCCGAGCCGCGTCGCTTCGCGCAGGGCCGCGTGCGCCATCGCCTCGCAGATGCGGTCAATCTTCTGCTGGTCGAAGCGCGCCAACTGCCCCTGCGCGCGGTGCGCCGCTTCCACCAGATCGCGCGCCTGCTGCACCGACACGAGGTCTTTATCAACCGACATGACAACCTCCAAAAGCAGATGTTAGATGTCGGATGTTAGATGTTAGAAAAGGCCCTGACTTCCCCTAACATCTAACATCCAACACCTAACATCTATTTCGCTCTTTCCTTGTTATTCTCGCGCGCGCCTCCGGCGGGAAGCGAGCGGCCCGCGTCGCCTTCGCCGAGTTGTCCGGCGGAGGAGCCGCCGACGGCGCGTTCGTCGGGGCTGAATCCGGTGCGCCCGTTAGTGGGAAGCACGCGTTCGACTTCGCCGTGCGGGCGCGGGATGACGTGGACGCTGATGAGTTCGCCGACTCGGCGCGCGGCTGCGGCTCCGGCATCGGTCGCCGCCTTGACCGCGCCGACATCGCCGCGCACGAAAATCGTCACGTAACCCGCGCCGATATACTCTTTTCCTAAAAGCTGTACGTTGGCCGCTTTGACCATCGCGTCGGCGGCTTCGACCGCGCCGACAAACCCTTTGGTCTCGACCATTCCCAGAGCTTCAAGAGGCATTTGCGGAATCCTCGCTTTTCTTAGTTGTAGAAGTTTAAAAACTCAAGTCCGGCTGCTGTTCGTGTGTTCCACTTGTAGCACCGCGCGGCGCAAAGTTCAAGACACGCGAGGGCGTCTCCCATGTGCGCCGCGCAACGCGCCGCGAGCGGGCGATGTTTGACACGCTCGCGGGCCGCGCATTATATTGCCTGACAACGAACGGCGAACTCGACACGCCGCAAAACTTTCGGCAAAACAAGCGACGGCAATCAGGTTCGGCAAACATCGGCAGCAGCTTCCGAGAACAAAACGCCACGTGAGTTCTAAACCCTCTGACCAGAATCCCGAAGCACGCGCACAGGCGGGAGGGGCGACCAACGGGGGCACGCTCGGCCAACAGTTGCGCCGCGCACGCGAACAGCGCGGCGTCTCACTCCGCGAAATCTCCGACCAGACGCGCATCTCCATGCGCCATCTCGAAGCCATCGAAGCCGACGACTACAAGCATCTCCCCGGCGGCATCTTCAATCGTTCCTTTATCAAATCCTACGCGCGCATCATCCGCTTCGACGAGCGGGAGGCTCTGGACGCCTACGCGCGCACCGCGCAGGAGCACGGCGAGACGCCCGACGAAGTGGCGACTTCGCCGACACGCTCGCGCATCTACATGGACGGCGAATCCACGCGCTCGCCGCTCGTCACCGCGCTCTTGAGCGCCGTTATCCTCGGCCTCCTGATTCTCGTCGTCTATGCCGGACTTCATTGGTATCGCCGCACGGAAGTCGGCGCGCTCAAGTCCAACGCGACGGCGAACGACACAGGCAACGCCGCCAATAATCAAACGACGCAGAACAACGCTCCACCCGCCAACGCTTCGACTGCCAACGTCGCTCCGGCGACCGCAGGCTTGCAGGTGCAGGTCAAGGCGAAGGGTGAAGACGTTTGGCTCGACGCGCGCGTGGACGAAGAGGATTTGCCCGACGCGATTTTGAAACAGGACGAGTCGCGTGAGTTCAAGGCGCAGAACCGCTTGAGCCTCAAGTTTTCGCGCGACAAGATCAATGCGCTCGAAGTGAGCATCAACGGGCAGGTCGCGCGCTCGCCCGCGCCGCCGCCGAAAGGCCGGAACATGGAATGGGTTATCAACAAAGACGACTACAAACAGTTTCTGCCCTAGATGAAGTTTTCCGAGTCTCTAGCTGCAAAGTCTCAAGTCAGAAGCCCGCCCGCGTGCGCCTTTGACTTGAGACTTTTGAGTTTCAACTCTAGACTTGAACCCCTGTCAGACGGAGTTAAAAAATCATGCTCAACCAAGACCTTGTTGACGGCCTGACCTTCGACGACGTGCTGCTCGTCCCCGCGCGCTCCGACGTTCTGCCCGCCGAGACCGACACCTCCACGCAGTTCACGCGCGGCATCCGCCTCCGCATCCCGCTCTGCTCCGCCGCGATGGACACCGTCACCGAGGCCGCGCTCGCCATCGCTCTGGCGCAGCAGGGCGGCATCGGCGTCATCCATAAGAACATGACGGTGGCACGACAGGCCGAGGAGGTTGACAAGGTCAAGCGTTCGGAATCGGGGATGATCGTTGACCCCGTGACGATTCGCCCCGACCGTCCCGTCTCGGACGCGCTCGGCGTGATGGAGCGATACAAGATCAGCGGCGTCCCCGTCGTGGATGAAGACGGGCATCTCGTCGGCATCATCACCAACCGCGACCTGCGCTTCGAGACGCGTTTCAAAATTCCCGTCTCCGAAGTGATGACGAAGCAACCGCTCGTCACCGTCCCCGTCGGGACGACGCTCGAAGAGGCCAAGGGCGTCCTGCAAAAACACCGCATCGAAAAGCTGCTCGTCATTGACGGCGACAAGCATCTCAAAGGCTTGATTACCGTCAAGGACATTCAGAAGGCCATCAAGTACCCGTCCGCCGCGAAAGACGACTTGGGACGCTTGAGAGTCGCCGCCGCCATCGGCGCGACCGGCGACTTCCGCGAACGGGCGGACGAACTCGTCCGCGCACGCGTTGATTGTCTGGTGATAGACACGGCGCACGGCCATTCGACGCGCGTCATCGAAGCCGTCCGCGAGATTCGCCGCCGACACGCCGACACGCAACTGATCGCCGGAAACGTTGCCACTACTGAAGGCACGCGCGAACTCATCGCGGCGGGCGTTGACGCCGTCAAGTGCGGCATCGGGCCGGGAAGCATCTGCACGACGAGAGTCGTCACGGGCGCGGGCGTCCCGCAGATCACGGCCATCAACAACTGCGTCGCGGCGGCGCGCGGCACGGGCGTGCCCGTCATCGCCGACGGCGGCGTCAAGTTCTCCGGCGACGTGGCGAAGGCGATGGCCGTCGGCGCGGACGTGGTGATGATCGGCTCGCTCTTCGCGGGCACGGAGGAATCGCCCGGCGAGTTGATTCTCTTTCAGGGCCGCAGCTTCAAAGCCTATCGCGGGATGGGTTCCATCGGCGCGATGCGCGAAGGCTCGCGCGACCGCTACGCGCAGGACACAATCGAAACCGAATCAAAACTCGTCCCCGAAGGCATCGAGGGGCGCGTCCCCTACAAGGGCACGCTCGCCGACATGGTGACGCAACTCATCGGCGGCCTGCGCGCCGGGATGGGCTACACCGGCTGCCGCAACATCAGGGAGTTTCAAGAGCAGACGCGCTTCATGCGCATCAGCCCCGCCGGACTCAAAGAGTCGCACGTCCACGACGTGATCATCACGAAGGAAGCGCCCAACTATCGTCTCGAATAGACGCGCGACGGAAGACGCGCGACGGAAGACGCGCGACTAATACGCGCAACCCGGACGAGCGCGCAAACATGACGAGCGACCGCGCCGCGCCCTGTCAACCGCCGACGCGATTTGAAGGAACAAAGCTTCCGCTTCATCAACATCTCCGGGAGCCGGAGACGAAACCATTGCACGCGTTCTCAAGCGTCGCATCGTCTCCTCTGCAAAACATGCGGGCCGGGCGCGAGTCTCCGGCGGCAACGTCGGCGGGTCAACCTCAAGCGGATATTTTTCCGGCACTCGACGCCTCAGCCGCCGCGCTTGAAATGTTTTGCTCCTTCGACACATAAAAATCGTGAAACATCATCAGTCGGGATAGTTGATTCCCTGCTCCATCACACTTCAACCTCCACTCCGCGAAAGGACGCGAAACCTATGCCAGCCAAAAAAGCAACTAAGTCCTCCGGCAAGAAAAAAGCGACCGCGACCAAATCACGAAAGAAAGAGAGCAGCCTTTCTTCGTCGCGTCACAACATCATGAGCGGCATACTCGACAACCTGCCCAAGAGAGGCACGAAGACCAAAAGCGGCTCGAAACAGGAGAGCCAGCTTTCGTCGCTGTCGTCGCGCGGTTCAAAGGGCGCGAAGTCCTCTTCGTCCGGCGCGTCGGCGTCGGCCCGAACGGTCAGCCTCGCGAGCTTTCTGAAAGCGCGACCGAAGATTGACGACGCGTACACCGTCGTCTTTCTCGTCAACCCTCTGGAATCAACGACGGAGACGCTGCGCGTCGCATGGCCGGAGACGTGTCTGGCGTGCGGGCATTGGTTCGACTTCCCTGCGGCGGCGGTCGAGTCCGTCATCCCGCTCGGCGTCGAACAATGTTGCGCGACGCCCTTTCCGAAAGTCGCGCTGAGAATCAAGAGCAAGGAAGAGGCGTTGATTCAGATGCTGCGCTCGCATCTGGCGGGCAACATCGGCAGCGAGGCGGGCGAACAGGCGAACGTCCAGACGCGCGGCCTCGCCGCCGTCACTTTCGAGGAGGAGTTGTGCGGCACGGACGAGACGGCGACCGGCACGCGCGGGCTCGAAGACACCCCGCCCGCCTCGCTCGAACTGAGCGGGGCGCAATGGGTTTCGAAGTTTCCCGGCAGCCGCTCCATCTTCGATTTGAAGCCGCCGTTTCTCGACAAGATCAGCAAGTTTCATCAGGCTCTCGCCGACGCGGGCGCGAACATCAAGATCAACGCCACCTTCCGTCCGCCCGAGCGCGCCTTCCTGATGCACTTCGCTTTCCGCATCGCGCGCAAAGGTTTCGACCCGCGCTCGGTTCCGCCGATGGCGGGCGTCAACATCCAATGGTTTCACGGCAACACCGCCGCCTCGAAGAACGCCGCCGAGCAGATGGTCAGAGCCTACGGCATCGCCTTCGCGCCTTCCTTGCGTTCGCGCCACACCGAAGGTCTGGCGATTGACATGACCGTCACGTGGGCCGGGACGCTCCGCATCAAGGACGCGAGCGGCGCACTCAAGAGCATCGGTTCGCCCGCCAACGGCAACACCAACTCCGCCCTGCACAACGTCGGCAGAACCTACGGCGTCGTCAAACTCGTCAGCGACCCGCCGCATTGGTCGGTTGACGGTCACTAAGGAAAACGGCATCTCGCCTTGCGAGTTCGGAAACGATGAGATTCAAAAAAGTGCTGGTGCTCTCGGCCTCGGCTGGTGCGGGACACGTCCGCGCCGCCGAGGCCGTCGAGCGCGCGTTTCGACAATCGGGCGCGGCAGATGAAGTGCGCCACGTGGATACGCTGCAATACACGAACAAACTTTTCCGGCATCTCTACTCGAAGGCTTATCTTGAGATGGTCAACAAGATGCCGGAGATGTTGGGCTGGCTCTACGACCAACTCGACAAGCCTTGGAAGAACGAACGCCGCCGTCTCGCCCTAGACAAACTCAACACGCGCCCCTTCGTCAAACTCCTGCGCGAATACCAACCCGACATCACCGTCTGCACACACTTTCTGCCCGCCGAAATCATCTCGTGGCTCAAGGCCAAAGAGCGCATCAGCTTTCCGCAGGCCATCGTCGTCACGGACTTCGACGTACATGCGATGTGGCTCTGCCATCACTACGAGCAATACTTCGTCGCGCTCGACGAAACGCGCGTCCACATGGAACAACTCGGCATCCCGCCCGGCAGGATCACCGTCTCCGGTATCCCGATTGACCCCGTCTTCGCGGAGACGAAAGACCAACGCGCCATGCGCGAGCGACACGGGTTGCTGCCCGACCGGACGACGATTCTGCTCTCGGCGGGCGGCTTCGGCGTCGGCCCCGTCGAACACATCTTGCAGTCGCTCGCAGGGATGCAGAGTCCCGCGCAGGTGCTCGCGCTCTGCGGTCGCAACGAGAAACTGAAAGCCCGCGTCGAGACGCTCGCAGGCGAAGCGGGCGCGAACGCGAATGTCTCCATCAAGGCTGTCGGCTACACGACGGAGATGGACGAGTTGATGTCGGCGTCAGACATCATGCTCGGCAAACCGGGCGGCCTGACCACGTCGGAAGCGTTGGCGAAGGGTCTGGTCTTCTGCATCGTCAACCCGATACCCGGACAGGAGGAACGCAACTCCGACCACCTGCTCGAAGAGGGCGTCGCCATCCGCTGCAACAACCTCCCCGCCCTCCCCTTCAAACTCGACCGACTGCTCTCCGACCCCGCCCGCTTCGCCCAAATGCAAGCCGACTCCCGACGCCTCGCACGCCCCCGCGCCGCGCAAGACATCGTCCATAAGCTGCAAGCATTGAGCGTTGAGTAATGAAAGCGCGAGCCGCGAGCGGTGAGCAATGAGCAGCAAAAATCCCAACAAGTGAAAGAGGCGTCCTATGAAAGTGGCGTCCTACTGCTTACCGCTCGCCGTCGCTGTAGATTCCGAGTTGGCGGTCGTGCGTTCGGGAGAAGATGGCGAGGGCGGCACTCGCGCCGACGAGGGCGAGGAACATGTCCCAATGCGTGTCCCAGATGTCGCCCTGCGTGCCGAGGAAGGCGTCGCCGAGTTTGGGGTCGGCGAGGAGCGCGACCCACCATTCGATGAACTCGTAGAACGCGCCGACGGCGAGCATGATGGACGCGGCGATGAAGGCCAGCCAGCGGCGCGACGCGCGGATATTGTGCACGAGTATCTCGCGCGCCGGAATCACGATGAGGAAGCCGAGCATGAAATGCGCGACGCGGTCGTAGTGGTTGCGCGAGAGATTGTATTCGTCGCGCAGCCAGTTGAACGGCGGCGCGAGCGCGTAGGTGTAGTGCCCGCCGTAGGTCTGCACGAAGAGATAAAAGAAGATCAAGTAATAAGAGAGCCGCGTGAACCTGTAATAACGATAGGAGACGACGACGGCGAGCAGTTGCGAGAGCGGAAAGAAATTCTCCAACGCCCAATCCCAACGGTCGTGCGGGTCAATCGCCAGAATCGCCCAACCGACGAGATAGATGGCGAGCAGCACGAGCAACTCGCGTTTTGCAGGAGTCCGTTTTTCAACGGAAGGACTTCTGTTTTCGTCGTCCACGTTTTTCGAGTCTCCCCGTCCGGGTTGTTATCTCAGATATTGCCGCCGCAGGCACGGCGGAAAGTTGAAGTTTGAAAAGCAAATCTTTCGCTTATGTTCTCATCCCGCTTCCGTCTCATCAACAGATTCCCGCCGACGTAAATATCCGACAGTTGTCCGGCGAGCGCGCGCACGCCTTCGACGTTGTCAGGTCAAACAACTTCCGGCCCGGTGCTTTGCGGAGTCGCCGTCACGCGTTCATTATAGAGCAAACGCCGCTCTCGACGGCGCGGCATTTGGCTTGCTCTATAAAGAGACGAGGGCGGCGCGCGGGAGCGACAAGTGACGCGCGTCTATCGAAACAGATGGAGAAACGCAGGGCGGTTTTAATCACGAATCCGAACGCGGGACGCGGCGGCGGGCGGCGCGCGGCGGCGGTCGAGAATTTTCGCGCGCGGCTCGCGCGGCGCGGCGTCGGTGTCGAGGTGTGGCCGACGACCGGCGCGGGCGACGCGGCGCGTCTGGCGGCGCGTGCGGCGCGCGAGGGCTTCAGGGAGTTGATCGTGTCGGGCGGCGACGGGACGATCAACGAAGCGTTGCAGGGACTCGTCGGCGCGGGCGAGGTGCGTCTCGCCGTCTGGCCTGCGGGAACGGCCAACGTGCTCGCGCGCGAACTCCGTCTGCCCTTCGACGCCGACGGCGCGGCGGAAGTCTGTGCGCGCGGGCGCACGCTCAGAGTCGCGGTCGGATGCGCGACCGAGGAACGGAGCGGCGCGCGGCGTTATTTTATTTTGATGGCGGGCATCGGTCTCGACGCGTCGGTGGTCGAGCGCGTCAGGCCGCGCTTGAAGCGGCGCATCGGCAAGGCCGCGTTCTGGTATTCGGGACTCGGGCATCTCTTGAGTTGGACGCCGGAAGAGTTTCAAATCGAGGTCGGAGGCGAGAGCTATCCCGCGACCTTCGCGGCCATCGGCAACGCGCCGCGCTACGGCGGCGGACTCTCCGTGACCCCGCGTGCGCGGCTCGACCGCCCGGAGTTTGAAGTTTGCATCATCAACTCACACAGCCGTCTGCATTATCTCTATTTTCTCTCCCACGCGATGCGCGGCGGCATGAGTGAGCACGCGACCGCCGCGCGCTTCATTCGCACGACGCGCCTCCGCGCCGCAGGCCACGCCCCCGTACAGGTTGACGGCGAACTCATCGGACACCTCCCCATGACCTTCGAGATTATCCCCGAACACATCAATATTGTTGTGCCTTAGTAAATGGTGAATGGTAAATGGTAAATAGATAACTGCATTAATCACACATCTATTCACCATTCACGATTTACGATTTACTATTTACGATTTGGCAAGCCACGCGGCGCGCAAGGCGCGGGCTTCTTTGGGGGCGTCTTTGATTTCTTCGACGCGGTAAGTGAAGTTGTCGGGGGCGTCGAGGATGATGTCGGCGTTGACTGTTTGCGAGGCGCGGCGGACTTTGAAGGGGACGCGTGCGCCCTGCTTGAAGGTGTTGAGCGTATCGCGCCACGTCTCGCCCGTGACGTTTGCGTTGCCGATGGAGACGAGCACGTCGCCCTGCCGGAGTCCGGCGCGCGCGGCGGCTGAATCGGGACGCACGACGTTGACCACTCCGTCGTCGGTGCGGAGACCGGCGTTGAACGGTTCGCGCTCGTTGACGCCGCGCACGAGACGCAGGCCGACGTGGGCGAGCGCCTCTTCGTAGGGCGGCGTCTCCGTGCCGCGCACGTAGCGGCGGAAGAACTCGCTCATCTCCTCTCCGGCCACCTGCGAGACGACGCGAAAGAAATCCTCGTTGGTGTAGGCGCGCCCGCGCAGGTAGTAAGAATCTTTCGCGCTGCGGAGATAAAATTCCTCGTACATGCGCCGCATCACTTCGTCGAGCGAAGCGCGCCCGCGCGTCTTGCCGCGTATCAAGAGGTCGAGCGTGAGGGCGAGGGCTTCGCCCTTCGGATAGTAGCTGATAGCGGTGTTCTGCAAGTTGACGCGCTGCTTGTGCGCGGGGCCGTCAATGAACGGGGCGAGCAGAGACGACTCCTCCGCGCTCATCAGCCGGCTGCCCGGTGCGTTCTCGACGAACGTGATATTTCCGCTCACGTCGTCGAGATATTCACGCTCCGAGAGCAGCCCCGCGCGCCTGAGCATCAGCGGGCCGTAGTAGTTCGTGAAGCCCTCGCCGATCCAGAGGCCGCGCGTGACGACAGGCCGCGTGAAGTCCCACGGGCCGAGCCCGACGGGCCGCAGCCGCTTCATATTCCAGACGTGAAAAAATTCGTGCGACGCCGTGCCGAGCACCGCTTCATAGCGTCCGGGGTCGGCGAGTGTGCCCGCAGAGATAATCTGCGTCGAGGTCAGATGCTCCATCCCGTCGCCGCCGCTGGCGGTCGGGTCGAAGTGGATGAGAAAAGTGTAGGAATCAAACTCGGGCGCGCCCATCATCGCCGTCTGCGCGCGGACTATCTTCTCAATGTCGCGCACGAGCGCGCCGCGCCTGCCGCCCTCCGCGCCGAACGAATGCACGACGACCCGATAAGTTTTTCCTTCGACGCGAAACTCGTCCGCCGTCCAATCGCGCGCAATCTCGGTCGGCGTGTCAATCAGCAGGTCATAGTTGGCAAACTCCCACGCGCGCTGCCCCTCGCGCTCCGTGTAGCCGTTGACGATGCGCCAGCCACGGGGCGCGTCAATCGTCAGGCGCACGGCGTCCTGCTTGTGTCCGGCGACGTACATGAAGACGGACGCGCCGTTGTAGTTGGCGTGTCGCGCGTCGAGTTGCGAGAACGTGCCGGAGAGATCGTCGGCGAAGACCTTATAACTCGCGCGCACGCGCTCAAGCCCGCCCGTCTCGACGCGCCACGTCTGCGTGTCGGTGCGCGTGACGGCGAGCGGGCGCGGCAGGCAGGCCGGCTGCGGCTCGCAGATGCTCGACGCGGCGAACTCCTGCACGTTCTTGGCGAAATCGAAGACGGCATAACGACCCGGCGACCAGCGCGGCATCTGAAAATCGAGGCTCCGTGTGCTCGCCAAACCTTCCACTTCAATCTGCACTTCAAATAAGTGCGACTCGGGCCGCGTCATCGCCAGACGATAGCCGATGCGAAACGGCGGCTCGCCCGCCGCCGGAGTGACCTGCGCCGCCGACGGCACAAACGACGCCGACGACACGGCAACTAATGACAACATGAGCGCCGCGAACACACGCAGCATGAACGGACGAACTCTCACAATCATTTTTATAGACGACTCCGAAACTTGTTATCCGAAAACCGGGGAGCGGACGCACTCTTTCGCGTTGATGCGCGATTATTCGCACATCGCGGCGCGGCTGTCAAAAACAGTCGCTTGACCGCGCGCGCGTGCGTCCGTTAGTTTGTGCCCGACGTGCTCGAACGATTTACACGACGGTTAATCTGCCAAAGCGATGAACACAACCGAACGTCTCTATTACGCCGATTCACATCTGAAGGAGTTCGACGCGCGCGTCGTCTCCGTCGCGCAAGCGGCGGACGGACGGACGGGCGTGACGCTCGACCGGACGGCCTTCTATCCGACGGGCGGCGGTCAACCGAGCGACACGGGCGCGTTGAATGATGCGCGCGTCGTCGAATGCGTGGACGAAGAAGAGAGCGGCGTGCTGCACATCTTGGAAGGCGCGAACAGTCTTGCGGTCGGCGCGAGCGTGCGCGGGCGCGTTGATTGGGAGCGTCGGCGCGACCATCTCCAACAGCACACGGGCCAGCACATCCTCTCGCAAGCCTTCGTCAAACTCTTCGACGCCGAGACGCGCGGCTTCCGTATGTCGCAGCATGTCTCGGAGATTGACGTTGCTCTCGGTGAGCCGTCGGACGCGCGCATCGAAGAGGCGGTCGCGCTCGCCAATCGAATCATCTGGGAGAACCGCCCGCTCGTCGTCCGGCAGGTGACGGCGGAGGAGGCCGCCGCGCTGCCCCTGCGGAAGGATTCGGCGCGCGAGGGCGAACTTCGCATCATCGAGATCGAGGACTTCGATATGAGCCCGTGCGGCGGGACGCACGCGAAGCGGACGGGAGAAGTCGGCGTGGTGGCGGTTCGTTCGTGGGAGCGCGCGAAGGGTTTGACGCGACTTGAGTTCGTCGCCGGAAATCGCGCGCACGCCGACTATCGTCTGGCGAACACGACGGCGCGCGGCGTCGCCGCCCTCTTCAGCGTCGGGCGCGACGAATCGGTCGCCGCCGTCGAACGCCTGCTCGAAGAACACAAGCAACTCGTGCGGCGGACGCGCGCTCTCGAAGAGTTGGCGGCGAAGGTTGAAGCGGCGGAGTTGCTGGAGGGCGCGGCGCGGCGCGAGAGCGACGGGGCGAGAATCGTCGCGCGCATCTTCGAAGGACGCGACGCGGAGACGCTCCGGCGTCTGGCGCACGCCATCGTCGCGCACGCGCAGACCGTTGCGCTCGTCGCCGCGCTCGAAGGCGACAACGCGCGTCTCGTCTTTGCGCGCGCGGCGGGCGTGGACGCCGACATGAACGCGCTGATGCGTGCGGCCTGCGCGCCGCACGGCTGGCGCGGCGGCGGTCGGCCCGACATGGCGCAGGGCGGCGGGCGCGCAGACGCCGCGCAACTCGCCGCCGTCATCCGCGAGACGCACGCGCGTTTAATCGAGCGATAGAGAACGTCAATCTCCGCATGAACGGCTGCGTGTTGAGGCGTCGGCGGTGCTATGATGATGGCGTTTGAGAGTTTTCAGTCTTCAGGATGTCGCACTCGCGCTGGCGCGTGTGACGAAGGAGCGGGATGCTTTACCGGAAGTTGATGTCGTTTGCGTTTGCGTTGTCTCTGATTTTCGCCGCCGGTGCGGGAGAGGGGCGCGGTGCGCCGCTGGAAGTTCAAATGAAGCGTCCGGCGGGTGCACAGGCGAAACGGATCACGTCGAGGAAGAAGCGAGTGAAGCAGAATCCCAAGAACACGTCGGCGAGCGCGACGCCGGACACATGGGGCGGCGAACACATCCGGCTCGTGCTGACCGAAGGCGGCGCGGAGATCGAATACGACTGCGCGCACGGCAAGATCAGCGAACCGCTCGTGCCCGACGCCGGGGGACGCTTCGACGTGCGGGGCACACATCTGCGGCAGTCGCCCGGCCCTATCCGGGTAGGCCGCGAGCCGGTCGGCCAGCCCGCGCGCTACACCGGAACCATCCAAGACCGGACGATGACGCTCAACGTCACGCTCGACGGGCGCACGGAACCGCTCGGCTCCTTCACGCTCACGCGCGGCAGCGAAGGCCGACTCTGGAAGTGCCGTTGAACTCTCCGGCGCGTCTTCCCGCCCGCCCGTGTGCGTCGCCCGCGCACTTGAATCTCAAATCAGCAAATTCGTTGACATAATCACTAACAGAGGTTAATCTCCGTCATCTCCGACCACGTCAGAGACCTTCCAAGCGGGCAACGCAATAACGCTTTAGCTTCCATCATATCGTTATCAAGCTTCTCGCACTTCTGCGCCAGCGCGTCTGAAGCGTTGGCAACAACCTTCCTGCTCCGGTGTTTGACAATCACATCACCGCTTCGATGAAACGTACCCGAACGTAACCAATCCCCAACCTCGTACCTTGAATATCGAGAAAGGCCACATGAAAAACTTTTCCCCTTCGCGCGGCATCCGTGGGCTCGCCCTGTCGTTCCGCCGTCACGTCGCTCTGGCGCTCTGCGCCGTTTTGTTGACATCAACTATTCTCCCCGCGTCGGCACAGAGACGCACCGCAGTTCGCATTCCGGCTGGTGAAGCCACGCCGACCAACGCTCCGCCGCGTAAGAAAGAGCGCGAGACGCAGAAAGAGCGCGACGCACGCCGCGCCGCCGCCGCCCGACGCGCGAAGGCGCAAGACGGCTTCCTCAGCTACACGCCCGTCAGTTCAGATCAAGAGACCGTCGGCGACCCCTCGACCGGCGAGGACGGCGTGCAGAAGACCAACAATCAGATCATGGCCGAGCAGGCCAACTACGTCTCGCCCCGCCCGCCGCGAGTCGGCAAAGGCATCCTTCGCAAAGAGAAGATTGACCGCTCTCATCTGCCGCAAGACCCCGACGCGCCGCTTGTCGCCCGCACAGGCGGCGACAGCGAAACCGCCGACGGCGCTCCCGTCAGAAGCGGCACGCGCGGGACAGCGCAGTCCGGCGACGACGCGCCCGCAGACGACACGCCGCCCGCCGCCCCGCAGACCGTCAGCACGCCGAACTTCACCGGCGCGACGCTCGCCGACACCGGCGCGTTTCCGCCCGACACGATGGGCGCGATTGGCCCGACCCAGTTCTTCGTCTTCACCAACGGTCGCCTCCGCACCTTCAACAAAACGACGGGCGCAGCCGACGGCGTCGTCAACGTTGACTCCGACGTGTTCTTCTCCCCCGTCATGACGCCGTTTCCGGCGGGCGGACTCAACTTCACGAGCGACCCCAACGTCCGCTACGACCGCCTGACGCGCCGCTGGTTCCTGACCATCATTGACGTGCCGAGCACGTCGCCCTCAAGCATCGGCGACATCCCGAACCGCCTCCTGATTGCCGTCTCCGATGCGGCCAGCAACGGCGTCATCTCAGGCAGCACGGTCTGGACTTTCTACTTCGTCCAGCAGGACACGGTCGGAGTGGCCCTGAGCACGGGCGAGTTTCTCGATTACCCGTCGCTCGGCATTGACGCCAACGCGCTCTACGTCGGCGGCAACATGTTCGGCGCGGTCTCCGGTTCGTTCGTCAACTGCACGGGCTTCGTCATCCGCAAAAGCTCCGTCCTGAGCGGCGGCCCCGTCGTCACGACGGCGTTTCGCGGCATCCTGCCCAACGGCTCGTCGGAAGGGCCGTTCGCGCCGCGCGGCGTGGACAATTACGACCCGGCAGCCACCGAAGGCTACTTTATCGGCGTCAGCAACGCCGCCTTCGGTCGGTTGATTACGCGTCGCGTCTTCACACCGGGCGGCACGCCAACCATCTCCGCCGACATTGCAACTACCGTCGCGTCCACCTCCTTCCCCATCACCGTTGACCATCTCGGCGACACGGGCGGCACGAACGGCAACCTCGACGCGCTCGACGACCGCCTCTTCGCCGCCCACATCCGCAACGGTCGGCTCTGGACTTCGCACAACATCGCGGTGCTCGCGACGGGCGTCTCCTCCGGCACGAATGCCGCGCGGCGCAACGGCGTCCGCTGGTACGAGTTGGTCGTGCCTGTCGGGGCGGGCGCGATCACCGTCAACCAGTCGGGCACGATCTTCGACACGGCGGCGACCGTCGCCCTCGCGCGCCAGTACTGGATTCCGACCACGATGGTTTCCGGGCAGGGACACGCCGTCCACGGCTTCAGCACCGCCGGAACTCCCTACCGCATTGACGCCGCGACCAACGGGCGTCTGCGCGGCGACGCGGCTGGCACGACCGGCGCGGTCGCGCTCTACACCACGAGTTCCACAGCCTACAATCCGCCTTCAGACCCCGGCCCGCCGCGCCGTTTCGGCGACTACTCGTTCACGTCGCTCGACCCGAAAGACGACATGACGATGTGGACGATTCAGGAGTTCTGTAGCGGCACGAACCAGTACGGCGTCCGCGTCGTCCGCCTGCTCGCGCCGCTTCCGGCCACGCCGACGACGGCCACGCCTTCAACCGTCGCGCAGAACACGCCCTCGACCAACGTCGTCGTCACGGGCACGTCGGTCGCCGGTTCCGAGTTCTACGATCCGGGCGCGGACATCGCCGGAGCCGAGCCTTTCAACCACATCACGGCGACCGTCTCGGGCGGCGTCACGGTCAACAGCGTGACCTACAACACGCCGACGCAGGTGACGCTCAACGTCTCGACCGTCGGCGCGACTCTCGGCCCGCAGACCATCACCGTCACCAACCCCGACGGGCAGAGCATGACGGGCACGGCCACCATCACCGTCACCACGCCGCTCGCGCCTGCGGCCACCGCCGGACAGGTCGTCATCAGCGAGTTCCGCTTCCGTGGCTCGGCGGGCGCGACAGACGAGTTTACGGAGTTGTACAACACGACGAACAGCAGCCTCGACATCAGCGGCTACACGCTCCAGTCGGTGACGGCTGGCCTCGTCCACACGGTTCCCGGCGCAATCGGCAGCAACACGACGGTCATCCCTGCACACGGGCATTACTTAATAACGGGAGCCGGATACAGCCTCGCGGCGGTCGCAGCCTCGAACGGCACGCAAACCGGCATCGGCGACGCCAGCAGCATCGGCTTCTTCGCCGGAACGCCCGCGACCGCCGCCAACCGGATTGACTCGGTCGGCTTCAACAGCACAAACCCGATTTACTTCGAGGGGACAGCCCTGACGCCTGCCACCGGCATCACCACCAACGGCGAGTACAGCTTCATTCGCAAGCTGACGTCCGGCTTCCCGCAAGACACCAACAACAACAGCAACGACTTCTTCTTCATCTCGACCAACGGCGCGACCTACAGCACGCGTCCCTCGATTCTCGGCGCACCGAGCCCCGAGAATCTCACCAGTCCCATCAACCGTTTCTTCAATATCACCACGCAGATGCTCGACCCCAGTCAGCCTGCATCGTCCGCACCCAACCGCGTGCGCGACAGCAACTCCTACACCGACACGCTGACGCCTTCGAGCGTCACCGGCGTCGCGCCAGCCTCCAGCCCCTATGTGCTCGGCACGCTCTCCGTCCGGCGCAGGTTCGTCAATAACACGGGCGGCCCGATTACGAGGTTGCGCCTCCGCATCACCGACATCACCACCTTCCCCTCGCCCGGCGCAGGCGTCGCCGACATCCGCGCGTTGACTTCGGGAACGATTTCGGTGACGGTCAACAACGCGGCCACCTGCTCGCCGAACCCCGCGCCGTGCAGCCTGACGGTGCAGGGCACGACGCTCGAACAACCGCCGACGCAAGCGATGGGCGGCGGCTTAAACTCCACCCTCAATGCCGGAACCGTCACGCTCGGCTCGCCGCTCGCCAACGGCGCACCCATTGACCTCCACATGCTGCTCGGCGTCGCGCAGAGCGGCAGCTTCCGCTTCTTCATCACCGTCGAGGCGTTGCCGTAAAACCGTTGCGCGAAAGGGAGCGTGCGCTCGACAAAGCACACGCTCCCTTTCATCTTCCCTGACGCATAGATGATTGCGCCGAGCAATCCTTGAATGCGCCGCACGAATAACAAAAGAAAGGGAGCAAGATAAACTCTTGCTCCCTTTCGCCTTTTTCTAGCGGCTCGGTTTGAAACTCTAAACCGACGTTGATACGGCTCGCATGTTCAAACTGTCCCGCGACATGCCTTCCCTGCCTTTTCCTTTTCCTTACTTTTGCCTTTTAACTTTTCACCTTTGCCTTCTTTAGCTTGCCTTTTACCTTTTTACTTTTGCCTTTCAGTCGGCGTGCGATAACCGGGACGCGCGCGGACGGAGACATCCTTGCGCGTCGTGCGGACTTGAATCTTTCGATACTTGCCGTCGCGCGCGCGGTTCGACGGATAGTAGCCGATGGAGTATTGCGTCCGCAGTTCCGCAGCGATTTGCGAGAAGACATCCGCCAGATTCAGGAGCGTATCGGCGCGGTAGAGTTCGCCGCCGGATTTGTCTGCGAGGTCTTTGAGATACCCGTCCGCCGTCAGGTATGCCATGTTGAGCATGTTGGTGATGGAATCATTCGAGCGAGTGCCGGTCGCGGAGCCGTCGCGCCCGCCGGATGTCGTCGTCGTCGTGCGCGGGTAACGACGGTCTGCGCCGACGCTCCCGTCGTCCCGGTCGTCCGGCCAACTCGTGCCCGTCCCCCTTCGATTGCGCGGCGACTGCGGGTCAATATCTATGTTCGGGTCGTCGCCGCCGCGCCGCCCGTTCGTGTCCGTCCGGCGCGGCGAGATAATCGGCGGGAGACGCGAACCGATGCCTCCGCCGCCGTCGGGCAGAGGGATGCCGTCGCCGCCCGGAACGGTCGTCGGCGTCGCCCCGCCGCGACGCGACGTGCTGCCCGAATCGGGAAACGGCGAACCGCCCGTAGCGGTCGGCGTCGTCTTGCCGCGCGACGATCCCGTCCCGAAGATTTCGCCGAGGTCAACGCGCTGTCCGCTTTCGGCCTGCTGGCGCGCGATGCGTTCCGTGTCGAGGCGCGTGTCGTAGCGAATCGGATAGACGATGATGCCCGACTCTTCGAGCGCGCGGATGTTGTCCTCGTAACGCGCGCCGTCGCTGTGCCAGTCCACGCCGTCCGTAAAGATGACGACGGCCTTGCGCGTCCGCACGCGACCGAGCGAGCCGAGCGCGAGCGTCATCGCGTCGTAGAGCTTCGTCCCTTTGCCCGGCGCGGTGCGGCGGATGGCCGCGTTCAAGACGGTGTGGTCGCTCGTGAACTCGCCCGAGTCGCGTATCTTGTCGTCAAACGAGATGACTTTGACTTTATCTCCCGGCTGCAACTCCTCGACGAAAGAGATGGCCGCGCTCTGAATCTGCCGGAGCTTCTCCTGCGTGCTCGCGCTCGTGTCAATCATCAGGACGACGTGAAAGGGCGCGCTCACCGTGGCGAAGAAGACGACCTCCTGCTTCACCCCGTCCTCATAAACCGTGAACTCATCCTGCCGCAGATCGGGCACGTACACGTCGTCGCGGTCGGTGGCAATCACCGGCACGGCGACGAGGTCGGTCTCCACCTTCAAGACATCCTCCGGCCCCTGCTGCTCCGAAGTGCTCTCGGCCTCCGTCTCCTCATCTTCGTCCGCCTTCTTCGTCGCGGGCTTCTTCGCCGGAGCGTCCCTCTGCACGTTGGCCTTCTGCGCGCCCACGTTCTTCTGCGCGCCCTGCCCCGTCTGCGCCGCCGCGCCCGCCGCGAAGTTCACGACCAGAAGATTCACCACGACGAAGACGGCGAAGCCTGCACGTGCGAGAGAGAGACGCATAAAGACAATGCTCCTTGAAGGTCTGGACGACGCGGGCGCGACGGGACGGCCACGCCTGACGGCAATCGCCGCCCGACTCTGCAACCGCCATCTCCGCCCATTATGGAAAGTTATCCTGAACGCTGCGATGACTTGTCCGGCTCTTTAAACTTCCATCAGCATAGCATGAGATGTGCGCCCGCCGCCTCCGAGTTTGCCCCGCCCTCACATCAAAAAAATCACAACCCGACAACAGCCTCCCGAACCCTCCGTCGGCCAACCCCTCGGACACGCCTCCACCGGCTCCGGCAACGGCGCGCTGCCTAACGGGCCGACACTAAATTCTCAGCCGACATCCATCCGTCACACATTCTCCAACCGACTCACCACGGCGCGATGCCTGAACTTGACACCACCCACAACCGCCCGTAATATTTAGCCCAACGCGTGGGGCAGTAGCTCAGTTTGGCAGAGCGCCGCGTTCGCAATGCAGCTTTAACCTACCAAATAGCCGCCTAAATTCAACATTTTCCGCACATCAGGACACATTCGAGAACACATTCACGCTGTTTAGTCACTTCATTGTGTCGAGTTTAAGGCATGAGCCGCCGCGTATCATACGTAGCGGCTCGCTTACTTTACAGGATTTCCATGTATCGCTTGACTAGCTTATAGGCTGCGCGATGCTTACAAGGTGAGCCGCCTTTGTACGCCTTGCATTGGCAGACACCGTTCGCTTCGTAAATCTCGCCTGACTCCGACAATATCAAAAGTGACGCGCCTGTGAAGTGGATATACGGGTTGCCGTTCGTTAGCAATTCTTCAGCGCGCAGGATGGCATTTGTCCATCGCTTACTATCCTGAACCGCCAACAACGCCGCATCTACAACCACCGCTAATTTGTTTTCGTTTAGGTTTATCATTCGTGTTTCCTTGCGTTTCAAACGATGAGCGTAATTTACTAAATCAAGTAAACCCTGTCAACATAAATTTACTATATTGAGTAATCAATATGACTATGTTAGAGTGTCGCACATGATTACAAAACGCATTCAGGAAATGGCATTGAAGCGCGGCATACGTAACGCGCACGGCTTACAGAAAGCTATTGACGTATCGCCTACAGTGGCGACTAAACTATGGTCTGGAAACTTCGAGATGATAGGATTAGGGACACTAAACAAGCTATGTCGAGTGTTGAAGTGTCAACCGGATAAGATATTGCGGTATGTGCCAGATGGAGATTAGGTGTCTCTACTTTTCATGTTTAAGCACATAGAGCAAGCGGCTCAAGGTAACAGTTCATCGAAGGCAGCTTTGCTTCAGTAGATGGTTGCAGGTTATCTCGTCCACCACATGGTCAACAATCGCACATAGGAAGAAGCATCATGGAAGCATTAGGAGTAATAATTTCGATTCTCGTTGTTATCTCGCTGATTGCGGCAATTGCCCAACAATTAGGGGGCGGCAATAGTTTGGAAGCCATAAACAAACAAGTAACAGAGCCGGGAAGATTGTTGGCTCAAAAATTCAGAAGTCTCGGCAATATGACGGGCAAAACTCGCGCTGAAATTGAGAGAGTAGTAGGTGCGCCAAATAGCATTTCCGCTATGGGTGACGGTAATGTCATGTGTCAGTGGTTAGTAGCAGGCTACCATATCGCAATAGCCTTCGAGCCTAACGGTAAATTCATCGGGATTCAGCACGAATTTTCGCAGTTATAAGTTAGGTAATTGGTAAGCAAAAGTCGCTTATACGTCAAATAAGGCTTAGGAATCAGTATATAAAGTTGATTATCGTTAAAGGGACATAGCGCAGCTAATAACGAGTGCTTGCAACGAATACTTTTCTTAGAGTCCACCGCAGATGTATTTGAGACTAAATCACTGTAAATTAACAGCTTGTAATCTATATTAAAGGTATTACGAGAGTACATGAAAATATTTTGAGCGACGAAGTTTAACGAGAGATACAGCTAGGGTTTTGCTGAATTTTCCAAATGAGTTTGAAGCTATGGTTATAGGAAAGATTCAGCCGCAACGGGGGAATATTCGATAAGGCGTCGGGGTGCTGCCATCCAATAAAGAACGCGCCTGCTAAACTTTAAGAGTCTCACAGGCGCGCATCATTTGAAGTATTGGTAAGGTAGCAAAAACTTTCTACCGAATATCGTTAATTGTGAAAGCTCAAGCAGCGCGCATTACATTACTTGTTATATCGATAACATTATTCGGGACTTCTGCAATTCTGCGCTTCTCTATACTGGATGCAGTTGCAGCAGTTTCAAGCGGCGCATAGACACCATGCTTAACACGTTTCAGACGCCCATCCTTAACCGCAACTTTTAAGTTTTGTGCGGTAGTTCTCTCCGCAATGCCTAATCGTTTACCTATTTCTATAGCTTCCGTCGTTTTTGTCTCTCTTGTAATTGATTGCACCGTCTTTTCATAACTTGTCGTGAAGATAGGCGGCTTCTCTTCCGTCATGGTGAACGAACGCTTGTCTTGGCTAAGTTTCATTATTGCCGTGTAGTTGTCGCCGTCCTTACGTTTGGCGCATGTAAGCTGTATTCGACTTCTATCTTCCGGTGATGCTTCGATGTTGAATATAGATGTTGCGAAGTCGCCCCATGCGGACGCCCCGCGCGCTTTATGCGCCGGTTCTCTTGAGTTTCCTTCTTCGCTTCTACTCTTGCCAATATGATGAACAACTACAACGACGCAGTTCAACTTACGCGCTAAAGTAAGTAGTCGCTTCATCACACTGTTTGCAACTTCAGAGTTATCATTCTCATTGTGGATAGAAAACGCGGCTGAAGCTGTATCAATGATAATTGCATCAACGCTATATTTGCGGGCATCCTGCTCTAATACGTCCATGTGGCGAGAAAGTGAAAGCAGTTCATCGTCAATCACTGGCGCGTGGGTAGGTAAGAAATTCGCCCGCACTAACTCGATTTCGCTGCTTGTAAAGTCGCGCGTCATTACTGCTAAATCGGTCTGGAATCGCCCGCCTGAGCCTTCAAGGTTCAGCAGTAGTACCTTGCGCGGTTTACCTTTGCTTACAATCGGCGCGAACTCACCGCCCGTTGCAAGCGCAAGTCCGGCATTCCGGCAGAGCGTACTCTTACCGTGATTTGTTACTGATTGAACTAACACAATCTCCCCGCGATAAGCATGAAAGGCAATCTCTTCACCATCATTGAACTGCCTGCTCATAAAGTCCGCGAATGAAGTTATAAATGACCGCGATGAAGTGCCATCAGTATTGTTAAACTCTTCTCCGGTTAAATCTCTAAAGTCACTCATTACGCTGCAATCCTTTCTACGCTCATAAGCGCATCATCATACCCCTTGCCTAATTTCTCATCCCACGTTCGCACCGCAACAGGCAATCCAGTTGCTTCAAGACCATACTTCATTTGCAAAAGCGCGGCTTTGACGTGCTGGTTAGTTTGCCAGTCCATATCAAAAGCCAGCACAATGCGCTTCAACGCTTTTGCAAACACGCGCTGTAGAATTTGTTCGAGCGCAATAGCAGAAACAGATGCAACGCCCGCGACAGCGACGGTAGCGGCATGTTGATACTGTGAGATAATGTCAGCCTTTAACGC
>DATLMV010000278.1:0-17130 GCA_035537095.1 Pyrinomonadaceae bacterium
CTATTCACGATTTACGATTCACGATTTACCCTATTTTTGCCTTCTCCGGTCAAACTCTTTGCCGAGTTGTTCTTCGTAGCGTTGGGCCTGTGCGCGGAAGCGTCCGCCGCGCTGGGCGTTCTGGAAATGTTGGAGCGCCGCGCCGATTTCGGCACGTTGGAGCGCGGACGGCTCGCGGCCCTGCAAGAGAGCGAGTCCGAGATAATAGTGTGCGTCGGCGTTTCCGGCGGCGGCGGCGGCGCGAAACTCGCCGAGCGCGGCTACGCGATTCGACCCCCAGAGTTGTTCGCCGCGCGCGAAGTGTTCGCTGGCCGAGAGCGCGGACTGCGGCGGCGTCTGCACGTTTGGCGGCGCATTCGCAGCGACGCGCGCGGGCGTGGGAGACGCGGCGGCGGCGGTCTGCATCGCGGAAGGCGTCGGGGAGAGACCGACCTGCTGCTGACGGTTCTGATTCGCCTGCGCGGGTTCGGGAGTCGGCGTGACGTTCGGCGTCGCGGAGGCACTAGCCAACTCGGACAGGTGTTGACGGGCCGAGTTGGCGACATCGGCGAAGGCGGAAGAAGCGAGTCGTTCGTAGAAGGGTCGGGCTTCATCCGTGAGCCCCGAAAGACGCAGGGCTTCGGCGTAGGAGAGCAGTTCGTTGTCGTTCAAACTCGCCTCGCCGCCGAGCGCGATGAGGCGTCGAAAACTCTCCGACGCATCCTCATATAAACTCTCGTCGAGTTGCGCGCGAGCGAGCGAACGCCACCCCTCGGCGTCGCGCGCGTCAATGCGCGTGATGGCGCGAAACTCCTCGATGGCTTCCCGACGCCTGCCGTTATCGAGCAGCAGGTCGCCGAGCCTGCGCCGCGCTTTGGTGTTGGCGGGGTCGAGCGCGGTGGCTTGCCGGAGCGCGTTGATGGCGGCGTCGAGGTCGCCTTTGGCGAGCAGCGATTCGGCTTCCGCGAGTTTCTCATCAAACAGTTGCCGACTGTCGGCGGGCGTCGGCGTGACGTTGCTCAAACTCGCGGACGGCTGTTTGCGAAAATAACCTATCCCGAGCCAGACCGCGACGCACGTCATGGCGAGCAGCAAGAGACTCGCGGCGGCGGCGACGTACCAGAGCTTGCGCGCCTGACCGGCGGGAGGCGCGGGACTCTCGGGCGGCGGCGGCGGTGCTTGCGCCTGTCCGGCGGCGGCGTGCGGGAGCGCGCCGGATGCGGCGTGGACGCCGGAGGGCACGACTCTCGCCGCCTGCTCGTCGCCCCTGAAGATGTGCGGGGGCGGCACGCGCGCGACCGTGATGGTCAACTCCTCGTCGTCGTCGTCGTGATTGCCGTCGCTGCTGTCTCGATGAGCGTTGCTTCCCTCGCCGTTCGCAGGGATTAACTTGTTCGACAGGTCGGAGGTCTGCAAGCCCTCGGTCTGCGGCGGGAGCGACTGCGTGGCGTCGGGCGTTTGCAGGGCGGGGTCGTAGAGCGTCTGCTGCCCGAAGTGTTCGTCGAGATTGGTCTGCTGCCCGAGTTGCGCGGAGGTGCGTTGCGGGTCGAAGGGGTGGCCCGTCGCGTCGAGGGATTGGGACGGCGGCGCGCTGTTGTTGTTGTTGGCGCGCAGGAGCGAATCGAGTTCGGCGCGATTGACGCGGGTCGTCTCGGGGCCGGAGCGGCGCGGGTCTTCGGGCGAGAGGCTGTCGGTGGCGCGACCGATGTCGGAGAGCGGGACGGTGGCGGCGAGCGGCGAGACGAGTTGTGAGTTATCGTCGGCGGAGTTGGTGCGCAGCGGCGCGCCGCAGCGACGACAGAAACGCGCCTCCGCCTGACTCTCCGCTCCGCAACTTGAACAGGTCTTTGACATCTTCCGTCTTCTCTATCAACGAACTCGTCCGGCGTCTCCCGTCAAAACTTCCATGCGTCTCCGCTCGCGCTTCAAGGCAACGCCGAACGCTTGCGCGCGGGCGACGCGCCGCCGCTACTTCCGCGCCCCGCTTCCGGTCGGTCGCGCACGACGACCGTTCCGGCAACGTAGTCGTGCAGCGCGCGCCCTTCGATGTTGAACGCGGCGACGAGGAAACCGAACCCGAGCGTCAGCACGGTCAAGGCGTAGCCGACGAGATGCCGGAGACACGAGCGACCGAGGCTGAGCGGCAGACCGTCGCGGCGTTCGATGCGCAGCCCCGTGACCCACTTGCCGAAGGTGCGCCCGCCGAAGGAGGCGAGCACGATGAAGTTGAGAATCGCCGCCGCGAAGGCGACCAAGTAACCGAGCGTCAGGACGGTCGTTCCGGCCCAGCGCGTGCCGCTGCCGACGAGCCGCGCAACCAGCGTCGTGAAGGCGAGGATGGCGACGACCACCGTGTAATCAACGAGCAGCGCGCCGCAGCGCAGGGAGAAGGGCGCGCGCAGCCGCTCGAAACGCGTCTCGGCCCGCGTCGTCAGATATGCTTCGGTTCGTGTCTCGGCCTGTCGGAGCGTCGGTCTGTGTATGTGCGCACTCATGCAGTCAGTTTCGGGCAATCAGCGTTACGGCATCCGGCTAAGAGTTTCGGCAGTCGTCGCGGGGGCTGAGAGCCGAAGGCCGGATGCTTGAGAGCCAATCCCTCATCCAATCAAAAAATGCAGCGTGGTTTCGCCGAGGCGTAGCTTGTCTCCGTTTTCCAGAGCGCGCGGCTGACGCGGGCCGAGACGGACGGAATCGTTGATCACCGTGCCGTTGACCGAGCCGAGGTCTTCGACCAGAAAGGTGTCGCCCTCGCGCCAGATGCGCGCGTGGCGGCGCGAGATTTTCGTCTCCGGGTCAAACTTGGAGAGGTCAATCTCGGGGAAAATATTCGAGTGCGGGTCGCTGCGTCCGACAAGGTTATTCTCCTTGTGCAATTGAAACGACGCATCGAGCTCGGTTGTTCCGGCGACGACGAGTTTGGCCGTCGCGCGCGCCGCACGCAGGGCCGCGCTGGCGTTGGCGAGCGGTTGCTTCGCGCCGCAATGCGCGCAGAAAACATCGTCGGCGGCGATGCGCCCGCCGCAGAAACCGCAGAAGACCATCTCGACGGCGACCGTCTTGTCGCTCGAACGCTCTAGCGTCGCGCCGCCGTAGCTGACGAGGCCGCTGCGCAGGCGTTCGAGGTGCCCGCCCAGAGCATCGCGCATCTCGCCCGCCGAACGAAAACGCCCTTCGGGTTTGTACTCGACGGAGCGCATCAGGATGCGCTCCATCTCGTTTGAGATGGCGGGATTGATCTGTCGCGGGCGCGGGTTCTTGGTGAAATCGAAGATGAGCAGCGGGTTGTCCTGCGGGTCGGAGCCGGTCAGGAGATGAAACATCGTCGCGCCTAAAGAGTAGAGGTCGGAGCGCGGCTCGACCTTGCCGCTGAAGAGTTCGGGCGGCGCGTAGCCCATCGTCCCGACGGCGGTGACGCCCTTCTCCTGCGGCGCGACCCAGCGCGCGATGCCGAAGTCAATCAACATCACGCGGCCCGAATTGCCGTCAATCATCAGGTTCGCGGGTTTGAGGTCGCGGTAGATAATCGGCGGGCGGCGGTTGTGCAGGTAGTCGAGCACGTCGGCGACCTGACAGGCCCAGTCGGTGACGGTCTGCTCGTCAATGCGTCCGGCGGGAGCGTTGCGCAGGCGCGAGAGAAAGTCGCCGCCGGAGATGTACTTCATGACGAGATAGAAACGGTTGGCGTGCTCGTCGTAGAAATAGTCGTAGATGGTCGGGATGGAAGGATGTTCGAGCGAGGCGAGCAGCATGGACTCGCGTTTGAAATCGCCGACCGCCTTCTCGTGCTGCGACTCGTCCAACTGCGACTGAATCATCTCCTTGACGGCGCGCGGCGCGTCGCCCAGATTCTTGTCCTTCGCGTAATAGACCGCGCCCATCCCGCCGCCGCCGATGCGCCGCACGATCTCATAACGCGCGTTGAGGCTCGTCCCCGGTTCGAGTTGCTTGCTCTCCTGATGGCGTCGGCCTCCGGTGTGGATGGGTTCGGGGCGCGACGTGCGGCCCTCGGCGGGCGGAGGATGACTGTTGTCCGCCGTGTTGCGCCGCTCGCGCTCGACGGGACGCGCCTCGACCGGCTTCGGCTCGACGGAAGACGCGAAAGGCATACTCGGCGCGGCGGGCCTCGCTTCGACGGGCGGCGTCACGTTCTCCGCAGGCGTCGCGGCAAACTCCGCAGGCGTCGCGGACTCCTGAGCGGACTCCGTAGAGGTCTGGCTCTCCGCAGGCGTCTCCGCAGGCCCGGACGACGCGGGCTGCTCTTGCGACGCGGACGCCTCGGCTGCCGGGCGCGCGTCCGGTTCTTTTGCCGGGAAGACGATTGCCGGATGGTCAATGATTGTTTCGTCGAACTGTGCGGAGTTCGCGGGCGCGGGCGGCGGCGCGTCGGGCGTGTTGTCGTCGCCCGTATCCGTGCCGCCCTGTGTGGTCTCTTCTTCGTCGGAGCTTGTGTGCGCGGGCGCAGCCGCCGACGACGATGCGTGGGGCGCGTCGGAGGGTGCGGCGAGGATGGCCTCGTCTTGACCGGCGAGGCTCATCGAGACGCCGCAGTTGCCGCAAAAGCGGTCTTCCGGCGCAACGTTCGCACCGCAGCGAAAGCAGGACGACATGACTCGACTACTCATTTGAGACTTCGACCCGGCGAACCCTTCCTCGCGGTTCGCGCCGCCGCCGTCAACCTCTCCGGAAAAGCTTCGGAAGCCTATTTGATGACGTGAAAACGGAGAAACGTCTTGCCGACGATGACCTCGTCGCCGTCGCGCAAGGGTTGCCGGTCGCCCGGCAACAAGCGTCTCCCGCGATTGATAAAAGTGCCGTTGGTGGAACCCAAATCCTCAATAAAATATTGCTCGCCCCGCCGCGTGATGCGCGCATGACGGCGCGAGACTTTGGCTTCCGGGTCGTCCGAGTCGAGGTCAACGTCGGGGAAGATGCCGCCATCGGCGTCCCAACGCCCGATCTGCGTCTCGTCCTCGCTCATCGGAAACTCTTTGCCGACCGAACGCCCGCGATGGATGACGAGTTTGGCGTGCGGGCCGCCCGCGCGCAGCACGTCCGGGAGGGGCACGTAGCCCGTGCCGGACGCGGCCATGACGGGCACGGCTTCGGAATGTCCGTTGTTGTCAATCAAGAGCGGCTCGGAGACTCTGGCCGGGGGCGGGTCGCCTGCGCCGCCCCCTGCGCCCGCCGCCGAGATGGAAGGATTGTCGCCGTTTTCGGTCGGGCCGGTGATAATCTTCTTCTGCCGCGAGACGCTCCCCAACATCGCCCCGCACTCGTCGCAATACTGCGAGCCGTCCAGATTCTCTGTGTTGCACCTCTCGCAGGTAATCATTATCTCTTCCTTCGCATATTCATTGATGCCCCGTGCGCGAGCAACACCCGGAGACTCCTCGGAGATTCCGCCACGCCCCCGACTTTCGGTCGGCTATCGCCCGTCGAAATCCAAAGCGTATTGTAGCGCGAAACCCGAACGCGCGCCAACCACTTGCTCAAAACTGCGACCGCAGCCCGTGCACAAGCGTTTTCCAGCGCGACGGCGACGACGGAAAAGCCCCGCGCGGCGAATTATGTTAAAGTCAGCCGCTCGCCCGTCTGCCGCCCGCGTCATCCCGAACCGTTGCAGCCGTCCCGACTCGCGGTTTTTGAAACTGTCGGCGACATTTCGACGTAAAAGCTTTACTGGCGCGTCTAAGATTCGGAATTTCGTCGCCGGACGGCTGCGCGCCGGATCGTCAGACAATCGTAATTTCAGACCCGACTCGACACAACTTAGACCCCTGACCTCCATCTAAGAAGGAAATTAAATCCCCATGGCTCTGAGCCGCAAAAGAAAGATTATCATCGCCGTCGCGGCTGTAGCGATAATCGGCATCGTCGTCGTCATCAGCATCTTCGCCAACAGCAAGGACGAACCGGAAGTCGTGGTCGTCAAAGTCGAGGCGCGGCCCGAACTCCGTTCGGTCGTCACGGCATCGGGCGAAGTGCGTCCCATCCAGTTCATCAACCTGACGAGCGAAGTCGCTGGCCGCATCGAGGACATCTTCGTCAACCCCGGCGACCAAGTGACCAAAGGACAGCCGCTCGTCCGCCTCGACCCGACGCAACTGCAAACGCAGCAGGAAGCGCAGGCGGCGGGCGTGCAGGTTGCCATCAGCGACGTGCAGAACGCGCGCTCGGCTGTGCTCTCGGCGGAAAATAACGTCGCGCAGTCGCGGCAGGCGTTGACGGTAGCCGAAGCCGCCGTCGCGCAGGCGCGGCAGTCGGTCGTCACCGCGCAGACCGCCGTTGACCGCGAGACCGTCAATCTCAACGCCGCGCAGCGCGAGTTGAAACGCTCGACCGAACTGGTCGAATCCGGCGTCGCCACGCGCGTCGAATACGACGCGGCGCGCGACCGCTTCGAGCAGGCGCAGGTCTCGCTGCGGACGGCGAAGGCGCAGCTTGAGCAGCAGCGAATCGGCATCGAGGAGGCGAAGGCGCGCGTCAACCAGCAGCGCGTCGCCGTCCGCGACGCGCAGATCGGCGTGCAGCGCGCGCGCCAGAGCGTCTCGACCAGCGAGGCGCGCGTCAATCAGGCGCAGGCGCTCCTGCGCGGCGAAGCGAGCCAGCGTTCCAAAGCGACGCAACTCTCGCCGCTGACCGGCGTCGTCGCCGACATCCCCGCGCGCAAGGGACAGTTCGCCCTCGCCAACTTCCAGTCCACGCCGCTGATGACCATCGCCGACATGTCCGTCATCAACATCGAGGTCAACGTTGACGAGACGGAGATTGACGTGGTCAACGCCGGTCAGCCCGTCAAGATCAAAGTTGACGCGCTCGGCGAACGGGAACTCGAAGGCATCGTCAAACTCAAGACGCCGCTCGCCATCAGCAAGTCGGGCGCAGCGGCTGGCGGCGGTCTCTCCAACAACGTCAACGTGCAGGAGGCCAAAGAGTTCAAAGTCGTCATCGAAATCCTCAAAGACAAGATGCCCGACGAGATTCGCAACAACCTCAAGCCGGGCATGACCGCGACCGCGACGATCACGACCAAAGTTCAACAGAACGTCCTCGCCGTGCCGCTGCAAGCCATCGTCGAGAAGCGGCCCGAGCAGCCGTCCGGCTCACCCGGCGCGGCCACGCCGACGCCGACGCCCGCCGGAGGCGAGAAGCCGAAGGACATCAAGGGCGTCTTCGTGCTGCAAGGCAACAAGGTCAAGTTCGTCGAGGTGACGACCGGCATCACGGGCGAGTCCGACATCGAAATCCTTTCGGGACTTCAACCCGGAATGGAGGTCATCACGGGGCCGAGCCGCGTGCTGCGTACTCTCAAAGAGGACATGACCGTCAAGAAGCAGGAGAAGAAGGCGGGCGGGCCTGACGGGAAAGAAGAGGCCAAATCATGAGCGACGCGACGCTGACCACGACGCCCGCCGGGGAAGCCGTGCTCGACCACGGCGAACTGCTCGCGCGCGATGCCGTCCCCGCCGCGCTCATCGCCATGCGCGACATCTGGAAGACCTACCAGATGGGCAGCGAAGAACTCCACGCGCTGCGCGGCGTCTCCTTCGACGTGCAGCGCGGCGAGTATGTCGCCATCATCGGCCCTTCGGGTTCGGGCAAGTCAACCCTGATGAATCTGATCGGCTGTCTCGACACGCCTTCGCAGGGCAACTACTGGATCAACGGCAAACTCGTCTCCGCGATGGAGGACGACGAACTCGCGCGCATCCGCAACAAAGAGATCGGTTTCGTCTTCCAGACCTTCAACCTGCTGGCGCGCGCCACGGCCCTGCACAACGTCGAACTGCCGCTCATCTACGCCGGGTTCAGCGCGGGCGAACGGCGCGAGAAGGCCAAGCAGTCCTTGAACGCCGTCGAACTCTCCGACCGCATGACGCACCGCCCCAACGAACTCTCGGGCGGTCAACGTCAACGCGTCGCCATCGCCCGCGCACTCGTCAATCATCCTTCGCTGCTGCTCGCCGACGAACCGACCGGCGCGCTCGACTCGCACACCAGCGTCGAAATCATGAACCTCTTCGAGCGTCTCCACGCCGAAGGCAACACCATCATCGTCGTCACACACGAACCCGACATCGCCGCCCGCGCGCACCGCATCATCTCCATCCGCGACGGCCAGATCGAGAAGGACGAGCGCATCAAGTAAGAACTGACAGCGCGGCACAACATCAACAACAAGGACGCGGCGAGTATCGCAACTCGCCGCGTCCTTGTACTTTTATCTTCAGCGTGACGCTCTTAATGCTCGATGACGACGGTCGTGCCGACGGGCACGGCGTCGAAGAGTTCCTTGATGTCGCTGTCTTCGAGCGCGACGCAGCCCCACGTCCAGTCGCTCGACGCGCCGTTGCCGTGGATGTAGATGTCGCCGCCGAGCGCGGTGTTCTGCGGCGGCGCGATGCGTCGCTCCTGCGCGCGCAGGATGCTGCGGTATTGCGCGCGCGTAATCAGCCCGTCGCGCAAGCCCCGTTCGGCGTCTTCGACGTTCGGGTAGCTCAAGCCGAGCGAGAGATAGAAGGCGCTCCGGTTGTTTTTGGTGAAGATGTAGAACTCGCCCTCGGGCGTGCGGCGGTCGCCCTGCCGCACCTTGTCTTCGACGGGGCTGAGTCCCAGACCGGCGCGATAGGTGCGCAGGAGACGACCGTCCGCGTAGAGCATCAGGCGGCGTCCGCTTTTGCTGACGACGATCTTCGGGCGGACGAGCGGCAACTTCAGCGGCGCGCGCTCCGCCGCATCGTCAGGCGCAACGGCGCGCGTTGACTGTCGCGCATCAGCATTCGCCGCCGCCGCTTCGACGACGGGCACGGAGACGCGCCGCGCCCCGTCCGGAGCGTCGCAGCCCGCCAGCGCGAGCATGAGGAGAAGGACGACTGTTAAGAGGGAAGCTTTGTTCATGTCCGTGTGACGACTGTTGAGAAGGAGGCTTTGTTCCGTCGGCGTGTGACGGCTGTTAAGAGGGAAGCTTTGTTCCGTCGCCGCTTGTTGCGGGTGTTTTGTCGAAGCATCGTTTCGTCCGTCCTGTCTGCGGCTCAAACGTCCGCGCGGAGTCGCCATCGTCGCCGCAGGCGAAATGTGCCACAGAGTTGGAAGTCGCGGCAATCAAAATGTCGTCTCGGACATCTGAAGAACTGAACGCGCGCGTCGCCGGATTTTGACTTTTCCGATGCGAGACATCAGACTCCGTTTGCCGGAGTCGCGGCGTTGCAACCAAATCTTTTCTGTAACGTAATACCAAGACCGTGAGACTGATTGAGACTCTAAAACTGGCTCTGGCGGCAATCTGGGCGCACAAACTGCGCTCGGCCCTGACGCTGCTCGGAATGATTATCGGCGTCGCGGCGGTGGTGGTCGTCGTCTCTCTGATTCAGGGCTTCAACACCTACGTGGACGAAAAAATCGCGCGCATCGGCGCGAAGGCTTACAGCATCCAGCGTTTCACCTTCGAGGATTTCAAGGACACCGACACCATCGCCGCCGCGCAGCGTCGCAACAAAGAACTGACGATGGAGGACTACGAGTACCTGCGCGCGCGCCTGACTTTGACCGACAAACTCGCGGGCAAAGCGCGCCCGACCCGCGCGCAGGTCAAGCGCGGCTCCGAACTGCTCGAAGATGTCGCGGTTGACGGCGCGATGGCAATCGCCGCCGACATCGAGAAAGTGGACATCGCCGAAGGACGCTATTTCAGCGACGGCGAGGACGAGAACGCCGCGCGCGTCGCTTATATTGGTTCGGATGTCGCGGACAAACTCTTTCCGCGCGGCTCTGCCGTCGGCGATGAAGTGACCATCAACGGGTTGCCCTATCGCGTTGTCGGCGTGGCGACGGCGAAGGGAACCATCCTCGGCATCCCGCAGGATACCTTCATCACGATCCCCTTGCGCACCTACCGCCGCAACTTCGGCGAACTGACGCGCTGGCGTTCCTTCTACATTCTCGGCACGGCGAAGAACGATGAGCAGTTTGCGGAGGCGGTCGAGGAGGCGCAGCAGGCGATGCGCGCGCGGCGTCGGCAGAAACCGGGCGACAAGGACACCTTCGGCGTGATGACGCCCGACGCCATCACGGGCCTGCGCGACCGTCTCTTCGGCTCGATCTTCATCGTGGCGATTGCCGTTCCGGCCATCGCGCTCGTCGTCGGCGGCATCGTCATCATGAACATCATGCTCGTCTCGGTGACGGAGCGGACGAAGGAGATCGGCATCCGCAAGGCGCTCGGCGCGCGGCGCGTTGACGTGCTCAAACAGTTTCTCGTCGAAGCCGTGACGCTCTCGGCCTTCGGCGGCGCGACCGGAGTCATCATCGCGTGGGTACTCGGGCGGCTCGTCTCGTCCTTCATTATCCCGACCTACCTGTCGCCAACCGCCGTCATCATCGCCGTCACCGTCTCGGGCGGCATCGGCGTGCTCTCCGGCATCTTCCCCGCGTGGAAGGCTGCGCGGCTCGACCCTATCGAGGCGCTTCGCGCCGAGTAAATAGTGAATCGTAAATCGTAAATAGAAAGAACGGGGTTTATCTATTCACGATTCACGATTCACGATTCACGACTATGTTTCTTCGTAGCGACATATACGAAAATCTGAAGATGGCGCTCGCCACTTTGCGGGCCAATAAGCTGCGCTCGTTTCTGACGGTGATCGGCGTCGTCATCGGCGTCTGGACGGTGATGGCGATTGCCTCGATCATCAGCGGCATTGACGAGACTTTGAAGAAGGAGATCGAATCCTTCGGCACGCGCTCGATCTTCATCTCGAAATATGACCCCGGCATCCGCGTGCGCCTGTCGCGCGAGGAGCGGATGCGTAAGGATTTGACCTACGAGGACGCGCTGGCGATTGCACAGTTGCCGACCGTGGAACTCTCCGTCCCCTTCCTCGACATCAGCAACAACTTCTTCGGGCAGAAGCTCAAGGTTTCGACCAAAGGCAAAACATCTGAAGCCGTGCGGCTCGAAGGCACGCTGCCGGACTACATGCTTTCGGGTCAGGAAGTGCTCTCGGACGGTCGCTTCTTCACGCAGTACGAGAACGACTCGAACCAGAACGTCTGCGTCGTGCGCGGGCAGGTGGCCGAGGACTTCTTCCCCGACGGGCGTCCGGTCGGGCAGAACATCAGCATCGGCGGGCAGGAGTTTCGCGTCGTCGGCGCGTTGGAGATGCGCGAGCAATTCTTGGGCGGCGGCAGCGGCAGCGACAATCTCAATAACGGCATCTTCGTGCCCTTCAACGTCGCGCGCAAACTCAAACCGAACGCCGACGACATCTTTATTCTCGCCGTCGCCAAGCCGAACATGATGGCGAAGGCGAAGGACGACGTGACCGACCTGCTGCGCGTGCGGCGTCAAGTGCCGTTTGACAAGCCGAACAACTTCGGCATTGACACGGCTGATTCCGTCATTCAAAACGTGCGTTCGATCACGGGCGGCGTGGCGATTGCGATGGTCGCCATCTCAAGCGTCGGGCTGATGGTGGGCGGCATCGGCGTGATGAACATCATGCTCGTCTCGGTGACGGAGCGGACGCGCGAGATCGGCATCCGCAAGGCCATCGGCGCGCGCCGCAAGGACATCCTCTGGCAGTTTCTCATCGAAGCGATGACGCTGACGGGCGTCGGCGGACTGCTCGGCCTGAGCATCGGTTGGTTGACGACGCTGCTCATCAAACTCTTTATCCCCTCCTACGTGCCGCTCTGGGCTCCGGTCGCGGGCTTCGTCGCCAGCGTCGGCATCGGCCTCATCTTCGGCCTCTGGCCCGCGTGGAAGGCCGCGCGCCTCGACCCCATCGAATCGCTGCGATACGAGTGAAGCATAGTTCGTTTGCTTAAAAAGATGACGGGCGCGAGTTCGCTTTGACAAACTCTCGCCCGTCTTTTTTTGTTTGCGTCAGTCGTTTTTAGTAAGCCTGCCCGAACGCGGCGGACAGCGCCAGACGGGCGATGACGCCGACGAGCCAGATTGCCAAAACTATCCCCCAAGACGCCCCCGACGAGAGACGCGCGACGATGCGCAGCCCCAACGCCGCGAGAAACAGCCCGTAAAACTGAAAGAGGTCAACCGAGCCGAGCGCGGTCGCCATCACCGGATGCTCTTTGGCGTTGACGAGCAAGCCGAGGTTGGCGCGCGCGAGTCCCTGATTGACGGCGGCAGGGTCTATGTCGTCCTTGGACTTCAGGAAGAGCAGCAGGATGTTGATCAGCGAGACGATGACCAGCGGCGGCAGGCTCGAATAGACCCACACCGCGAGCGCCTGCTTGTAGCTCATGCCCTTCGCCATTGCCATCGCGCCGAGCAGGTAGAGTCCCGCTCCGGCGGCGAAGATGACGGCGAAGACGATGGGAAAAGAGACGTATGTGATGGCCTGAACAATCGGGTTCGACTGCATGCGGAGCGCCTGCTCGATCTGCTCGGGCGGCGCGTCGGGCGAGCGTGCCATTATCTGCGCGCGCGCGACGTTCTCGGCCCCGATGCGCGAAACGAACGTCATGTAATAGGCCATGAAGACGATGATCAACAGCAGTCCGGCGATGAGAAATCGCGGGCGCTGCCGCAGGGCCTCGAAGGTGCGGCCCGGTTCAAAGAAGATGCCGGAGAGGGTTTCCGGCGTGGACATCGTCGCGGTGGTGGTGGCGGCGGCGTCGCTCGCAGTCATCGCGGCGGCGGGCGGCGCATCGGGAGGTCGGGGAGTGTTCATGTCGCTCATGTTTTTAGTTTCCGTCAGGAGGTTGGAATCCGAGAGCCTAAAGAGAAAGCTTTTCGCCCGCTTGGCATCGAACTATCTTCGGAACTGCTACTACGTGCCGCGCGCAGATGATGTTTCACAACCGGCCACGACGACGCTGGCGGACGCCGAACGACCGTCACGCGGATGTCGGCGACTCGAACCAACCCGGCGCGCGGATGCACGCCACGCGATGACCTTCTGCGACCTCGCGCAGGTCAGGGTCAATCTTGGCGCAGTCGGGGATGGCGTCGGGGCAGCGCGTGTGGAAGCGGCAGCCGGAGGGCGGGTTGATGGGCGTCGGCACGTCGCCCTTGAGGACGATGCGTTCGCGTTTGCGCGTCGGGTCGGGCACGGGGATGGCGGACAGTAGCGCGCGCGTGTACGGGTGCAGAGGGTTGGCGTAGAGTTCCGCCGCGCTCGCCACCTCGACGATGCGCCCGAGATACATCACCGCGACGCGCGTCGAGATGTGTTCGACGACGGCGAGGCCGTGCGAGATAAACAGATAGGTCAGCTTAAACTCGGACTGTAAATCTTCGAGCAGGTTGATGACCTGCGCCTGCACGGACACGTCGAGCGCCGAGACGGGTTCGTCCGCGACGATGAGCTTCGGATTCAAAGCGAGCGCACGCGCGATGCCGATGCGCTGGCGTTGTCCGCCCGAAAACTCGTGCGGGTAACGGTTCATGTAATCGGGGTCGAGCCCGACCTTCTTCAAGAGTTCGCCGACGCGCCCGCGCCGCTCATCCTTGTTCCCCATCCCGTGAACCACGAGCGGCTCGCCCACGATGTCGCGCACGCGCAAACGCGGATTCAGCGACGCATACGGGTCTTGAAAAATTATCTGCATCTCGCGCCGCACGCGCCTGAGTTCCCGCCCCGACATCGCGCGCACGTCCTCGCCCTCGAAACCGATCTCGCCGCTCGTCGGCTCGATCAAACGCAACAGGCAACGCCCGACGGTTGACTTCCCGCAACCCGATTCCCCGACCAGCCCCAACGTCTCGCCCTTGAAAATCTCAAAGGTCACGCCGTCAACCGCGCGCACCACGTCGTCGCTTCCCTGCACCGGAAAATGTTTGACCAGCGCGCGCACGCGCACGAGGTCTGCTCTCGCGCCGTTTCCTGTGCCGTCTCTTGCGTCGCCTCCCGCTGCGGCGTCGCGCGCGTGCGCCGCCGCGCTCTCGGCTGCGGGCACGGTCTCGCCGCGTTCGTTCGTGCGCGCGTCGCTGCTGCTGCTGCTCATCTGCCCGCCTCCCTCTGCCCTTCCGCCTGATGATCCGCCGCGACCGCCGCCGCCAGATCATAGAGCACGCAGCGCACGCGCACGCCGCCCTCCAATTGATAGAGCGGAATCCTGTCGCCCTCGGTGCAACGCGGCATGCGATGCGGGCAGCGCGGCGCGAAGTGGCAACCCGGCGGCAGATCGGTCGGCTTCGGCACAGTCCCCTCGATGGTCGAGAGACGCTCCACCTTCTTCGCCTCTCCAATCGTCAACTTCGGGACGGACTGCAACAACCCTTCCGTGTAAGGCATCTTCGGGCGCGCGAACAACTCCTCGACCGGCGACTCCTCGACGATGCGCCCCGTGTACATCACCGCCACGCGGTCGGCCACCTCGGCGACCACTCCGAGGTCGTGCGTGATCAACAGCACCGCCAGTTTTCGCGTCCGCCGCAACTCGTCCAACAACTCCAAAATCTGCGCCTGAATCGTCACGTCGAGCGCCGTCGTCGGCTCGTCCGCGATGAGCAGCTTCGGGTCGCACGCGAGCGCCATCGCAATCATCACGCGCTGCCGCATCCCGCCCGACAACTGGTGCGGGTAATCCCTCACACGCCGCGCCGGGTCAGGGATCGAGACTTCGCGCATCGCCTCAATCGCCGCCTCCCGCGCCTGCGCGCGCGACAGCCCGCGATGCAACCTCAGAGCCTCCGCAATCTGCTCGCCCACGCGATAGACCGGATTGAGCGATGTCATCGGGTCTTGAAAAATCATCGCGATATCGTCGCCCCGAATCTCCCGCATCCGCTCTTCCGACGCCGCCAGCAGATTCTCCCCGTCAAACCAAACCTCTCCCCCCGCGATTCTGCCCGGCTCCCCGATCAAACGCATCACCGACAACGCCGTCATAGACTTACCGCACCCCGACTCCCCCACAAGCCCCAACAACTCCCCCTCATCCAGATAAAAACTCACCCCATCCACCGCCCGCACCAGTCCCGCGCGCGTCGGAAAATGCGTTTCCAGATTTTTGACTTCTAATAAATGAGACATGATGCGGCGAGATTAAGTGCTGTCGGCTGCAACTTCAAGCGGTCAACGAAGCGTGTCCGATGTTCGGGAATACAGAGTCTCAAAGCAACTTCTTAAATTCTTCAATCGTCAGTCCGGCGTCTCTGACGATACCGCCCAACGTCAACGCGTTGACCGGATTATGTCGCGGAATCGTCAGGATGCGAACGCCGTCAGACATCACGATATGCTTGCCCTGTCGCACGATGCGAAAGCCCGCCTTCTCCAAAGCCTTCACCGCCTGAAGATGATTGACGCCCGGTATCTTCGGCATTTCTAAACCATAACTTCTACTTCCCGCACATCCCCGTCACCCAACATCTCCTCGATAGCCGCCAGATATTCCCTGATCGCATCCTGAATATTCTCCAAAGCCTCCTCCTCCGTCTCCCCCTGCGACCAACATCCCGGCAGCCCCGGACACGAAACGCTATAGCCTTCTTCAGATTTCTCCAAAAGGATTTTATATTTCATCTTCTTACCTTCTGCATGAATTATACGCGCTGCTCAAATTTTGTATAACTGCAAACCACGCCTCCAAGTTGATGTAAAGATGGTTACACCGTCAAGGCTTCGCGGTATTCGCCCCAGATGTGGCGGAGCCGGTTGGAGATTTCGCCGACGGTCGCATAATTTTCGACGCCGGCGAGGATGTGCGGGAGGAGGTTTTCCGTGCCGGAGGCGGCGTCGGCTAAGCGTTGGAGGGAGTGTTCGACGGCGCGGTTGTCGCGGCTGGCGCGGAGGGCTTGGAGGCGCTCAATTTGGGTCTGTTCGATGGAGGGGTCGAGGCGGAGGGTTTTGATGGGGGTGGCGTCTTCCGCCTGCTGGAAGCGGTTGACGCCGACGACGACGGTGTCTTGCGTCTCGACGGCGCGTTGGAAGTTATAAGCGGCCTCCTGAATTTCGCGTTGGACGTAGCCGGTTTCGATGGCGCGGAGCATGCCGCCCATCGCGTCTATTTTTTCGATGTAGTCGCGTGCGAGACGTTCGATGTCGCCGGTGAGTTGTTCGATGGCGTAGGAGCCCGCGAGCGGGTCAACCGTGTCGGCGACGCCGGACTCGTGCGCGATGACCTGTTGCGTGCGGAGGGCGAGGCGGGCGGCCTCCTCGGTGGGGAGCGCGAGGGCTTCGTCCATCGCGTTGGTGTGTAGGGATTGCGTGCCGCCGAGGACGGCGGCGAGGGCTTGAATCGTCGTGCGGACGACGTTGACTTCGGGTTGCTGTGCGGTCAGCGTCGAGCCTGCGGTCTGGGTGTGGAAGCGCAGCATCAGGGAGCGCGGGTCGCGCGCACGGAAACGCTCGCGCATGATGCGCGCCCAGAGACGACGCGCGGCGCGAAACTTGGCGATCTCTTCGAGCAGGTTGTTGTGCGCGTTGAAGAAGAAGGAGAGACGCGGGGCGAAATCGTCAACTTCGAGTCCGGTGCTGATGGCCGCTTCGACGTAGGCGATGGCGTCGGCGAGCGTGAAGGCGACCTCCTGCGCGGCGGTCGAACCGGCTTCGCGGATGTGGTAGCCGCTGATCGAGATGGTGTTCCAGTTCGGCACTTCGCGCGCGCAGAAGGCGAAGGTATCGGTGACGAGCCGGAGGCTCGGCGCGGGCGGATAGATGTAGGTTCCGCGCGCGATGTACTCCTTGAGGATGTCGTTTTGAATCGTGCCTTGTAGTTTGTCGGATGCGATTCCGGCGCGGCGCGCGACGGCGATGTAGAGACAGAGAAGCGTGGAGGCCGTCGCGTTGATGGTCATCGAGGTCGAGACGGTGTCGAGCGGGATGCCGTCGAAGAGGCGCTGCATGTCTTCGAGCGAATCAATGGCGACGCCGACCTTGCCGACTTCTCCGGCGGCGAGCGGGTCGTCCGAGTCGAGACCGATTTGCGTCGGGAGGTCGAAGGCGACGGAGAGGCCGGTCGTGCCGTTGGCGAGCAGGTATTTGTAACGCGCGTTGGATTCTTCCGCCGACGCGTAGCCCGCGTACTGCCGCATCGTCCAGAATCGACCGCGATACATGTTGCGGCGCACGCCGCGCGTGTAGGGAAACTCTCCGGGCGCGCCGAGGTCGCGTCCGTAGTCGGGCGCGTCGGTGTTCGTGGGGTTCAAGTCGTTGGGCAGAGGGATGCCCGAAGAGGTCTCGA
>DATLMV010000279.1:0-1421 GCA_035537095.1 Pyrinomonadaceae bacterium
GCTCGTCCTGCGGATACTTCGTGCCTTTCAAATTCACCGTCATGGTCAAAACATTCTGCGTGTCGAAGCCCGGATCAACGCTTTGCAGGCGCACGAAACTCTTGATCAAAAGTCCCGCGCCGATGAGCAGCACGAGCGACAGGGCAATCTCGGAGACGACCAGCAGACTCCGCACGCGTCCGCGCCCCGTGCCCGCGCCGGAAGTGCGCCCGCCGTCTTTCAGCGTCTCATTCAAGTCGGGATTCGAGGCGTGGAGCGCGGGCGCGAGGCCGAAGAAGAGGCCGGTCAGAGTAGAGATCAATAAGGTGAACAGCAGCACGCGCCCGTTCAATCCGGCCTGCTCGAAACGCGGAATTGTTTCCTCGCTCAGGGTGAGCAGGAGATCGGTCGCCCACATGGCGAGCAGTAGTCCGAGCGCGCCGCCCATTGTCGCCAGCAGCACGCTCTCCGTGAGCAACTGCCGCACGATGCGCCCACGCCGCGCGCCGAGCGCGGTGCGAATCGCGATCTCTTTGCCGCGCGTGGCCGAGCGCGCCAACAGCAGGTTGGCGACGTTCGCGCAGGCGATGAGCAACACGAAGCCGACCGCCGCGACGAAGACGAAGAGCGCGGGGCGCGTCGCGCTCACCCACTGCTCGTAGAGCGAGACGACTTTAACGCCCGCGCTCACGTTCGACTTCGGATACTGTTGTTGTAGTTGTTGCCCGATTGAGTCCAACTCGGCTTGCGCCTGTTCGACCGTCACACCCGGCTTGAGCCTTCCGATGGCGGCATCCACCGAACGCCCGCTGCGCGGCCAGTCTTTGAGGTCGGGTGCGAAAGGAGTCCACAGTTCCGGCTCGCCGAAGTCTTCGCCCGTAAAGTGCGGAATCTGAAAATCTCCCGGCATGATGCCGACGACGGTGAACTTCTCGCCCGAGAGCTCGATCTGTTTGTTGATGATCGAAGGATCGCCTCCGAAACGTCGCTGCCACAAAGCGTGGCTCAGTATGACAACGTAATGATTGCCGCGCCGCTCCTCGTCCGGCAGAAACGCGCGACCCGCAGCCGGGTTGACTTTCAACACCGAGAAGAAATTCGGGGAGACTTTCGCCCCTCGCATCCTCTCCGGCTCGCCCGCGCCCGTTAAACTCGGCGACGACCCATCAACGGCGGCGACCTCTTCGAACACAGTGTTGCGCGCACGCCAGTCGTAAAAATCGGGAACGCTGAAAGTTGATGGCAGTTCTTCGGGCTTTCGTAAATCGCGCCCGCCGAGGCGCACGAGGCGTTCCGCCTGTTCGAAGGGCAGCGGACTCAGCAGCACCGCATTGATCACGCTGAAGATCGCCGTGTTCGCCCCGATGCCGAGCGCGAGCGTCAAGATGGCAATCGCCGTGAAGCCGCGCCGCTTCAACAGCATCCGCATGCCATAACGCAAG
>DATLMV010000280.1:0-10248 GCA_035537095.1 Pyrinomonadaceae bacterium
AGCGCGGCCTCCGGTGAGGCGAAAAGCGAATCGTCAAACTTGAGGCAGACAAGATTGAACTCCCCGGCAGGCTTCTCTGAGAACCGCCGGTTCACGCTTCACCGCACGCGCCCGTGCGCCCTCTTAGCAGAGCAATCGCCGTGCCCGCAAGCCGACACGACAACCAAAACAACCGCACACGCTCTTTATACCACTATTAGCCCCACCCGCCCGCCGTCCCGCTTGTTTCAATATGAATCAACCGTCTCAAACTATGAATCAGAGCAAAACAGACCAGACAAAAGATTAAAAGGGGAAAGGTGTAAACGGGGAAATGGTGAAATGGCTAATAAAGAGGGCGCGTCAACTTCTCTTTTATCTTCTGCCCTTTCCTTTCCCTTTTTCACTTCCCCGTTTCCCCTTTACCCTTTCCCCTTTTAACCTTTCGTTTGAGCTCACCTTTCGTTTTAGCTTGTCGAGGCTTCGCGCGCGTCTTCGTCTTCGGGGCCGATGTTGTTGTCGCGGATGCCGAACTTCTTGAGTTTGCGGTAGAGCGTGGGGCGATGATAGTCGAGAATCTGCGCGGTCTTTTTGACGTTGCCGCCGGTGCGTTCGAGCGTCTGCAAGATGGCTTCGCGCTCGATCTCCTCCATCGTGAGGAAGGGCGGGATGAGGCAACGGTACTGCGCGGCCTGCGCGGAGTGAATCTGTTCGGGGAGGCTCTCGGGCGTGAGTTGGTCTTCGGTGCAGAAGAGGACGGCGTGCTCGACGACGGATTCGAGTTCGCGCACGTTGCCGGGCCAATCGTAGCGCGTCAGCAGAGAGAAGGCGGCGGGCGAGATGCCGCGAATGTGTTTCTTGTACTTTTCGCCGTAGCGTTGGAGGAAGCGTTCGGCCAGTAGCACCAGATCGTCGAGACGTTCGCGCAGCGGCAGCACTTTGATTTTGATGGTGCTGATGCGGAAGTATAAATCTTTGCGGAGCAAGCCTTCTTTGACGACCTCGGTCGTGTCGCGGTTGGTGGCCGAGACGAGACGAAAATCAACGTCGCGCTCCTGCTCGTCGCCGAGCCGACGCAGCTTCCGCTCTTGCAGCACGCGCAGCAGTTTCGTCTGCAAATGCACGGGCATCTCGGCAATCTCGTCTAAGAGGAGCGTGCCGCCCTCCGCCGCTTCGATGAGGCCGCGCTTGTCGCGGTCTGCGCCGGTGAACGCGCCCTTGCGGTAGCCGAAGAGTTCGGATTCGATCAGTTCGTGCGGGATGGCGGCGCAGTTGATGCGGATAAAGGCGCGACTGCTGCGCGGGCTTTGCAGGTGAAACGCCGTCGCAATCAACTCTTTGCCCGTCCCCGATTCGCCCTCGATCAAGACGGACGCATCGGACGGCGCGGCGGTGCGAATCACTTCCTGTATCTGTCGCATCTTCGGCGAGCGACCGATGAGACCGAAGACTTCGCCTTCGTCCGCGTTGAGCGTGCGTTTGAGCGTCCGGTTCTCGCGCCGCATCGCGCCGAACTGCAAGGCGCGCTCGGCGAGCATCGAGACGTTATCGGGCGTGAACGGTTTCTCCAAATAATAGTATGCGCCGCGCTTGATGGCTTCGATGGTGATGTCGAGCGAGCCGTGCGCGGTCATCAGGATGACTTCGGTGTCGGGCGCGTCGGCCTTGATGCGCGGCAGCAGGTCAATCCCCGTCCCGTCGGGCAAGCGCAGGTCTGTGAAGACCAGATCGAACGGGCGACCGCCCACGAGCAGCGCGTTCGCTTCCGCAATCGAACTGGCCGCCCGCACCTCATGGCCCTGCTCGCCCAAGATCAACTCCAACGCGCCCCTGATGCTCGCCTCGTCGTCAACCACGAGAATCCTGTTGGCTTGTCCCATCGCTCTCCTTTTGGGTGCGGACGATGGACGATAGACCATAGACGATGGACAGGAAAATTTGTCCGGCTACGCTCTCTCACCTTTTGTCCGGCTATGGTCTATCGTCCATCGTCCGCCGTTTACGGTCTATCGTCCATCGTCCGCTATCGGTAGTTCGATTTCGATGCGAGTGCCCGCGCCCGCGTGGCTCTCGACGCTGATCTGCCCGTGATGCTGCTCGACGACTTTCTGCGCGTAAGCCATGCCCAAGCCGAGCCCTTTGCTTTTGGTCGTGTAGAACGGCTCGAACATGTTTCGCACCTGCTCCGCGCTCATGCCGCAGCCCGTGTCGGCGACGGTCAGGCGCAAGGCGTCTCCGGCGGCGCGCGTCTTGACGGTCAACTCGCCGCCGTCGGGCATCGCTTGAATAGAGTTGAGCAGGAGATTGACGAGCGTCGAGCGGATGGAGGATTCGTCGAGCAGTCCGCGCGCGCCGCCGGGGTCGAGGTCGAGTCTGGTCTCGACCCGGTTGGCGTTCGCCTGCGGTTCGAGCAGTTGGAGCGTCGTCGCGACGATGGGGTTGAGATCGGCGGCGACGGGCTGAAGGCTGACGGGGCGCGCGAAGCAGAGAATCTGTTCCGCTGTGCCGGAGAGATGGTTGATGGTGTCAATGATTTTGTCTATCAACGAAAGCTCGCCCTCGGCCAGCTTGTCTTTGACCTTGTTCTTCAGGTGGAGCGCGTAGAGTTGGAGGCCCGCGAGCGGGTTCTTGACCTCGTGTGCGACCTGCGCCGCGACGCGACCGAGCGCCGCTATCTTTTCGTTGTGCGCGAGGCGCGACTGCATCTGCCGCAGGCGTTCCTCGTTCTCGCGCTCGACTGTCAGGTCGCGGATGATGCTCAGGTAGCCGATGAGACGACCGTCGGGCTTGCGGATGGAAGTCATCACGAGCGAGGCTTCGAAGCGACTGCCGTCGGCGCGTCGCAACGGCATCTCCAACTGGTGACGCCCCTTCGGCTCGGCCTCGCGCGCGCTCTTGAGAAAGGGGCGCTCGCCGTCCGTGCCCTCGACAATTGAAGCTGAAGGTGGACGACCCGTGACATCCCCCGCCGCGTAGCCGAACATTCGCTCCGCGCCGCGATTGAAGAGCGTGATGCGACCCTCGACATCTATGGCGACGATGGCGACTTCCGTCGAACTGTCGAGCACGATGTTCAAGAACTGGTGAGCTTCGGCAAGCTCCGCCGTCCGTTCGGCGACGCGCACTTCCAACGCCTCGGCGTGCTCCTTCAACTCCTGTTCGAGCCTGCGCTTCTCGTCAACCAGACGCTTCTTCTCGACCGCGCGCCCGACCGCGCTCAAGATCGCCTCCTTCAACACCGGCTTGGAGATGAAATCATACGCGCCCGCGCGCACGATCTCCGGCAACTGCGAGAGGTTCGGCTGGCCCGTCATCATGATCACGGGCAGGTAGGATTCGCGCGCGGAGAATTCGCGCAGCAGTTCGATGCCGCTGCGGCGCGACAGATTGATGTCAATGACGGCGGCGTCGAGTTCCGCATCCTTGAGCGCGTAGGCCGCGTCGTAGTCGGCGGCGGCGAACACCTGATAACCGTCGCGCTTCAAAAATTCGGCGATGGTGAAACGGATGCTCGGCTCGTCGTCCACCAACAGGATGTTAGACATAGGCCGCCTCCTGCTGCTGCATCTCGGCCTCGGCGGGCAGTTCGACGATGAAGCGCGTGTAGCTCCCTTGCTCGCTCTCGACGGTGATCGTGCCGCCGTGGTCGCGGACGATGCCGAAGCTGATGCTCAGGCCGAGGCCCGTGCCGCCGCCGTCTCTGCGGGTGGTGAAGAAGGGGTCGAAAACTTTGCCGATGTCCTGCTGCCGGATGCCGACGCCGTTATCGTAGAACTCAAGACGCAGCCGCTCGCTGCCCTCCGGCCCCGTGCTGCGGCGCGCCGTGATGCGGAAAACTTTGTCGCCCGACGCTTTGGCACGCAACGCCTGATGCGCGTTGCTGATCATGTTGACGATGACCTGACGCAGGCGCGACGCGTCGGCGTGAATCGCCGGAAGATTCTCCCCGACATCAATCTCGACGGCGACGCCGTCCTTCTCAAGCTGCCGACCGAAGAGAGAGACGGACGTGTCAATCGTCTCGTTGATCTGGACGCGCGACATCTCGTGCGTGTCGTGGCGCGCGAAGGTCAGCAACCCGCGCACGATCTGCGCGATGCGCCCGCCCTCCGCGATGATGCCGTCAATCATCTGCCGCTCGAACTCCGTGCGCCCGGTCTGCTCGTCCTTCAACAACTGCGCGAAGTTGATGACGCCGTTCAAGGGGTTGTTGATCTCGTGCGCGACGCCCGCCGACAACTCGCCGACCGATGCGAGCTTCGATGTCTGGAAGAGTTGCTGCTGCATCTCTTCCCTTTCGGTCTCGAAACGCTTGCGCGCCGAGAGGTCGCGGAGGATGAGGATAATCAAACTCTCCTCGCTCATCTCGACGGTGTTGAAGGAGACGGCGACGGGCAGCGTCGCACCCGACGCCGTCTTGATGGTCAGTTCGCTCTCGCCCGACGCGGGGCCGCGTTGCAGCAGCGGAAGCGCGCTCGGCGTCTCGTCGCTCCCGTCTGTGTGAATCAGTTCGCGGATATCGTGCCCGCGCAAACCTTCGGGCGGGCAGCCGAGAATCTCGCAGAATTTGTTGTTGGCTTCGACGAGGTGCAAGTCCGCTGCGGAGACGACGCCGATGCCGTCGTTGGCGTGCTCGAAGAGCGAGCGATATCGCGCTTCGCTCTCGACGAGGCGGCGTTGCTGCCGGTTGACGAGACGCAGCAGGAGCGTCACGACCACGCCGTCCACCGTGATCGAGATGAAAAAGTGCTCGACGCGTTGCTGTATCCGCCAGCGCGATTGTTCGTTCGCTGCGCCCGGATAATTCTCATCCACCCACGCGTAGAACGGCTGGTGCAAAAACTGCTCCCACATCAGGATGACGAAGGCCGTCAGCAAGAAGGTGAGGAAGGTGAAGACCAAGACCACCTTGAGGTTCGATAATCTTTTCATGCCCGTTAAATCTCTCGTCGGGAGCGGCGAGGCCCGAACGAAGATACGCCGCCCAATGAAATTTGTGACTGCCGGACTGTGCGAAATTTTGGCCGATAAGAAAGGGGACAGACGGAATATATTATCAATCGGTCGCCCGTCTCAAGCCTCGATAGAGATATTCATAGGCCCGAACGTAAATAACCGTCCGATTATCTGCACAAGTGCGCGAGCCGTGAATTTATCGTGCCGAACGATGAATTTATACCGCCCGTGGGACGGCGCAGGAGATCAACGTGGGTGAGATTGAGGGGCGCGTGCGGAGTGTCGAAACTTTGAGCAGTCGAAGCGAGAGCCGGGCGCATGCTCAGGCGCGTTTCCATTGGAGACGATAGCGCGCCGTCAGCGCCAGACCGAGGCTGGTGACGACGAGTCCGGCGACGAGAAAGGGCCAGACGTAAGGCAGAGCGAGGACGACCGACCAGAAGACCGCGCCGAGAAAGAGCGCGCCCGTCTCCGAACGCTTCCCCTCGTCGAGCACGAGGCGTTGCAGCCAGCGGCCCGTCGCCGCGTGAATCACGACGCGCCCGAAGAGATAGGCCATCACGAGCATCAGGAGCGCCGTGATGAAGACCACCGCGCCGAGCGCGGGCGGCAGGATGCGCAGAGAGACGACGACGCCCGGCCCCAACACTATCGCGCCCAAGAGACCGATGAGCGCGACGCGCAGGCTCGTCAACTGCAAACGCGCCGCCGCGCGACTGACCGCGCCGGGCGAGACCGCCGTCAGCGCAAGCGAGAGGATCAACCAGAAGAGGACGGCGAGAAGTCTTTGGCCGAAGTAGGCGGCGGAAAATGTCGGAGTCAGAAGCGTCGCGGGGTTGCGCGCCAGTTCGCGCAGTTCCTGTTCGTAACCGGCGTACATCAAAGTGTTGCTGCGGGGATTGCGCGCGGGCGCGCTCTTGCCGTGATGATACGCGCCGCCGATGACGATCACATCGCCGCCGATATAAGAGCCCTCGCATTGTTTGACCGAGCCGCCGACCGCCGCCACGTCGCCCTCGACGCGCCCGCGCACGATCACGTCGCCGCCGAGAGCCACCACGCCGTCGCGCACGTCGCCCTCGATGAACACCGAACGCCCGACGCCGATCACGTCGCTCGCGTACTCGCCGCGAATCGAAAGCGTCGTCGCATCGTCCGAGGGCGCGCACGCCGCGTCGGGCTGCGCGAAACTCACGACCGCCGCCGCGAGCAGCAGCATGAGCGTCGAGACGACTCTCCATGACGCGGAGACGAACGCGCCCGTTTCGATTGCCGGAGAAAAAAGAGTCCCGTCCACGTTTAACGAATCTTAGATTGACAACGATTAACGAATCTTAAATTGATAACTCAAGTTTTCGGCAGACGGCTTTTCAGTCGTCAAACGAACCGCCGGACGCCGCTTGAGTTCAAGCTCGGATTTAGAAGTTTTCCCCCTCTTGAACGCGCGCGCGATGATAGCTGCCGATGAGTCTCAGCAGCAGCACGGCGGCGCAGGCGAGGAGCAGGCCCGTCAGAACTTTGAAGGGAAGATGTTCTGCGAAGTAGTGGCCGCCGACGGCGCGCAGGATGACCGCCGCGCCCGTCGCCGCATCGGTGAGCGCGCGCGCGAGCATCCCGAGAATGCCCGCGACGGCGCGCGCGAATCCCGTGAAGGGCGCGAGCGCGGCGTCGAACCTCCTCAGGCCGAGCAGCGCGAACGAGCCGACGGCGAGCAGCGCACAGAGCGCGACGGCACGACGGTGCTCAGACCTCTGGCGGACGCCGCTCATGTCCGTGCGCGCGTGCGCCGTCACGACCCGCGCGAAGTCTTTCGGAAGAGCGAAATCCTGTTCCGCCCGCTGGCCCGGAAAGGCGACATCGAGCAGGCAGAGCAGTCGCTTCTGTTCATTCAAAGCGGCGGCGCAACTGGCGCATTCTTTAACGTGTCGCTCGAATCGTTCGGCGGTGGCGGCATCGAGTTCGCCGTCGAGATAGGCGGCCACTTCCGCGTGACGGCAGGAACCCGGATGTTGTAGGCAGGCTTCAGACACTCTTTCGCGCTCGCTCCCTGAATGGACTTTTTAAATGCTCGTAATCCCTCGCTGCAAAAGCTCTGCGCGCATCACTTCGCGCGCGCGGAAGATTCGATTCTTGACCGTGCCGAGCGGCAGGCCGGTCACTTCCGCAATCTCGTCGTAGCTCATGTCGTGCGCGTGGCGCAGCACGATCAGTTCTCGATAGACGGGCGGCAGCGTCTCGACCACCTCCTCGATTTCGGCGCGACGCTCGGCGCGTTCGCTCTCCTGTTCGGGCGTCAGCGCGCCGCTCGCAAACGGCTTCTCGTAGGTTCCCGTCTCGCTCGACGCGTGTTCCAAATCCTCCGTGCGCCCCGTGTTGAAGCGGCGCAGGTGGTCAATCGCGGAGTTGTGCGCGATGCGATAAATCCACGTCGAAAACTTGTACTCGGAGCGGTAGCGCGAGAGCGAACCGTAAACTTTGATGAAGACTTCCTGCGTCAGGTCGAGCGCGGCATCGTAGTTGCCGACCATCCGATAGACGTAGGCGGCAATCGGTCGCTGGTAACGACGCACCAACTCCTCGAAGCCGTCTTCGCGTCCCGCGACGGCGCGCGTCACCAACTCGCTGTCGGCGATACCCGTCAGATTTTCCAGCGAAAGGGGGAAGGCATTCATACTCATGATGCTATGTTGGTACGCGCGCGCGCGGGGGAAAGTTTCAATCGGACGATGGACGACGGACGACGGACGATGGCCGGAAATGTTTTATCTATCGTCGCTCAGATGGCTCAGCCGTTGAGGATAACTACCGTCGGCGATGTTTTGTCCATCGTCCGTCTATCGTCAATTGTCCGCCGCGCATCAGTTCCAAGCGAGCGCGGCGACTCCGGTGGGCGCGGCGAGGAGACTGAAATCGAGGTCGGGCGAAGGGAGCGCGAGGCGCACGTCTTCGGCGCGGAGCATGCGCGGGGCGACCGAGAGCGTCTCCTCGATAATCGCGCTGGCGGAGCGTGCGTCGAAGCCGCTGCCGGTGACGAGCAGCCGCTCAATCGTCTCGGTCGGCGCGCCGCCCTCCGCGCCCGATGCCTGCGCGATGCGGTCGCGGTAAAAGAGAATCAGACGATACAACTCGTCGTGGCGGTCTTCTTCGTCGCATTGCACGTTGCGGACGAGCAAGGGCTGCGTGCCGCGCAGGAGGACGGCGGTGAAGCCCTCGTTGAACGCGCTGACGAGCAACGCATCCGTCGGGAACGCGCCGTCGCGCATCAGCCAAGAGGCTTCGCCCATGTGTCGCGGCAGAATCAGTCCGGTGTGCCAGCCGAGACCCGCGAACACCGCCTCATACTCGGCGAGCACGCTCAGGCGCATCGCGCTGATGAGATAACGCGCGCGCCCCTGCGCGTCGGGCCGGAGGCGTTCGCGCGCGACGCGCAGGTCGGCGGGCGGCGCGCCCAGAGCGCGCTCCGTCTTCCACTTCAACATCTCCTCCAACTCGCCGCGCCCGTTCGGCACGCCCTCCAACGTGATGACGGTCGTGCGCGTCGCCAACTCCGGCAACGCCGCAGACCAACGATGACGCTTGAGCATCCCGGTGCTCGTGACGAGTTCGGCCATGATGCCCGCGAGTTCTGCGGTGTCTGTGATGTTCGGTTCGTCGAAGTGCGGTCGGATCAAGCCTTCGGGCAGAGAGGTATAACCGGCGCGGCGGACGGCGAAGAGGTCGCGCCGACGCTCCAACGTGACGACGCCCAGACCGTCGTCCGAAATCCCCACAGCCGCACCAGGCAGACGCGGCTCGATCAGTTTTTTAAAGGGGTTCATCTGAATCTTTTTGACCGGCGGCGAAAGCGTTTCGACACGGCACGAACGCCGCCCCGGTTCGGCCCGTCAATGAAGCGACGAGACGGCGGCGAGGCGCGCTCACCACTTGGTACAGTCGTTGTAAGACGTGCCGTCGGAAGCCTGATCGGGCGATGCGCTGCACACGTTGACGATGCCGGTTTCGCCCTCCGTCGAGTTCGTGTCTTCGCCGGGGACGATCACCCAATCGCGCTCGCCCGTGATCGGGTCGGCGGGGATGTCGCGGATGTATCCGGCGCTGACGAGGTCGTCCAAGGTCTGCGGGAGTTTGCCTTTGTCGGCGGCATACTGGTCAATCATCTTCCGCATCTGGAACAGATTATCGCGCAACACGGACTCGCGCGCCACCAGCACCGTCTTGTTGTATTGCGGCAGCACGATGAGCGCGAGGATGACGATAATCGAGATGACGATCATCAACTCAAGCAGGGTGAAACCGCGCTGGCGGCGCGACGGTGAGAGGGACGACGGCGCAACCGCCCGACGGCCAACGGCTGCCTCTTCCCTTTCCCCTTTTAACCATTTCACCATTGTCCCGCCAATCGTTTTACCAATCACTATACTTCTCTCCGTTGAGCGCGGTGGCGGTGGATTTCGAGCGCACGTCGAAGACGTTCTCGCCGCCCCATTCGGAGGAGTCGGCGGCGTCGTAGGTCGAGCGCAAATCCCATTCGGCTTTGCCCGTGATGGGGTCAACCGGAATCGCGCGCAGGTAAACTTTCTTGCGCGTCGAGAGAAGCTTGTTGTCGGTCGCCTGCGGCCCCTGCGGCCCGCCGACGACCGCGCCCAGAGTCGCGCGCGGAATGATGTTGACGCCCTCGACGAGCGTTTCCAGAGTCGGCGGATAGTGATCCGGATTCTCGACGCCGAAGATTGTGCAATCGCTGATGATGACCTTGCTGCGCGGGTCAATCATTGCGTTACCGACGCCGGGGGGTGCGCCGGGGATGGGCGCGCCGCTGCCGGGCAGGGGCGCTCCGGCGGTCGCTCCCGCCGCGCATTGGATACCGATGGTGTCGCGGTGAAACTCCTTGATGGATTCGCGCATCCCGCGCAGCGTCTCGCGGAGTTGCTGCTCGCGCTGCCGCTTCACCGAAGTCTTGATGAGCGGCACGATGCCGAGCGTGAGAATCGTCAGGACGGTGACGGTGACGACCAGTTCGATGAGCGTCCAACCGCCGACGGAGCGACGCGGACGAAGCTTGAGCGTCGAAGCATTCAAGCTTGGACGACGCGGAGCGAGCGGAAGCCTCGCGGCGCGTGTGCGGCGACGCGGCGACACATGTTTAGTCGCCGCGTCGCCGCATCCTTCGCGCACACTCGCGCCCGTGTGTCTCTCCTGTCGCATCTTTATTCCACGACCTTGACCAGAGCGTTGACGGCCTGCGCGATGATGCTGCGCCCGTCGGTGGCGATGAGATGCACCTGACCGGCGTCGAAGCTGAGCGCGGACTCG
>DATLMV010000281.1:0-13690 GCA_035537095.1 Pyrinomonadaceae bacterium
GAACACACGCTTTCGCAGATGCCCGCGGCCGACCGGCGTCGGTTGTTGCAAAGCGGGGTGTCAATTCCCCGCTCCCCGGCATCGAGGCGAGAAAAATTTTCCGACTTTAAAGTCGGACTCGTTCGCCTGACTGCCCGAAACGTCTGGCAGGCCGAGATCAAAAAACCTTCACTCGCCACCGGATAGTGGGTCGCTTTCAAATCCGACGAAAAATGCTCGGCCGTTAATCCATCCGGAGATAGTTGTTCGCCCTACGGTTCTCTAAATGTTATGCCGTTTCCGTGGCAAAACATTTCAACGGGCCGCCCGCACATGGTTGAAGCAGGGAGTTGTTCTATCAAATCGGCACACTACTCTCCGCCGACACCACTCCTTTTTGTTTCGGCAACCGGCGGTTGTTTAGAAACGGGAGAATCAAAGAAAGGACTCTGTCAACGACTGTCTCGGTCATCTTTCGGAGATTTGCGGGTCAAGCGGCACGCACGGTGTAAGGCCCTCGTTTGCAAAAAAGGATTTGCGCGCAAAGCAAAGGCAGGCTGCGAAAACGTGCGGAAGCGTATACCGCTCACAGGCGACTGTCAATAGTAAGTTTCGCGCGCGGGAATGAAAGCCGGATTGTGCGTTCGGGCGACAAATCTCGACGGAGAAGAAGCCGCCACTTCCGCTGGGAGGTTCGCGTCTTCAGTCTCTCTAAAGACTTCGCGAGACCTTCTATAAATCTCTCGGGCTAATGTCGCCGGAAGCGATTTCGAATTGGCGCGAAAGCCGCGCCCACTCTTCGAGCGTCAAAGTTTCGGCCCGCCGCTGCGGTTCGATTTGCGCCGCTTCGAGCACGTTGTTTGCGCCGCCCGCCGCTTCCAAGCGGGCGCGTAAATCCGCGGGCGCGGCGCGAAGGTTGTTGAGAATCGTCTTGCGTCGCTGCGAGAACCCCGTGCCGACGACGCGCCACAGCAGTCGTTCGTCGCCGATTCCGGCGGGCAGTTCCGCGCGGGCGCGCAGCGAGACGATTGTGCTCCACACTTTCGGCACGGGACGAAACGCGCCGGGCGGCACGTCGAAGAGAGCCTCGGCTTCGCAGTATGCTTCAACGATGACGGAGAGGTAGCCGCGCTCGCTCGAACCGGGCGGCGCGGTGATGCGCTCGACCACTTCGCGTTGCAGCATCAGCAGCATTTTCGGCAGGCAGCGGCGCTGTTCGATGAGGCGTTGCAGAATCGCCGTCGAGATGTTGTACGGGAGATTGGCGACGACGCGCGCGCTCGCGGCGGGCGCGATGACGGAGCAGAAATCGACTTCGAGCGCGTCGGCGGCGACGAGCGTGAAATTCCCTCGATTCCCAAACCGCTCGCGCAGGAAGGGAACGAGATTGCGGTCTAACTCGATGGCGACGAGCCTGCCCGCGTGCTCCAACAGGTGCTCCGTTAAAGCTCCGCGCCCCGCGCCGATCTCGATAATCGTTTCATCGTCGCGCGCGTCGAGAGCGCGAACGATGCGCCCGACCACTCCCTCGTCAACCAGAAAGTTCTGCCCGAAACTCTTTTTCGCGCGCGGTAAATTCATAGAGACTGCGACAGTCGGCAAGCGACGGGCGACAGGCGACGAGTTGCCGGACGAGTCAAGACTGACCGGACGAAAGCTTTTTTCTCGTCATCCGTCAACGTTCAAGACTTCGGGTAGCCTGTGACTTCCACATCATTTCCGTGACGCGTGATTTCAACGTCTTCGAGTTTCAATGCCTCGCCGATGGTGGCCGCGCCCGCTCCGCCGACGGCCGCTTTAGCGTCTCCGCCGATGATTACGGGCGCGATGAAGAAACTCGCCTTGCTGACGAGACCGGCGGAGAGGAACGCGCCCGCGACCCCCGCCCCGCCTTCGACAAGGACGCTTTGAATCGTGCGGCGATTCAATTCGTAAAGCAAAGAGCCGAGGTTTCTTCCGCCTTCGCCGTCGCGCAAAACCTCGACGCCGCATTCTTCGAGCGCCGCGATTTTTCGCGCATCCGCCTGTGCGGAAGTGAAGACGACGACGGGCCACTGGCGCGCCGTCTGCGCGAGCTTCGAGCGTGCGGAGAGTTGCAGTCGCCCGTCGAGCACGACGCGCACGAGCGGGCGGCGGCGCGGCAGGCCGCTCCTGTCCGTCAAGAGCGGGTCATCCGCGGCGGCCGTTCCACCGCCGACGAGAATCGCGTCCGAATCGTGACGCAGAAGATGCACGCGCGCGCGTGACTCGTCGCCCGTAATCCAGCGCGCGTCGCCGTTGCGCGTGGCGATTCGCCCGTCGAGCGAGCAGGCCAGTTTGAGGTGCACGAAGGGGCGCCGGTGTCGAAGCGCGTGGACGTACTTTTCGTTGAGCCGCGTCGCTTCGTCGGCCAACAAGCCCGTCGAGACTTCGACGCCCGCGTCGCGCAGATGCGCGAAGCCTTTCCCCGACACGAGGGGGTTCGGGTCTTCAATCGGCGCGACGACGCGTTTGATGCCCGCGTTGATGAGCGCCACCGTGCACGGCGGCGTGCGTCCAGTGTGCGCGTGCGGCTCAAGAGAGACGTAAGCCGTCGCGCCGTGCGCACGCTCGCCAGCCTGCTCAAGCGCGAGCGTCTCGGCGTGCTTTATGCGCTCGTAGAGATAGAAGCCTTCGCCGATGATTTCGCCGCCGCGGCCGGAAATTACGCAGCCGACGAGCGGGCCGGGACTGACCTGCCCGCGCCCGCGCGCCGCCAGTTCGAGCGAGCGCGCCGTCATGCGCCGGTCGAAGTCTGGAGTCTGGAGTCCGGAGTCTGAAGTCAAGATGTTTAATTCAGAGTTCGTTTTATCGAGCATCAATTCAGGAGCGCAACATGATTGTTTGACGGCTTGACCGTTTTAATGACTTTAGACTTTCAGACCTCGGACTCTGAGACTTACTCGAAGAGTGAATTGACGTACTGCTCGGAATCGAAAACGACGAGGTCGTCGACCTTCTCGCCGATTCCGGCGTAACGAATCGGCAGCCGCAATTCTCTGGCGATGGCGACGGCGATGCCGCCTTTCGCCGTGCCGTCGAGTTTGGTCAGGACGATGCCGGTCACGCCCGCGACCTTCAAAAACTGGCGTGCCTGCTCAAGCCCGTTCTGGCCCGTCACAGCGTCCACCACGAGAAGCGTCTCGTGCGGAGCGCCGGAGACCTCTCGGCCCGCGATGCGCTTCATCTTTTCGAGTTCGGCCATCAAATTCGACTTGTTGTGGAGCCGCCCGGCCGTGTCGACGATGAGCACGTCCGAGTTGCGAGCCTTCGCGGCCTTCAAAGCGTCGAAGAGCACGGCCGCCGGGTCGGTTCCCTGCTTCTGCTGGATGAGCGGGACGCCCGTGCGCTCGGCCCAGATGGCGAGTTGGTCGGAGGCGGCGGCGCGGAAGGTGTCGGCCGCGCAGATGAGCACGTCGTTACCGTCGGCCTTGATGCGCTGTGCGAGTTTGCCGATGGTCGTCGTCTTGCCGACGCCGTTGACGCCGACGACCATGATGACGTAGGGCGTGACGTCTTCGGGCACGCTCGCCTCGGATTCGACGCCTTCCCGCGCAGACTCTTTCAGGATTGAGAGCAGTTGGTTTTTAATCGCCGCCTTGAGCGCTGCGATGTCGTTTATCTCTTTGCGCGTGACGCCGCGCCTGACGGTGTCGAGAATCGAGACGGTCGTCTCCACGCCGATGTCTGCGGCGATGAGCGCCTCTTCGAGTTCGTCGAGCAGTTCGGCGTCGATCTGCTTGCGACCCTGAAAGACCGTGTCTATTTTCTCCGACAGGGATTCGCGCGTGGCCGAGACGGCGCGGCGGAAACGGTTCGCGAAAGCCTGTTCGAGCGCCGCCTCTTCCGCCTGCAACTCTTCCATCGAACGGTCGAGGCCGAGGATCGAGGTCGAGAACGGAGAGCGCGAAGGCGTCGCGGGCCGCGCCTGCGCTGGCGTCGGAGGTGTCGCCGCTCTGTCAATTCTCTGCCCCTCGCGCTCGTCCGTTTCACGCGCGGCGGGTTTCGTCGGCGCGGGCGGAACGGGTCGCGGGCTTTCGATGACCTCTTTTTTCGCGGCGTCGGTTAAGCCGGTCTCCTGCGCGGGCGGAGGCGTCGGCTGCGCGCCGGTCGGGACGGGTTCGAGCGCGGGCGGCGTGACGGGCGTTGTTGCCGCAGAGCTTCCGGCCTCCGACGCCCCGGCCGGAGTTTCGAGGCTCGCGCCCTTGTCTGCCCCGGCGGCGTCTTTCGCGTCGGGTTTCGCGGCCGGTTCGTTGAGGCCGAGCGTGATGTAGCGATCTTCTTTTTTGCGTCTCCAGAAAAGAGCCATTTGATAGATGAATGCCCTTGCTAATTCAGGTTTGATTCAAAGTCAGCAATTATAGACGCATCTGCCGCGCCGCGACAAAAACAAAAGCCGGATTTCGACCGCCGGAGTCGCCCGAAAACAGAAAATAGCCGCAACCGTCGCTTGCTTCCGAGCCTGTTCCCAATGCGGTCGGGCACAGAGAGACGCGCGTCCCGTCGCCTGCGTATCACGCAAACGCGAGGGACGCGGGCGGCCGTCAAACGTCAAAAGCGTTGTCGATTAAGAGTTGATTACGACGGGGCGTTTTTTTGTACTGAAGGATAGAGCTTTACGAAGAATAAGATTTACAGGGTCGGCGTCTGCCCGGCGACGGGAGCGGGCGGCGCGGCGGCGGGAAGTTTCGAGGCGCTCGGGTTGGCGAGTTCTTTGGCGCGACGCGAGAGACGGACGCGGCCCGGCGTTATCTGGCCGGACTCGCACGCTTCGACGAGCGCCGCGACCACGCGTTTGTCGTAGCGCGTGCCGACGAAAGTCTTGATGCGTTCGAGCGCCTCTTCGATTTTCATGCCGCGCTGGTAGGGCCTGTCCGTCGTCATCGCGTCGAAAGTGTCTGCGACCGAGACGATGCGCGCCTGCGTCGGGATTTCGTCTCCGCTCAGTCCCTGCGGGTAGCCGCGCCCGTCCATCATTTCGTGATGCATGTACATGCCGGGCAGGAAGTCGCGCATCGCCGGAATCTGCGACATGATTTTGAAGCCCTTCTGCGGATGCTGCTTCATAATCTCGTATTCTTCGTCCGTGAGCGCGGCGGGCTTCTTCAAAATCGCGTCGTCAATGGAAATCTTTCCAACGTCGTGCAGAAGGGCGCTGATGCGAAGCTTTTCCAGTTCGTCGTCCGGCAAGTCGAGTCTTTCGCCGATGGCGATGGAGAAGCGCGCGACGCGCTCGGAATGGCCGCGCGTGTAAGGGTCTTTGCCGTCGATGGCGGCGGCCAGAGCCTTGACCGTGCCGAGAAATAGCTGGCGATTTTCGTCGGCCGCGCGGCGCAAATCCTCGATGTAGTGTTCGAGTTGATCGGTCATCCGGTTGAAGGATTTTCCGAGGTCGCCCAACTCCGTGCGGCTTCGAACGTCGATGCGCTGCGAAAAGTCGCCGCCCGCGATGCGATGCGCGCCTTCGGCCAGTTCGTGCACGGGCCGCGTCAATTGTTTGGCGAAGAGGAAGCCGATGAGCAGCGCGAAGGTGGCCGCCAGAAGACTGATGAAAAAAGTCTGGCGGCGCATCACGGCGACCGATTGCAGCGCGGCGCGCTCATCCTGAATGGCGATGACGCCGAGGCGCGCATCTTCGTCGAGCCTCGCCGTCGCATACGCGCCGAGCATCTTGACCTCGCGCCCGTCGCGCTCCGCCGTGAAGGGCGCGAGCGCTGACTTGACCTGCCTGCCCGACGCGATCCACTCCTGCACGACCTTGAGGTCGAGCATCGTGCGTTCGGCGAAAGCGACGCGCGCGTCCGGGTGCGCCACCGCGCGCCCGTCCCTGTTGACGACGAAGATGACCGGCAGGCCGCGTTCGAGCAGTTCGCTCTCGCTCATCGAGACCTGCTGCTGCACGGCGGCGAACACTTCGCGGAACGAGACGATGGCGACGACGGCGGCGATGACTTCCGTTCCGTCGCTTCCGCCCATCACGGGCGCGGCCACCGTCAGGCCCATCTCCTGACTCGAACGAATGACGTGCGGGTCGCTGATAATCAGTCCGCGCTCCGACATGCGCGCGAGAGTTTCGTTGACGCGGGCGTTGACTTCGTCGCGCGCGATGGCGTCGGGCTTGTAGGCCATGTGCGGATTGCCGGCCACCGGCATGATGGCGAGCGCAATCAAATTCTGGTCGTCTTCGACCGCCTTTTGCAGGCGGCTGTCGCTTCCCGCTTCGACGAGCGCGCGCACGCCGCCCGTCAGTTCGAAAGCGCGCGCAAGGCCCGTCACCACGTCGCGGTAACGCTGCCCGTAGAGTTCGATTTGGCGCGCCTTGTCCTGCACGAGTTGCGCCTGGTAGCGACCTTCGACCGAGCGCAATTCGTCGGCGCTGCGGCCTGAGAGCATCCAGCCCGCCATCCCGAGCGGCACGAGGCCGACCACGAGGAGCATCCCGAGGACGATGTAGAGCAGGCGCAGCCGCTTGAATCTTTCAAACATTGGCGAAGAGGTTTTAAAGCGAAAAGGGTAAAATTAAAGGCAGGCGAAAGGTAGTTGCAGCGGCACGCGTGCGCGGCTCTTTCCCGCCACGCACGCTCTCAACCATAGTACGTTTCGGGCGGCGGCCTGTCAACAGTTTAATAAACTTTAACTTGTTGATACTACAAGCAAAAGCTACGTCGAACGGCCTTCTCCGGGTGAGGTTCGCGAGTAGGTTCTCGGGCGGGCGGACTCCGGGGCAAAGCCGGTTTCAGAAACCGGCCTTGTCCGAAAATTGGGATTTCGAGTGAGTATTCCGGCAGACCTCTCTGCGTAAAACTCAGTATCGCCCCCGCAAGGGTCGCTTACTTTCGCGCGGCGGGACGCGGTACGGAGTACCACCATGTGTGGGTTGTTTAACCGTCCTCGGCGGTGTTGGCGGAGTGCCGCCATGGGACGGTTGCCTAGACGGCCTCGGCGGCGTATATGGAGTACCGCCGGTACTGGGCTTGCGTACGTAAAACGAGCCACCGTACGGACTGCCTCCGTGTGTGGGCGGTTTACTCGCCCTTGGCGGTGTGCCGCCATGCGTGGGTTGGCGGGCGGCGCGTTTCTGGGCGCTGGCAGTGAATGTGCATATCATCAGGCAAAGACTTAGTGAGAGAGCTTTCTTCATTTCACCCCTCCAGAGATATTACCTGTCCCCATGCTTTTGTCTGTTGAACACTCCTCCGGAGACTGGAAGGAGGTCAAAAGAGACGATGATTGTCACTTAGATGTACTCTTGTCGGATTCGGGTGTCTGTTTTTATTCGAATCATTCGGGCTTTGCCTGAGAAGTATGAACTCCGGGCGATTTTTCCGGCGAAACCAAGAGTTTTCGAGTAAATCAGACCTTGCGTGCAAAGCCTTGAAGGCTTGATATTTTATAGACCGTCGAAACGGTCGCGGCGTCTAAACACTTGAGCGCGGGCTGTATCAAGGCGCTCCGAAAGATTTCAGACGTTCCTCGGTGTGCCTTATGATGAGGGGATGGTGACGGCGACGAGCGACGAGCAGATCGTGAAGCGCGCTCTGGCGGGCGACCCCGAAGCTTTCGGCGAGATCGTGTGCCGTTGGGAGCGGCGCATCTTTGCGCTCTCCTACGGGATGCTCGGCAGCGCCGACGACGCGCGCGACGCGACGCAGGAGACGTTTCTCGCGGCCTTCCGCAATCTGCGCGGCTTTCGCGGCGAGGCCAAAGTCTCTTCGTGGCTGCACCGCATCGCCGTCAACCAGTGCATCACGCGCCAGAGGCGCACGCGTTCGCGCGCCGAAACCGGGATGGACGACGAAACCGGCGCGGCGGGCGAGCAACACCTCGCGGCGCCTGTGCACGCGTCGCCCGCGCGCTCGGCGGAAAGCCGTGAGTTGACGGAATCGGTGAGAAGGGCCGTCGCCGCGTTGCCCGAGGAGTTGCGCGAAGTGATCGTGATGAAGGAGTTTGAAGAATTGACTTTTCAGGAGATTGCCGACGCGCTCCAGGTGCCTCTGAGCACGGTCAAGAGCCGTCTCTACACGGCGCTCAAACAGTTACGCCTGCGGCTCGGTAAATACAGCACGGAGGTTGCCCCGAGATGAACGAGAAGATGAACGGCGCGGAGCGCGTCGATGCGGCGCGCGCGCAAAAGTGCGAACGCGGCGAAGACCTCGTCGCGTACATGTACGGCGAAGCCGGCCCCGAAGACGCCGGGATTTTCCGCAGCCACTTGAGCGAGTGCGCCGTCTGCCGCGAAGAGTTCGAAGCATTCGGCGGAGTTCGCGAAGCCGTCGGCGCGTGGCGCGCGGAGGCGCTCGCTTTCACGCCCTCGCTTGCTCAAGACAAAGCCGTCGCGCCGCCCGTCGCCGTCTCTAGACACGCGGCGGGACGGAAGCGCTCGGCGTCGGCGGCCCTGCGCGAGTTTTTCGCGCTCTCGCCGCTGTGGTTGCGTGCGGGCGCTCTGGCGGCGTCGCTCCTGATTTGCGCGCTGGCGTCGCTCACTCTGGCGCGCACGGAGATTCGTTGGGATGCGAACGGTATTGCTTTCCAGACGGGCGTCGGCGAGCGCGTAGTCAGGGAGCGCGTCGAGGTTCCGACGCCGTCCGCCCCTGCTTCCACGGAAATTGACGCCATCGTCGCCGAACGGGTCAAAGCGGAACTGGCGGCAGAGCGCGCGCGACGTGAATTAAGAGAGAAGCAGGATTCGGAGACGTTGACGACGACGAATGTTTCGAAGAGGGCCGCGCCGCGTTTGCAGGAGGCGTCCGTCGCGCCCGCGCGTCAGGCGCGCCGCAAGCAAACCGTGCCCGTACCGTCGCCGCGCAATCAACGCTATCTTGCAGACGAGGACAACTTGCCGCGCCTGTCCGATATTCTGGGCGAAGTGAACTAAGAGGCGTTTTTCTTTAACGCGTGAGCCGGGTTTTCAATATGAGGATTTTGAAGACAATGGTCTGTGACGGCGAGTCTCCGGCGTTTTTCGCCCGAGGGCTTGCGCTGCTGTCGCTGCTTCTCTTCTCTTTCGCGCCGCAGGCGAATGCGCAGGACGATGGGCGGCAGGATTCGACGACGCGACGGCAGCAGGAGGAGCGTGGGGCGCAGGACGCGCGGCGCGCGAGGCGCGACGGGAGCAATCTGCTTCTGCAACTAAACCTGTCGCCCGAGCAGTTGGCGCAGATGCGCGAAATACGCAGGCAGAGCGAACCGGAAGCGCGGACGCTGATGCGTCGTCTGAACCTCGCGCGCCGCGCGCTCGACGAAGCGATTTATTCCGACAGTCTGGACGAAGCGTTGATTGAACGTCACATGCGCGAAGTGGCCGAGGCGCAGGCGGCGCTCGTGCGCCTGCGCGCCCGTACCGAACTCCGTGTGCGCCGCGTCCTGTCTCCCGAACAGCTTCAATCCTTCCGCGAGTTGCGCCAGCGCGCGCGTTTCAGGCAACGTCTGGAAAAGCGGTTCGGCGGGGACGCACGCCGGACGCCTCAAGATGATGCCCCGGACGATGATTTGAAAGAGCGACCGGACGCGCCCGCCGACGAGCAGAGAGATTCCCGTCCGTTTCGCGCGCCGCGCGAGCGTCGCCGCGGCGGCTTTCGCCGACAGCCTTGAAGCGTTCGCGAGCGACGGACGACGCGCGGTAAGTTAAAGCAGGTCGAGAGTCCGGCGCTTTGAAACCGTAGGCTTTCGACTACGGACTCTCGAACACGCGCTCTGGAATATCACCCCGCACCTTATTATCCCTTGACGCACCCGCCTTTTTTTGCGCATCATAGCCTGCTTGCTCCGGCCGTCTGCAATCTGTAATTTTTCAGTGAGCGTTGTGGCAACGTCGAGTGTCTCGGGCGTCGGCTCGAATTGTGGCCTGAGAGAAATCGCCCGGCGGCCTATCTCTCGCCCGGCGGGCATGTTTCTTTTTCGAATCACTACATGAACATTTTCCTGCGCGGCCTGCTAGAGGTACAGGAGACTACTCTGCTCGCGGCGCGCGCCGCGGGCAGGCTTTTCCGCCGCCCCACATACATCAACGAAACCATCGCGCAGATGGACGTAATCGGCGTCGGTTCTCTGACGATAATTCTCCTCACGGGATTTTTCACGGGCGGCGTGCTCGCACTACAGACCTACCCGACGCTTAAATACTACGGCGCGCAGGATCAGACGGGACGACTGGTCGCGACGGCGCTCGTGCGCGAACTGGGGCCGGTTCTGAGCGGGTTGATGGTGGCCGGGCGCGTCGCCTCGGCCATCGCCGCCGAACTCGGCTCGATGGTCGTCTCGCAACAGATTGACGCGATGCGCGCGCTCGGCACAGACCCGGTCAGGAAACTGGTCGCCCCGCGGCTGATCGCGCTTTTAGTCACGCTGCCGCTGCTCACTCTGATTGCCGACGCCGTCGGCATCCTCGGCGGCTGGACTGTTTCGACGCAGCTTTTCGACATCACTTCCGGCAACTTCATGGCGGCGGTGTGGGAAGGGTTGACGACGAGCGACATCTTCGGCGGCTTTCTCAAATCCGGCTGCTTCGCGCTCATCATCGGGGCGGTGGCGTGTCGCCAGGGATTAAAGACGGAAGGCGGCACGGTCGGCGTCGGGCGCTCGACGACCACGTCGGTCGTCTCGACCTCGATACTTATTATCGTCGCGGACTACTTTATCACGCAGGCGCTTCAGGTTATTCTAGGCGTGCCTACTTCTTGAGACGACGAACGTTTTATGGCTTCCACAGATGTTGATGTCCGACGGCCCGACGCGGAGGCCGCGAATGAAGGCGCCATCAGCGACGCTGCCGCCGAGTCTACTTTCGCCGAAGTGGACGACAGCGAGCGCGCCATTCCCGCCATCGAGTTCCGCGACGTCCACCTGTCCTTCGACGACCTGAAGGTGCTCGACGGCCTGAGCTTCAAGGTCAACCGCGGCGAGACCAAGATCATCCTCGGCGGCTCGGGCGGCGGCAAGTCCACCACCATCAAGCTCGTGCTCGGACTCTTGAAACCCGACGCGGGACGCATTCTCGTCGACGGCGAAGACATCACCGACTACAACGAGGCGCAGATGATGAGCGTGCGCAAAAAGATCGGCATGATCTTTCAAGAGGGTGCGCTCTTCGATTCGCTGTCGGTTTACGACAACGTCGCCTACCGATTGCACGAGCAGGGCGTGCCCGAGAACGAGGTCGAACAGGAGGTGCGACGCATGCTCCGCTTCGTCAACCTCGAAGACGCGATTGACAAGATGCCGATTGAGCTTTCGGGCGGCATGCGCCGTCGCGTCGGCATCGCGCGCGCGCTTGTCGGCGGCCCGAAGATCGTCATGTTCGACGAACCGACCGCCGGTCTCGACCCGCCCACGGCGCGCACCATCTGCGAACTCGCCATCAAGCTGCGCGACCTCGAAGACGTCTCCTCGATGTTCGTCACGCACGAAATGAACAACGTCGAGTACATCACCTCGGAGTACGCCGTGGTGGACGACGCGGGCGAGATCGTCTTCGAGCGGGAGGGCGAACGGCTCTGCCTCGTCAACACCAAAATTCTGATGCTGCGCGGCGGGAACGTCATTTTCAGCGGCACGGACGAAGAACTGCGCAAAGTTGAAGACCCGTACATTCACGGCTTTATCAGCGGAGAAGGAGAAAGGGTGAAGACTGAAAGCGTGAAGTGAAGAAGGGCGACGACGTTCGCTTCATTCTTCAACGTTTCCGCCTTCCTCCCTGTGATTAATTTATGCCTCCAGTTAAAAAGACCATCGGACTGCGTGAGTTGCGCGTCGGCCTTCTCGTCGTCGGCGCCATCGCCGTATTCATCTTTCTCATCCTGAACGCCTCGGGCGACTTCTCGCCTTTCACGAAGCGACTGCACGTCAGGGCGCGCTTCGCCAGCGCCGACGGCCTGCGGCGCGGCTCCGAAGTGCGGCTCGCCGGCGTCCGCATCGGCAAAGTCGACGACGTGCGACTCCTTCCGCCGAGCGACAACCCTCTGGAGAAAATCGAGGCGATGCTCTCGATTGACCGCGAGATAGACGGCAAAGCGGCGACCGACCTGATCCGCTCTGATTCCTCCGCGCAACTCGGCTCGCCCAACCTGCTCGGCTCCGAAAAGGTCATCAACGTCGCGCCCGGCAGCGCCGTCGGCCAGCCGATCAAAGAGGGAGACATGTTGCAGTTGGGCAAGCAGGCAGGCTCGATGGAGGCGCTCACGACCTCCGGCAACGACCTGATGCAGCAACTCAAACTACTCTCCGTGCAGTTCACAGACATCTCCGAGAAAATCAACCGGGGCGAAGGCTCCTTCGGCCGCTTCGTCAACGACGAGCAGTTCTACAACAACCTCAATTCCACCATCCGCGACACTAACTCGCTCATCCGCCTGATTCAATCCGGCGAGGGTTCTGCCGGGCGCTTCGTCAACGACCCGGCCCTCTACAACAGTCTCACGGCCACCAGCAACTCTCTCCAATCAATCGCCGAAGACCTGCGCGCGGGTCGCGGCACGGCCGGCAAACTCCTTACCGACGACGCCGTCTACAACGAAGCGCGCGCGACGATCTCGCGCCTCAACCGCTCGGTCGACGAAATCAACGTCATCGTCTCGGACCTGCGCGCCGGTCGCGGCACGGCCGGCAAACTCCTCACCGACGACGCCGTCTACAACGACGCACGCGCCGCCATCGCCCGCTTCAACACCGCCGCCGAGCGCATAGACAACGTCATCGCCGGAGTCCAACGCGGCGAAGGCACCGCCGGCAAACTCCTCACCGACGAACAACTCTACTCCAACGTCAACCAGCTATCCGCCGAAACCGTCAAACTCATTTACGACTTCCGACAGAACCCGAAGAAGTACCTGACAATTAAATTTGAGTTGTTCTAATTAACGCGAGTTGTGATTACGGACAATAAAGTTTGTCCCTGAACAATAAAGTCTGTCCACGGACAATAAAGATTGTCTCAAAGATGTGATTTTGGAGACCAAGTGCCGTAGCGGCCAGCGGCTAGGGTGAGGATGGCTCGGGGTCGGTCTCCCGCTCTGAGGCGGTAAGGTCGGCGAAATTTTTGCACTTGTCCCTGCTGCTCATAAAGCAATCACCCGTGCCTTTGCGTAGCTGCCAGCATTCAATGTTTATTATCCGTGAGTTCCTTCAGCCTTTGGAGGAAGAGGACGAAGCTGCGAAGTGTTTCGAGGTCTGAAGGCGAGAGACCATCCGGGTCGAAGTGCATCACGTCGTTTCGGATGAGCCGGATTTTGTCGAGCTGTCCAATGAACACTCCACGATCGATAAAGATGTCTAGGCGCTCCCAGTTGTCGGGGTTTTGTAAAAGCCACACATACTCGCCAAACGTCAGGTCGCTAACACTCGAAACCTCGCGACCAGCATCCGCGGGGTCGCGATTGGCTGTAAGCTCCTCCTGAGTGAATTTACCGCCGACCAGTCGCCGGATGTGGTTTTCTATTTCTCCAAGGAGCAGGAAAGGCTCGCCTAGTTGGTGAAACTGAAGACTCAGGTCGCTGGTAGTGACAATGCCGGTAATCTTCTTCTGATGGTCACGAATCAACACGTAGTCGTGCTCAACGATGCGGCCGATGGCGGCAAAGAGCGAAATGTCCGCGCTCAGTTCGTGGTGCGGAACCATGAATCTGGTAACGGTCTCCTCCCTGTCCCCGGCCGCCAGTCGTCTGCCAATTGACTCCCAACTAACCACGCCCTTCACATC
>DATLMV010000282.1:0-9778 GCA_035537095.1 Pyrinomonadaceae bacterium
ATGTTGAAGTATTGACCGTCGAGACGGTAGTTCTCCCACATGAAGCCCGCGAGTCGTTCGATCTCCCGGTAGTTTTCCGCGCAGACCACCGTGTTGACGTTGAGGCGAAAGCGCGCGCCGAAACGCTCTTTGAGCGAATGAAGCGAACTGATGCAATCGAGCGTCCGCTCCCAGTTGCCGGGGACGCCGCGAATCCGGTCGTGCGTCTGCCCATAGCCGTCGAGCGCGACGTTGAGATAGAGGTCGAGATGCGCGTGCGTCGCAAGCGCGCGTTCGACAATCTCGAAGGCGCGCGCCTTTATCAGCCCGTTGGTCGGAATGATGAGACGACGGACGCCGTTGTTGCGGACGAAGAGGTCAACGATGTCGGAGGCGTCGTGGCGCAGCGTCGGCTCGCCGCCGGAGAGCCAGAGGTCTGTGATGGCTGGCATCGTGCGCGAGACTTTTTCGATCTGCGCGAAGGTGAGGTCGCCGGGGCGGTTCAGTTCTTCATGATAGAAACAGGTCTCGCACTTGGCGTTGCAGCGCGAGGTGATGAAGAAGATGACCGTGCCGAGACGACGCTCGCGCGCGGTCGAGCGGAGCAGTTGGTATAGCTTGACGGCTTTATGAGACATGTCGCGTCTGTTCTTTCGGTAGCTCCGCCGCAGTCGTGGTCGTTGCGTCGTTTGTCGCTTCGTCCGGCGAGATGCCGGAGATGATGACAGTTTCCTTCGGCGATTTCAATTCATAGGTGATGCCGCGCCACGTCAGACGGCGCGAAAGGGCGGCGGCGAGCGCGTTGTAGACGTAGAGCAGAGACGTGAGCGGCCAGCCGAAGAGATGAAAGGACGCGCCCGCGCGGAGTTGGCCGTGAAGGTGTTCGAGCGGGAGCGCGACGGCGCACAGGCGAAAGAAGGCTTTCCAGATGCCGAGCATGTAGATGGCCGCGACGAGCGCGAGCACCCACTCGAAGGAGAGGCCGAGCGCGGCGCGCGTGGCGGCGAGCGCGAGTCCGCCGTAGAAGACGCTTGACCAGAGCAGATTCGAGACGAGCACGATGGCCCACAGGTGCGGCGCATAGACGCGCGTGATCTTCAACTGCCGCGTCGTGAACTCGACCAACTCCCGGAAGTTGCAATCTTCGTGTGAGCCGGTCAGGCAGTTGGGGACGAAATAGATTGGAAGTTTACGGCGTTGCAGGGCGCGCGTGAGTGCGAAATCGTCGGAGAGCGTGCCGCGCCATTCGTCGAGCATGTCGAGTTCGGCGAAAGTCCGGCGGCGGATGGCGGTCGAGCCTCCCCAACAGAAGTTGCGGTCGGCGCGCGGGCCGAGCGCGGAGGCAATCGAAGCGTTCCAGACGGAGCGCAGGTGTGAGGCGAGGCCGCCGTAGGCGGGCGCGAACCAGCGATAGCCCGTCGCCGCTCCGATGCGCTCGTCGCCGAGCGGCGCGACGAGCGAGCGCAGCCAGTCGGGACGCGGGCGGGCGTCGGTGTCAACAAAGACGAAGACTTCGCTCGACGCGTCCGCCTCGCCGACGCCCGCGCGTAGATTGTGCACCTTCTGCCCGCAGTCGCGCGCGCGCCCGGCGACGACGACGCGCATCGTCGCTACCGTTCGTTCCGCAAACTCCTGACTCATTTCGCGGATGACGCCGAGCGCGGGGTCGTCCGCACGGTCGAGGACGAAGATGATTTCGTATCTGGGATAATGCTGGTTGAAGAGTGCGCCGATGTTCCAGCGCAAGCCCTGTTCGAGCCCGCGACACGGCACGATGACCGATGCGTGCGGCATAAAGAGCGACCGCTTGGCGTTCAACTCGCGCCGCACGTACGCGAGATAACGCCAGCCGCCGACGAGCGAGACGATGCTCTGCCACAGAACCAACGCGGCGAGAAGATAGAAGACCCACATGCCGGAAACTGAGAACACGTCGAGCGCGTGCGCCGAAGTGTTCATCCTACGATGATGCCCAAATGATGCCAAAATTCTGAACTTCGCCAAACCTTAACACGTCCGGCGAGCCAGCCTCAACGCTCGCTTCGCCGACGCCGCCGCCGAAAAATCATAGCAGTAAGACTTCGCCCCGCGCGTTCATTCCTGATGAAGAATGAATGCGCGGGGCGAAGTCTTGCCCCTGCAAATGTTATCCGGCCCGAACTGCTCTTAACGAATATTCGGGCGCGCGAGATGGTCGGCCTTGTCGTCAACGAAGACATCGAAGACGGCGGCGAAGTCGGTCGGGTTGGGGAAGAAGATGGCATGGTTGGTCACAAGCAGCGAACGCGTTTTATCGTTGAAGGCGATGTTGGCGGGGTTCGCCCACGGGAGCGGCTGCGCGGGGTTCGAGGGGTTCTGCGCGGGGCCGGAGTAGCGCGCTTCCTCCGTCCCGTCGGGACGCAGCACGGAGATTTGGTTTGAACCGGCGCAGGCCACGTAGAGTTTGTTCGACTTGCCGAAGGCCAGCCCGTCCGGCCCCTCGCCCGCGTTGTATTGATGAAAGACGGCGAGGCTCGATGCGGCGGGCTGACTGACGAGCGGGAGCGTGTAGATGTAGCCGTCGCCGAAGAAGCCGAAGGTGACGGCGATATAAAGCTTCTCGCCCGTGGGGTCAACGCGCAGGCCGTTCGGGCCGAAGGGCGTATCGAAGGCCGCGCTCTGAAACCAGATTTGCGGCTGGCCGCCGCCCGCAGGGATGCGCCAGATGGTCGCCTGCATCGAATCGGAGAGATAGAGGTTGCCGTCTTTGTCGAAGACGATGTCGTTCGGCAGCGGCGTCTGGTCAATCGCGGTCGGCGAACAGGGCGTGCCCGCCGCGACGGACGAACAGGTCGGCAGATCGGGAACGGGGGTAGCGTAAACCTGCTGCGGGTTGTTCACGCCGTCAACGTCGAAGCGGATGATGCCCTGCTGCGTGTCAACCACGTAGAGCATGTCTTTCTTGCCGAAGGCGCAGGCGGAGAGCGCGTGCTGCTGCGTGAAGTTCTGATTCTGGATGGGATACTCTTGCACGAGCGCGCCGGTGTTGATGTCGTATGCGAGAACTTTGGAGGGCTGAAAGTTGCCGAAGGTGGCCGGGCCGGAGACGTAAACGCGGTCGCCGTTGATTGCGATGCCTTCGGGAAAACCGGGCGCAGGGACGCGCGCGAAAATATTCGAGTCGCCGAGCGGTCGCGTTTGATTACCGACGGCGAATGCGTTGGCGAAGGGCAGCGCGAGCGTCGCCAGCAGCGCGAAGAAAGAGAGCGATTTAGAAAAGATTCCTGAGTGTTTCATGGGGTCTCCTGTTTAACGAAGTGTCAGGACTCGCAAGGGAGTCGAAATGATAAAAAATCGGATAGCGGCGGGCGCGCGGCGGAAGGTCTCTAAATCGGCCCGTCATTTATCTAACGCGTAAACGACGGCGCAAATGAATCAGGAGATTGACGCGGGCGGGAATTTATTTTCGAGACGGGAACAGGCGGAGAATCGAGAGCGGAGGTCAGATGCCACTCGTCCGGTTCTTTCAGACGCGAGCCGGGTTTTTAAATCAACTTTTTTTCAAACGTCTTCTCTGGCATCTGCCCCCTGCTTCAACGTAAGGCGAGCGCACCGGCGGCGTTGAGAGTCGAGACGAGTGATTCGGTCATGCGGATGAAGGGCTGCGGGTAGATGCCGATGGCGAGGACGCCGACGACGCAGACAATGAGCGCGACCTTGAGCGATGGCGAGAGCGAGAGCGGTCGCTGTTCGAGGATGCGGTCGCCGAGATACATCGCGCGGATGAAACGCACGTAATAGTAGAAGGAGACGACCGTGTTGAGCGCGGCCCACGCGACGAGCCAGTAGTACCAACTGCGCCCTTCCGCGTCGCCGCGCTGAATGAGCCCGCCGAAGAGGAACCACTTGCCGATAAAGCCGCCCGTCAAAGGCAGTCCGCCGAGCGACAGCATGAAGACGGCCATCATCAGGGCCATCCCCGGCGCTTTCATGCCGAGTCCGGTGAAGTCCTCCACGTCGTCGCCGATGATGCCGCGCCGCCGCAGAGAGATGATCACGCCGAACGCTCCGATGTTCATCAGGGTATAGACGAGCAGATAGAGCGCGAGGCCCGTGTAGCCGTAGGAGTTTCCGGCGATGAGGCCGAGCAGGAGATAACCGGCGTTCGAGATGGAGGAATAGGCGAGCAGGCGTTTCGAGTTGGTCTGCGTGACGGCGGCCCAGTTGCCGACGAGAATCGTGATGGCCGCAACGATGGCGAGCAGCGGAGCCCATTCGACGCGCATGGAGCCGAGCGCGTCAGCGAAGATGCGCGCGTAGAGCGCGAAACTGGCGGCCTTCGAACCCGTCGAGAGAAAGGCCGTGACGGATGTCGGCGCGCCTTCGTAAGCGTCGGGGGCCCACATGTGAAAAGGCACGGCGGCGATCTTGAAGAACAGACCGGCGGCGAGCGCAATCATGCCGAGCAGCAGCAACGGTCGGAGCGGCGCGTCCGCGCCCTCGATTGACGCGCTGACGCTCTGCGCGATGTCGCCTAGATTCGTCGAACCGGCGACGCCGTAGAGTAGAGACATCCCGTAGAGCAGAATGCCTGACGAGAACGCGCCCAACAGAAAATATTTCATGCCCGCTTCGTTCGAGCGTCGCTCGCGTTTGGTGTAGGCGACGAGCACGTAGAAGGTCAGGGCCATCAACTCAAGGCTGATGTAGAGCACGATGAGGTCGTAGCCCGACGACAGAAACATCATCCCCGTCGTGGCGAAAAGAACGAGCGCGTAATACTCGCCGCGCTGCTCGCCTTCGATGTCGAGATAGCGCAACGAAATGGCGACGGTGAGCGCGGCGGCGAGCAGGAAGATGAGTTTGAAGACGACGGCGAAACCGTCTATCCGCAGCATCCCGTAGAAGCCGCTCAACACGGACGCTTCCGAGGGCGAGACGAGAAACGTCCAGCCCTGCACGACGAGCGAGACGGCGGCGAGCAGGATGCCGACTAAGGCGAAGTAGCCCGTCATCCGGCTGCGCTTGTACGGGAGCATCACTTCCATCACGAGCGCGACGCAGGCGCACGCCGTCAGAATCAACTCCGGCGCGATCAGTTGCAGGTCGCCGACGTTGAAGAGAGTTGTCGTGTTGGCTTGAAGTAAGAACATAAGCTGCAAGAGGTCGGATGTCGGAGGTCAGATGTCATGCGCCGGATTTTGTTTTGACTGACCATCCGGCATCTGACATCTATTATCTTTTATTTTTCCGCGCGGTCGGGCGTCTGCGTGGCGGTCGTCGGTGCGACGACGGGCGCAGGATAGTCGGGCCGGACGTGGCGGACGACGGCGTTGACGGGCCGCTGAATGTATTCGATGAAGGGCTTCGGATAGACGCCGATCCAGAGCGAGAGGACGACGAGCGGCAGCATGTAGGCCCACTCGCGCCCCTTCATGTCGCTCAGGTTCTCGTTCTTGGGGTTGTCTATGTTGCCGAAGAACATGCGCTGATAGAGCCAGAGCATGTAGCCCGCGTTGAGGATGATGCCGAGCGCGGCCCAACCCGCCCACCAAGGGTTCGCCTCGAACGCGCCGCGCATCGCCAAAAATTCCGAGATGAAGACGCACAGGAGCGGCAGTCCAATCGCCGTCATCGCCATCGCCAGAAAGACGGTCGCATAACCCGGCATGACGTGTGAAAGCCCGCCGAACTCCGAGACGTTGCGCGTGTGGCGTCGCTCGTAGATGATGCCGACCAAGAGAAAGAGCGCGGCTGAATAGATGCCGTGATTGATCATGTGGAGCACCGCGCCGTTGAGCCCGTTCGGGTTCAAGGCGAAGAGTCCGAGCATGACGACGCCCATCGAGGAGACGGACGAATAGGCGACCAACTTTTTCACGTCGCCGTCGCGTTTGACGACGAAATACATGGCCGCCAGCGCGCCGTAGATGATGCCGACGATGGCGAGCACGACCATCACGTTGCGCACGCCGAAGTTGCCGAAGTAGGTCTGGTCTGCCGACGCCGCCGGAAACATCGGGAGATTGAAACGGAAGAAACCGTATGTGCCGAGTTTCAGCAGGATGCCCGCGAGGATGACGGAGCCTGCGGTCGGCGCTTCGACGTGCGCGTCCGGCAGCCACGTGTGAAACGGGAACATCGGAACTTTGATCGCAAAGCCGAGCGCGAAGGCGAAGAACAGCAAGACCTGCATCGCGCCCATCGGCATCACCGAGCCGAGCGCCTGTAGATAGACGATATTGAATGTGCCCGTGCCGTTGGCGACGGCGGTCTGGATGGTCGAGGCGACGAGTTGACTGGTCGCGGCGTTGCCCGCGATGGCGTCGAGCGTCGCGCCCGTTATCTTGGATGTGAGCGTCGTGTCTTGAGTTAAGAAGTACATCTTCAAGACGCCCAAGAGCATCACGACCGAGCCGACGAGCGTGTAGAGGAAAAACTTGATCGCCGCGTAGAGACGATTATCGCCGCCCCAGATGCCGATCAGAAAGTACATCGGGACGAGCGACACCTCGAAGAAGAGATAGAAGAGAAAGAGGTCGAGCGAAGCGAAGACGCCGACCACCGCCGTCTGCAACAGCAGCAGCAGCACGTAGTATTCCTTCTCGCGCTTCTGGATATACTCCCAAGAGGAGAGCGAGGCGATGATGCCGAGCAAAGTCGTCAGGACGATCAGCAGCACGGAGACGCCGTCCACGCCCATCTGATAGCGCGCGCCGATGATGGGAATCCACGGCGCGTCTTCGAGAAACTGCATCCCGCCCGCGCCCCTGTTGTAGCCGAGCAGCACGAGCGACACCAGAAACGCCAGCCCGAACCATGCGGTCGCAAACTTCTTGATGGCCCCCGCCTGTCCTCTTTTGAACAGCACGAGAATCAGCACCGCGCCGAGCGCGGGCAACCACGTTATCAGAGAGAGAAAGGGAAGTTTCATGTCGGTTTTCAGTTTTCAGTTTTGAGTTTTCAGTCGGCTTACGGTTATCAGCGGCAGGCTGAAAACCGAAAACCGGGAACTGAAAACTTTCTTTATCGTCCCCAGATGTCTCTGGCGAAGAGCACGATGACGGCGACGACGAGGCCGAGCACCATGACGAGCGCGTAGTTGGCCGTCAGGCCCGTCTGCGCGGCGCGAATCAGCGGCGACATCAGGCGGCTGATGAATCCGGCGATGGTGTTGACCAGACCATCCACGACGTATCGGTCGGTGTTGCCCGTCAGGCGACTGAGCGTGCGCGTCAGCCAAGCGGAGCCGTTGACCGCGCCGTCAACCACCTTCGAGTCGGCGGTATAGACGGCGCGCGCCGCGTCCATCGTGCGCCGCGTAAAGACCGCGCCGTAGATTTCGTCAACCCAGTATTTGCGATAGCTCGCGCGATAGAGCGGGCGCAGCCGCGCCGCCCAAACGTCCGCGAGGTGCGGACTCTTAACGTAAAAGAGCCAGCCGAGAAAGATGCCGAGCCCTGCGGCGACGAGCGAGATGATGATAAACAACCACTCGGCGGCCCCGTGGCTGCCGAGCGCGTGTTCGGCCTCGTGCGCGAGATTGAATCCCGTGTTGCCGTAGGGCGAATGCGCGTCGCCCGCCGCAGGCGCGTGGCCTCCGGCTTCGCTGCGCGCAGGGGTTGCGCCGTGCGTTGCCGCGTCGCTCTGCGTCGTCGTCGCTTCATGCTGCGCGACGAGAACCCCGTTCGACGCCAGCAGAGGACTCCCTGTCTCCGTCGCTTCCCTTTCGCCCGCTGCCTTCTCCGCTTTGCCCTCTCCGGCGTGACTCGTGCCGAACCGGTGCGTCGAGGGATTCCAGATAACGGGGTCGAGCCAGTTGACGATGTGGAGACGCCCGCCCGGATGCTCGCTCCCCGTCAGGGCTTTGAAGGCGGGGCCGATGCCGACGAGTCCGCCGACTATAGACAAGACGGCGAGCACCGCCAGCGGTATCCACATCGAAGGCGGCGACTCGTGCGGCACGTGCGCGCCGTGCGCGTGCCCGTGTGCGTCGTCTCCGTGCGCGTCGTGAACTGCTGTGTGCGTGTCGAGCCGCGCGTTCATGTCGTGCGCGACGCCGACGTGTTCGCCCGGTTCGTGATGCGGGCGGTCGCCCGCCGACTCCTGCCGCGCGTCGTGCGGTTTGTCTCGCTCGTCGTAAGCATGAGCGTGCGCCTCGTCGGCCTGCCCGCCCGCCGCCACTTCGAGGAAACGCTCGCGCCCCCAGAAGGTCATAGCGACGAGACGCGTCATGTAAAACGCCGTGCACGTCGCGGCGATTGTGCCGATGAGCCAGAGCATCCAGCCGCCCGGAATGTACTCGGTCGAGGCGGCGTTCCAGAGAATTTCATCCTTCGACCAGAAGCCCGAAAAAGGGATGATGCCGCAGATGGCGAGCCAGCCCGCGAGAAACGTCATGTACGTGTACGGCATGTACTTGCGCAGTCCGCCCATCCGCCGCATGTCCTGCTCGTGATGCATGCCGTGGATGACGGAGCCCGCGCCGAGAAACATCAAGCCCTTGAAGAAGGCGTGCGTCATCACGTGGAAGATACCGATGACGAACGCGCCGACGCCGCACGCGAGGAACATGAAACCGAGTTGCGAGACTGTCGAATAGGCGAGGACTTTCTTGATGTCGGTCTGCGTGATGCCGATGGTCGCGGCAAAGAGCGCGGTCAACGCGCCGACGACGGCGACGACGAGCATCATCGTCTGCGAGTGTTGAAAGATGACGTTGGTGCGCGTCAGCATGTAGAGACCGGCTGTGACCATCGTCGCCGCGTGAATCAGCGCGGAGACGGGCGTCGGGCCCGCCATCGCGTCCGGCAGCCAGACGTAGAGCGGCAGTTGCGCGCTCTTGCCGCACGCGCCGACAAAGAGCCCCAGAGCAATCCACGACATGATGCCCCATGAACCGAGAAGTTCGAGCGGGTAGCCGCTCGCCTGCCGCATCACGTCCGTGTATTGCGTCGAGCCGAAGGTGGCGATGACGGCGGAGACGGCGAGCACGAATCCGAAGTCGCCGATGCGGTTCGTGATGAACGCCTTGCGCGAAGCGTCGCCCGCCTCCTTGCGGTCGAAGTAGTAGCCGATGAGCAGGTAGGAACAGAGCCCGACGCCCTCCCAACCGACGAACATCAGGAGAAAGTTCGAGCCCATCACGAGCACGAGCATCGAGAACATGAAGAGGCCGAGGTAGGCGAAGAAACGATAGAAGCCCGTGTCGCCGTGCATGTAGCCGGTGGCGAAGATGAAGATGCACAGACCGACGCCCGTGATGATGAGAATGAAGATGGCCGAGAGCGGGTCGAGTTGATAACTCCACTCGACGTTCAGGAGCGAGCCGCGTCCCGTCCGCTCGTTCGGCGAACCGTCATGCGCCGCGCGCTCGCCCAAACCCGCCGCGTCGCTCGCGCCCGTCGTCGTCGCCCCCGACGCGAGTTCGCTATGCTGTCGCGGGTTGATGCTGAAGGAATCCGTGCGTGTCTCGTCGCCGCCCGTCGCCGTCGTCGTCGTCGCGCGCGCACGCTCCGGCGCGCCCTGCGTTATCTCGACCGCGCCGCCCGGAATCCATGTGTAGGCGAAGTCGGTCGTGACGTAGGGCTGCGGCCACATCGCCTGACTGCCGTAGCCGTAGGAATAGACGGCGGCGAGGCCGAGCAGAAACGACAACGCCACCGAACCGACGGCAATCGAGCCGACGAGCGTCTCCGAAAACCGCAGCTTGCGCCCGAGCAGGCCGTTGATCGCGGCCCCCAGAAGCGGCAGAAGCGGGATGAGCCAGATGTATCGGTGCATAGAAGCTGTCAGCGGTCAGCTTTCAGCCAAACCAGCG
>DATLMV010000283.1:0-18139 GCA_035537095.1 Pyrinomonadaceae bacterium
GACGACCGCAATTACGGGCGTGGGATGGCGGAGGACGCGAGACGGTATCGCCATATCACCGAGACTCACAGGCTCGGCCCGCCGCAGCCACGCGGCCTTCAGACGTTGCGTCGCGCGCCACGACGCGAGGACGCGGACGGACGCGAACGCGATGCCGCACGCCGAACAGAGGGCGACGGCGAGCAGGGCGAAACCGATGTTATCGGGCGCGGGGTAAGGCTCGTAAATCAGGTAAGCCGGAAGCAGAACAGCCGTCACAAACACGAGCGCGAACGCGGGCGGCAGCACACGCAGCCGGAAGATGATTCGGGCGCGCGTCGTGGCCGTCCAACGTCGCGCGCGGCGTCGGAGACCGAACCACACGGCGGCGGCCAGCAACGAGCCGAGGACGTTGAGCGAGAAGAAGGCGGCGAGGGCGAGGCAGCCCGCGAGCAGGTAGTAGGTCACTTCGACTCCTTTCGCCCTAGTTCATGTCTCTTCAATTTGACGAGCCGGTCGAGTTCATCGAGCAACTCGCGGTCGTGCTCGCCGACCACCTCGACGATACAGGCAAGAAGCGGCTCGGCCTCACCGGCGGCCCTGTTGAGCAGCCCGCCGATGACATCCCCCGCCAGACCGCGCTCGAACTCCTCGGGCGACAGGCGCGGCGAATAGAGAAATGCCCGCCCGCTCTTACGCCGCGCGAGGATCCCCTTCTTATGCAGCCGGTCGAGGGTCGTCATCACGGTCGTGTAAGCCTTCGGGTCGTCGAGCGCGTGCAGGATTTCGTGGACGCTCGCTTCACCCGCCTGCCAGACGAGCTTCATCACCTCGCGCTCAAGCGTGCCGAGGTCTGACATGAGAGCTTCGCGCGGTTGCTTAAACCCTCGCAATGTGAATCCGGTACTTTTCACGGCGTACAGTATTACCACATCGGCGCACGGAGTCAAATAGAGCAAACTTCAATTTAAGGAGACGACAACGCGTCTAAGGAAACGAAGACGCGTCAGCAGTTGATAGGAGCAAGGCTCACTTTGAATCATTGCTTTGACCGAATAGTCTTTGCGCTGCGTGATGTATTGAGATGCCGACGCTCTAGCGTTGGGCGACGTTTGCGCGGGCAAGGAGTGCGCGTTCGATGATTCGGAGTTGTGTTTCGAGTTGCGCGTCTATCGTCCCGGAGTCGCTTTCGATGATGCAGCCGCCGTGAGTAACGAGCGGGTCGGCGACGAGGTCGAGGTACGGGGCGCGTGTGATCTGGTCGAGCAGTTCGCGGCGCGCGTGAACGTGTGGGAGGTCTGCGGGATTGATTCGGAGGGTGAGCGTTTCGTGGCGTCGCGCTTGATTGAGCGCGTTGGCGACGATTTGCGCGAGCGTCTCGTCGTCGCGTTCGATTTCGCGGCCAATGATTTTTTGAGCAATCTTGACCGACAAACGGAGCACGTCCTGTTCGACTTTGACGAGCGCCGCGTCGCGCAACTCGCCCGCCGCGAGCAGGTGCATGTTGAGTTCTAAGAGCGCGGCCTCCAAGCCTTCGCGGTAGGCGGCCTCGCGCAAGTCCTGCGCGGAAGCGACCGCAGCGTCGCGGATGGCGGCGGCCTCGCGCTCGGCTTCGGCGCGGATACGCTGCGCCTCCGCTTTCGCTTCGACGACGACGTTCTTGACCAATCCCCTGCGCCTGTGTCGCGGGAGACCGCTCCGCGTTTGTTTGATGACGTTGCTCATAACTATCGGGGTCGTCAGCTTTGTCAGGTTAAAGACGTGACGCACATGTGACGTTTCAATGTTCGTGTGCCGCTCCCGCGCGGTCTGCGGTCGCGGCCTTGCGAGCGGCGCGATGCACGTTGGCGGCGAGCACTTCAACCTCTTCGACGAGCAGCGGGATCAGATCGTCGCCGCTGCTCAAGGGCGCATGTCGCAGCATCCTCTGGAAATAGTCGGACAGATCGGCGGGCAGTTTTTGCAGCGTGTAGGCGATGCACAGAGGGTCGCGCTGGCGCATGACGAACGAGAGCAGGCGCAGGCCCGTGTAGTCGAGCACGCCGACCGGATCGGAATCAACGCTCAGGGCTTCCTCGATGATCTCCTCGGCGAGCGCGATGCGGCGGGGCTCGATCTCTTCGGGCGTCGCCATCTGTTCGGCGAAGACGCGCATGTCTTCCGGCGGGAAACGTCGCCAGATTTGCGCGATATTCGCCGCCTGTCTCTCGCCGCGACAGGCAATCGCCATTTCGCGGACGCCGAGCGCGCGAAACAGTCGCGCGAGGTCGGAGCGTGCCAGCAGGTCGAGTTGCGTCGGGCGCGGGAGTTGGATAGCCGAGACGAAACGCTTCAGGAAGCTGCGACGAATAATCTTGAGAAGCTTTTGACGTTGCGGCGCGTCGGCGTGCGGCGAATCGTCGGGCTTTGAAGAACTGAACGCGCCGCCGCTTTTCAAAGAAGAGCCGGACGCGTTGCCGCTCTTCACAGCGGAGGATTTCGCGGGAGCGTTTTTCGTCCCGTCACGAAGGGGCGTGGGGTTGAGCGTGCGCGCGCAGAAGTCCGCGAGGTGCGGGGGGAGTTGGCGCAGGATGAGCGCCTGAATCTGCGCGGGTTCTTCGCGCAGGGCCTCGGCGATATGCGTGGGATGAACGTGCGGGTCGAGATGGTCGGTCGCGTTGTTGGCGTTGACGCCGATGAGGACGCGCGCGAGCCAACGCTCCTGTGCGTCGTGCGAAAGTTTTTTGTAGTGCGCCAGTTGAGCGGCGACGCTTTGCCGCTCGGACTCGGGCAACGACGCGAACTGTGAAAGCATTTGAGGATTCAGCGCGGCGCGCGCCGCGCCGACGCCGGAGGCTTGTGCGCCGTCGTGCGCGGTCGTGTCGCTCGCGGCGGACATCCCGAAGGTGAGCGCGAGAGCAAGCAGCGTGTCAATGCGTTCGTCGTGCGCGGTCATGTTCGTCGAGAGATTGCGCGTGTGTGAAACCGTTCAAGAATCAAAGCACTTCACGGAGTCGGTTGAATCGGCGTCGGAGCGTTTTACGGAGTCCCGTGCTTTCGCGTCAAAGTGGTTTATGAAGTCCTACGATTTCGCGGAGCGGAGCAGGCGTGCGCGTTCCAGTTCCGTCTCGGAAGCGGGCGGCTGTGTCGTCTGCTCCTCCGAGCCGGACAGGCGGCGGCTATTCGTCCTGTCCGACATCTCGTAGCTGCCGAGGCCGCGCTGGTCGGCGTCGAGCAGTTTGCCAAACTCGTTCTGCTCCTCCGCCGTCGCGTCGTCGTCGTCGGATGGTTCGGGCAACACGGCACGCGCCGCGCGCTGCTTACGCATCCGCCAGAAGACGGCGATCAGACCGAACAGGATGAGCGCGAGGACGGCGAGGATGGCGAGCGCGATGTAGGTTCGACGGCGGATGCTCAAGTCCTGACGCGGGACGGCGCGCGGCGGTTGCTGCGACATGGAGACATTGACGTTCTCCGTTTTCAAATTGGGCACGCCGCGCGCGACGAGGTTCTGAATCTGTTCGCCGGTGAAGGCTGGTTTGGCGTCCTTGTAGACGAGCAGGACGCCCGCCGTCGCGGGATAAGGATTCAGGTTGAGCGCGTTGTCTTCGGGCAGCACGATGGTCACGCTGACGCGCGTGACGCCGGGCAGCATTCGCAGTTGACGTTCGATCTCCGTCTTCAACTCCTTGAGACGTTGCGCGCGCTGCGCCGACTCCGACGGAAACATGCCCTGATCTTCGTATGCGCCTTCCAGACCTTTATCTTCGGGGCGCGGCAAACCGTTGTCGCGCAGCACCTGCATGGCGAGCGCGGCGTCGCTGCCGCCGAACAGCCCTTCGTTGACGACGATGCTCCAACGCCTGCCCGCGCCCTCGCCGACCTCCTCCTTGCTCACGTCGAAGCCGTGCTCCTTGAGCACGTCAACGATCTCGATGGCGTCGCTTTCGTGCGACACCTGCGCGACCGACTTGTCGCCGCACGCGCTCGACAGGAGAGCCAGCGCGAGTAGCGCGAGCAATCCGGCGAGACGTTGAAAGGACTGAGACAAAAGCATCGGCCACCTCCCGCGAGTGCGTTGCAAAGGGCAACAAGGGAATCGTCTAAAGGAGTGATGATTAGTGTCGTATCAGAGCATCGTCCGCACCGGCTCTCCGCGAGACACGAACTGAAAGAGCGCGACATAATCGTTGACGAGTAAAGAAAATTGTACAGTAAGCCCGCCGCAAAAGTCATCCGTTTGAAAAGACGCGCGCGCGTTCGCATCTTGCCGATGACGGTTAACAGGGGTCATCTCGAAGGGAGCGCGAGGGCGCGGCGCGGCGGTCGCAGATTGTGATAGGTCGCATTTGTCGGATAAACTGTCGTCGTCCTCCGCAACCGACGCGTGTTCATTCCGGCAGCCCGAAGATAGTCCTCCGCGAGTCTTGAGACGAGGCAGGAACAGATGCCGCCAGCAGCAGCCGACTTTCGCGACCAACTCATCGAGCAGCACCGCCCTTACGCGCGCGCCCTCGCCGTCAAGATTATGCGGACGCTGCCGATGCGAGTTGATTTGAACGAACTCGTGGCCTACGGCGACATGGGCCTCGTCGAGGCGGCCCAACGCTACGATTCGGCGCGCGGCGCGTCCTTCACCACCTTCGCACACTACCGCATCAAGGGCGCGATCTACGACGGCCTCCGGCAGATGGGTCTGCTCTCGCGCTCCACCTCTCAACGCACGCACTTCGCCGCCAATGCTAACAACCTGTTGCAGTCCGGTTTTAACGACCTGACCGCGTGGCACGAAGCTGCGCCGCCGACGGTTGACGACGAAATCGCCGCCACGCAGGCCATCATTGACACGTTGATTCCCGCCTACCTGCTCTCGATTGACAGCGACGCGATGCCGGAAATCGCCGACCAGAACGCTTTCTCGGCGCAGCAGATGGAGCAGCGCGAGTTGATCAGAATCGTCCGCGAGTTGCTGTCGGAGTTGCCGGAAGACGAGCAGAAACTCCTCGACCAACTCTACTTCAAACACCAGTCAATGACCGAACTGGCGAACCGGATGGGCATCTCGAAGTCATGGATCTCACGCCTCCACACGCGCGCCATCCAACACCTGCGCGACCGGATGAAGGAGCGCAACATCCTCGACGCGCCCGAATGACTCGCCGCCCGCGCGCGCGACGCGCCGTTCAGGAAACTTTTTCCGCTCGCCGCCGATAATTTTTACAACGGAGAAGACGGTGCGGGCATTTCCCTCGGGACGGGCCGCGCTCACGCCGCAGACGACGACAGGCAGCAAACGGGCGGCGGCAAAAGTCTCCTCTTTTCACGTCCGAACCGTTACGCGGCACAGGCGAGAGTTTTCCCAAGCGGTTTTTACTTTAAGAGTCGAGCGGAGGATTAAAACGATGGTTACTGCAGCGCAGATTGATAATGCATTCAGGCCGTTCAACATCAGCATGAGCGAGATGCTGCTCGACCGGATGAACACGGAGTTCGTCAATTTCCTTCAGGCGGCGGACGACCTCAGCGACACCGCCGCGCATCTGGCCGAAAAGTTCTCTTCCCTCTACGGAAATCTCGGAACCGAGTCGAAGGCGCGACAGTCTGCGCCGGTCGCCCGCCCGAGGATGGCCGATGCCTGCCACCCGCCGGGGAGCCTGCGTACCAGCGGCGACACGGTGCGCACGCCGGGCGGTTATAAGATCGAGATGATCGGGCAGCACGAGTGGAAGATCACGGGGCCGGACGGAAAATCAACGCGCATCTGGGGCGACCCGCACGTTGACGAGGGCGACGGCGGCAAGTGGGATTTCAAACGCAACTCGACCTTCATGCTCGGCGACGGCACGCGCATCAACGTCAACACCGTCCCCTACGGCAACGGCATGACCGTCACCGGCAGCCTCGAAATCATCAGCGGCAACGACCGCGTGCTCGTGGGTGACATTGACAAGGGCAAAGGCAATATCGGGAGGGTGACGCGCGACGGTTTCCAACACGCCAACAGTTTTACGGGCGACGTGTTCGTGCAGGGACGCGAGACGGACGATTGGTCTCTGCGCGGCAGGGAAGTTATCGGCAGCGAGAACGGCGGCGAATCCTTCAAACTCGGCGACAACCTCCGCCCCGCGCTCGACCGCATCCGCAGCTTCAGGGACGGCCTCAATTGGGCGCGCTCCCTGCTCGAAGGGCTGACGCGCAACTGGTCTGACAACATGCGCCCGTCCGACATCGGCTTCAATCCTTATAACGACGGCGCGCGCTCTGACCATGGCAAAGGCTACGACCGCAAAGCGCACGCGCGCCAGATGCGCAAGGCGCTGCGCGACATCGGACGGATGTTCAACTCGCTGTCGCGTCTCGTCGAACTCAACGATCAGGTGTCGCGCTATCGGGCGAGCTACCGGCAGAACGTCTGAAGCGCGTTTTAAGATAAAGAGACGCGAGGGGAGACGCACGCGATGGAGCAGAACGACGCCACGCCTATCGAGGCACACGTCCCGCCGGAGTTGGCCGCGCAACTCATCAGGGGCGAGATCACGCTCGCCGACTTCACGGGCTTGAGCCGGGCCGCGCTCTACAGTATCGCCGAATACGGCTACCGGATGTTCAGTTCCGGCAAGCTCGAAGAGGCCCGCACCATCTATCGCGGACTCGTCGCCGCCGACCCTCTGGACAGCGTCTTCCATTGTCATCTCGCCGCGACGCTCCATCGCCTCGGCGAACACGACGAAGCCTTGAACGAATACACGTCGGCGCTGCGCTTCAACGTGGCGAACATAGATGCGTTGGTCGGGCGCGGCGAGATTCTGCTCCAACGCGGGCAACTCGCCGGGGCGTTCGCCGACCTGACCTCCGCCATCAAACTCGACCCGCAAGGCAAACTCACCTCCACCGTCCGCGCCGGAGCGATTCTCAACGCGCTCAAGAACGCGGCCAGCGCGCCCGCGCCGTCGCCGCCGACCGCGCGGAGTTGAACCGCTCTCTGCGAGCACGCTTCGAAGATACGCGTGATAAAGAGAATCCCCCGGCGGTCGCACGAACCGCCGGGGGAATTTTTCATGACGTAAACCCACGTCAACGCATGGAGGTGAATGTCGCCGGTATGATTCTCAGGCGCGCGTGCCGACGTGGCTGAGCACGTAGTCTTGCATCATCAGCATCTCGTTCAGAAGGTTGAGCATCCGCGCAGCATGATTGAGTTCGCGGCGGGCGCGCGCGAGTTGTTCCTCGCTCAAATCGGGGAAGTCTGCGGAGAGTTCGCCGGTGAAGGGATCGCGCATGGGGTTTCCGCCGTGTCGGCCTTCGTCTTCGTCTTGGCTCTCGTCGAAGCGCACGAGGTCGCGCATGCGCGCGCGTTGTTTCTTGAGCAGACCGTGCATGATCGTGCGGCGTTTCAAGGGCGTCATGTGGCGCAGGGCTTCGCTGTTGCCGGGGGGCGCGAGGAATGCGCCGCGCATGGTGGGTTGCTGGTCGAGGCCGAGCATGGCTTCGGTGGCGGTCGCGGTTCCGCTCGCGCGTAGCTGCTGCGCGGCGTTCAACTGCGACGATTCGAGTCCGGCCAGAACGTCGGGGAGTATCTTCTGCCCCGAAGCGTCCGTCACGGGCAGGCCCGTCGGCTGGCCGAAGACGCCGGGAGGCCCGACGGTCACGCCCTGTGCAGTCGCGTTTGTGCCCTGCGCCGCGCCGCCGATGCGTGCGCCCGTGTCCGGTTGATTTTCGGGCGACGGCGGTCTGACCCCGCCGCCAACCCCTTTCACGTCGGCCATCTCTAATTCCCTTTCCCGTTCTTCCCGTTCAACTCATACACGAACCTGAGCACCACCGCCACCGCCTCGAACAGTTCATTGGGAATCTCTTGATCTATGTCGAGTTCGTAGAGCGCGCGAGCGAGCGGCACGTCGCGCACGATGGGCACGTTCGACTCCTCGGCAATCTGTCGTATCTGCGCCGCCATTAACTCCGCGCCTTTGGCGACGACCACGGGCGCGTTCATCTGCTTGGCGTCGTAGCGAACGGCGACGGCGACGTGCGTCGGGTTGGCTAAAACGGCGTCGGCGCGCGCGACCGCCGCTAGCATGCTCTGCGCCGTGATCTCTTGAAAGAGTTGCTTGCGCATGCCCTTCTGCTCGGGATTGCCCTCCGTCTCTTTCATGTCGCGCATCCAGTCAGCCTTCGTCATCCGTTTCTCGCGCATGTAGAGAAACTTTTGCAGGAAGAAGTCGCCGATGCCGACGAGCAGAAACGCGAGCCCGACCTTCATCCCGATCTCGAAGATGAGGGCCAGCGTGAAGGAAGCGACGCGCGGCGCGGGCTGGTGCGTCAGTTCGATCAAGTCCTGACGCGCCGTGTAGAGCACGGTTCCGATGACGAAACCCGTGACCGTGATTTTAACGAGCGTCTTGACGAGTTCGATGTAGGGACGGCTTTTGAAGAATTTCGACTGGAAGTTTTCGCCCGGATTGATCTTTGCGAAGTTGGGCTTAACGGCCTCGAAGGCCATAATCGGCCCGACCTGTAGATAGCCCGACAGCAGCGACATGATAAAGAGGATGCCGAAGAGCGGCAGCAGCACGAGCGACATCACCTTCGTCGCGGCCAGCAGCGCGGCGAGCGCAGTCTCCCGGTCGAGTTCGCCACGGAAGGCGGCGGCATAGTTGATGCTCTCCTGTAGAGACTCGCTGAGCCATGCGCCCATGCGCGGCCCGAACGCCCAGAGGACGACGATTGCCACCATCAACAACAACGCCGAAGTGAGGTCTTGACTACGGGGAACGTCGCCGCGTTTGCGTGCGGTTTGTAGACTTTTAGCAGTTGCCTCTTCGGTTTTTTCGCCGCTCGATTGCCCCATATCAACTGCCCTTGATGCGTTGCAAGATTGAGAGCAATTTCGATTTGATCAAAGGGTCGCTGGCGACGTATTCGCTCAGTTCCGCGATCATGTGCGTGCCCTGCTCGGTGTCTCGAAACTTCTCGTGCAGGCGGGAGCGAATCATGTGATGCGCGGACTGGCGGACGGCTGTCGCCGCGCCTTCGTTCGAGCCGAGGTCGGCGTCGTGGGCGATGCGTGCGAGCGCGGTACGCGTTTCGCTGACGCCGTCGGACTGCTCTTGCGCGTTGGCGGGAGCTTCGAGTTGCGCGAGCGCGGCGGCGAATTTGTCTCCGATGGCGGACTTTTGCAGTTCGCGCGGGTTCAGAGGCTCAAGCGGCTCCGCGCCGCTGCTCAAAGGTGATGTCGGCCCTTTTATCTTCATTCCGCCTCCTACGCGAGTCGCCGCCCCGTCAATGTTTCTCTCAAATGCTGCCCTTCGCCGTCGTGTCGAGCGGCCCGTTGATGTCGTTCAGCGCGGCGAGCCACGAGCGCGCCGTCTCGCTGTGCTCTGATTCCGGGTCGGAGGAGATCAACCTCTGCAACTCCTTTTCCGCCTCGCGGCGTTTTTTCTGGTAGAGCAAAACTTCGGCGTAACACAAACGCGCGTAAGGGTGTTCGGGACGCAGCCGCAACGCCTCGACGCACAAACTCTCGGCCTCCGCCGGACGCCCGCGCTGCAACTCCACGCTGCTCAATTCCAGGCGGGGCACGACGGGCCATTCGGGCAGCAACTCCAAGAGTCCTCGAAAAATTGCGTCCGCCGCGTCCAGACGCCCGATGTCGCGCAACAGCACGCCCGCCTCAAGCATGACGCGAACTTCGTCGTCCGTCGGTTCTACCTCACTCAACCACATACTTCGACGACCTCATGTTGAATCTTGACACAGGTAGACAGCGGGGCGAGGCGGGAGAGAGCGTAAGTTTGGACGAGCGGGGAGAGACATTCGTCAACCCTCCCTCTGCAAGCGACGAGGCGGTCGGAACAACGCCGGACGTACAGGCCCGAACGAGGCGGACAAGGCGCACACAGGCGCGTCCACGACGACGATGCGCGCGCCGCCTTGATACGAACGCGCGCCCAAACGTCTCCGCCACGTTCAAGGCTAGGATTTGAAGTTGTGGACGGCTGACATCTCGCCGTCGTGCCGCGCCTTGAGCAGGTTCGAGACGGTCGTGAACGACTGCGTCTGCGTCTGCACCTGATTCTGGACGGCCAGCATCGTCATGGACTGGTCGGCCTGCTGTTGCAACATGGCTTGCATGTTGGTGGTGTCGAGGCCGCCGTTCCCGCGTATGAATCCGCCGAGCAGCGTTCCCGCGCCGGGCGCGAAGATGTTGAGCGCGCCGCCCACGATGGTGCGCAGAATCCCGCCGAATTTACTCGGCGATTTCTGGACGGGCGGCAACGCCGTGGGCGTCGTCACGGTCGGCTGTTGAACGGTCGGAACCGAGTTGATCATCGCATCGCCATTTGGCATAACTTTGTCCTCCCTGAACACTAAACCATTGAAAACGCTGCCCTTAGCAGTTTCAACGAAACACCCGCTCGGCGCGCTTTCATCTCAGTTATCGGCGTTTACGGGAAAATGTTTCCTAGCAGACCGAAAAAAATTTTACTTTTTATTGGAGCGCGCCTGCTGCTGCAATTCGTCGAGCAGTTCGAGCATGGTGCGATAGGCGGCGGCGGCGCGCACGGCCCGCTCCGACTCCTCTTTCGACCCGTGCCGGAGCACGCGCTCGATGCTCTGGACGCTGCGTTTGAGTCGCGTCCGCATCTCTTCAAGTGCGGAAAAATCGGGTTTTTCAAACAGACGCTCAAGGTTCGGGTAATTTACCAGCGAGACGTTATCGGAGGCGCTGTCGGCCTCGGCGGAGGAAGGACGCGGCGGATTTGAAGGACGCGGCGGCTTTCCGAAGTCGCGGGGCAAACGCGGCATGCTGCTTCTCCCTTTTGTGTGCGCGGTGGATTTGGAGTTTCCCTTAATCGTCACGTAACTGTATGATACTATTGAGGCATGCAGATGATGTCAACAGGCCGCTCCCGCTAAACGCAATACTTTTTTACGAAACCGGGCGTGGGGCGAGTAGATTATGAAGCCTTGCGAGCATCGTCCACATTCCTCACCAGCAGCATGGCAATCAAACTCGTCGTCAAAAGAAGCAACGCCGGAGCGGCGACGCCCCTGCATGAAGAGTGGTGGCCGTCCGGCTCCTTCTACTCCATCGGCAGCGGCGCGAACGCCAACCTGCGTCTGAACGGCGCGGGAGTCGCCTCCGAACAGGCCGTCATCATGGAGGAATACGGGCGTCCGGTCTTGATGAGCACCGCCGAAGGGACGGAATTCAACGGCGAGTCGCTCGGCAATCAGGCACGGCGCGAGATCACGCACGGCGCGCAACTGCGTCTCGGCGGCTACGTCGTCAGCTTCCTCCTGTCGCCTGACGATGCGCCCGACGATGCGACCGGCCCTCTCGCCAGCACGCCCTTCCGGCGCGACGAAGGGCTGCACTCCGCCACAACTCCCCTGACGCCGACCCCGACGCCCCCGCCGACGCCGCTCTTTTCAAAAACGACCCAGAACGGGGTCAAAGAGTTTCTCGCCAACATGCACAATGAAGATTTCGTCCATAAGTACTATTTTTTCATTCAGGGCGGCGCGCGCGACGGCGAACGCATTCTCTTGAACACCGCGACCGTCATGCTCGGTTGGGACGAGAGCGGGCAAAACATCTCCTCGGAGCCTTCGGCGGCGGGCGCGCGCGCCGTCGTGCAATATAACGTCGCCACGTTTGAGGTAACGGTCAACCCGCAGAGCGCGGGGATGGTCGCCGTCAACAACGAACTGATCGAGCAGACGCGCACGCTCGTCGAAGGCGACGAAATCAGGCTCGCGCCGACGGCCATCACCGAACCGTCCAACATGTCCGTCCTCGTTTTCCACGAGCCGCCGCTGGTTGACCTCTTTCCCGCGCATCACGAAAAGAGGACGGACGCGCTGCCCACGACGACGCTCGCGCTCGACCCCCGCGATGCGGGCACGCAGGCGCTCACGCCGCGCGCTCCCGTGCTGCCGGAGAAGGCCGGACTTTTCTCGTCCGAAAGAAAACTTTTCGGCTACTTCACGACGCTCAACATCATCATGTTCGTTTTGGTTATCCTGCTCACGTCGGTGCTGACTTTTTTCCTGCTCGAAAACTTGTAAAGCGTTTTGCCCGGAAAGCGACCGGCGCGCGCCCGCGCCGCCAGCGTCGCTTGAGAGTTCTTCCGCCGAGGTATCGCGGTGATGGACATCAACAACCTTTTCAGTTGGCTGCCGCAGTCGCTCAAGGGCGGCGACATCACGAAGCTTCTGGCGCGCAACAAAGACCTGCTGCTGCCCATCGGGTTGATGCTCGCCATCGGAACCTTCTTCGTCCAGATTCCGACGTGGCTGATCTCCATCCTGCTCCTGCTCAATCTGGCGGTCGCCGTCATCGTGCTCTCCACGTCGCTCTACGTCAAAAGCCCTCTTGAGTTCACTTCCTACCCGACGCTGCTGCTGCTGACGACTATCTTGCGCCTCTGCCTGAGCGTCTCCGTGATGCGCAGCGTGCTCCTGAAGGGCAACGCGGGCGAGGTTATCGAAACCATCGGGCGCATCAGCGCGGGCGATGTCGTGCTCGTCGGCGGGGTGATGTTTCTGGCGATTCTGGTCGTGCAGTTTATCGTCGTGGCGAAAGGCTCGGAGCGCGTCGCGGAGGTGGCGGCGCGCTTCACGCTCGACTCCATGCCCGGCAAGCAGATGGCGATTGACGCCGACATGCGCTCCGGCCTCATCCCGCAGGACGAAGCGCGCAGGCGTCGCGCCGCCTTGCAGAGAGAGTCGCAACTCTACGGCGCGATGGACGGCGCGATGAAGTTCGTCAAGGGCGATTCGATTGCCACCATCATCATCGCCTTCATCAACATCTTCGCGGGGTTCGCCATCGGCGTCTACAACCGTGGCATGACGCTCGGCGAAGCCGCGCACCACTACACGATTCTGACCATCGGCGACGGACTCGCGGCGAGCATCTCGTCAGTTCTCATCACCGTCTCGGCGGGCATCATCGTGACGCGCGTCACGACCGAAGAGGACGACGCCAACATCAGCAGCGACCTCGGCAAACAACTTCTCACCAACCCGAAACCTCTATTCATCGCGGCGGGCTTGATGTTCCTTCTCGGGCTTATCCCGTCCATGCCGAACATCCTGCTGATCGCCGTCGGCGGCGCGCTCGCCGCGACCGGCGTCTTTCTCTACCGCACGCAACAGCGACTCGCGCTCGAAGAGGCCGAGACGCTGGCGAAACTCGGCGAGACGAAGGGCGACGATCCGTTGCAGTTGAGCGCGACCGTCCCGCTCGCCATCGTCGTCGGTCAGGGCATCGCGCCCTTCGTTGACCCGAACACTCCCGAGGGCGAACGCTTCCGCGCGTCGCTGCCCAGACTGCGGCAGGCCATCTACTACGAACTCGGCGTGCTCTTGCCATACATCCACGTCAACAGCACCGCTTCGAGCGACCCGAATCTACAACCCGACGAGTACATCATCGCGCTCAAAGAGATTCCCGTCGCGCGCGGAAGGATTCGCACGGAGTGCGTCTTCGTCAACGACTCGGCCAAAAACATCGAACCCTTTCTCATTGACGGCGAAGACGTGCTCAACCCGGCAGACCTCAAACCCGGCGCGTGGATTCCCGCCGCGCAACGCTACAAAGCGGAGGCCGCAAATCTCAAAATCTGGGAACCGGCGGAAGTCATCACGCTTCACATGTCGAACATCATGAAGCGGTTCGCCTACCAGTTCATCGGGATACAGGAGGCGCAGTCGTTTCTCGATTACCTGTCGCGCGTCGGGATGGCCCCGCTCGTCGAAGAGGTCGTTCCGAGCCCGATTTCGCTGACGCTCTTCGCCGAGGTCTTGCGCCGACTCGTGCAGGAGGGCATCTCCGTGCGCGACATCAAATCAATTCTCGACGCGCTTTCCGAGTGGGCCAGAGTCGAGAGCGAAGACCCCGCCTATCTCACCGAATACGTCCGCATCTCGCTCAGCCGTCATATCACCTTCACCTACACGCGCGGGCGCGACGTGCTCTTCGTCTACAAACTCGACGAGGAGATAGAAGACATCATCAACGATTCTTTGAAGCAAGACACGAAGCAGAGAAAGTCAATCATGAATCTCGGCCCCGATCTGGCCGAAGACATCATCAACGCCATCCGCAGGGAAATTCCCGAGCCGCTCCCGAGCGCGCAACGGCCCGTCATCCTGACACATTTCAATCTGCGGCGGTTCGTCCGCAAGATAGTCGAGGTTGAGTTTCCGCTGCTCGCCGTCATCTCCTACGCCGAGTTGCCGCCCGACCTGCACGTGCAGGTCTTGAGCACAATTTCGATGCGACAGCCGCAGTCGCTTTTGAGCGGCGACGCGGATGACGACTTCGACTTTGAAGATGAGGACGACGAGGCGCTCGCCGCGAGCACACATGGCGGTATCTCTGACGACTTTTAAGGAAGCATCAAGCGTGCTTTCAATTCGTCGAGCGTGCTTTCAGATTTTAAGGAAGCGTTTGTGAGAGAGAGCGTGTACGGGATTATCGCGGGGCGGCGGAAGGACGGAACTGTGAAGGGTCGCGCTCTGCGCCTCCCGCCGGGCAGGGGCCGCGATAAAAATCTACTTTGAAGCGCGGCCACGCGCCGCCCTTCTCCGTCGTCGCGCGAATCACGCCGGACGTGACGCGCGCCTGTCGCTCGGTGTCGCACGTGTCTTCGTCAATCACGCCGAAGTCTCTGATCAGTTTCAGCTTTCCGTCCCTCACCTCGACGAGTCGCGCCCAAGAAATATTGATGCCCCGGTTGAGATAGCTCGCGCCGAGCAGAAGCTCGTTGACGCCGTCGCCGTTCAAATCGCTCAAGTGCAGGATGCTCGCGTAGTGATTGACGCGCCGGATAAAATTGCCGCCGCCGACGGCGACGTTGGCCGCCAACTTTTCGCCCTCGAAGATGACGAGATTCGCGCCCGTCGCTGGCACGGCGTCGCCCGCCTCTCCCGCGCTGTTCGGCTGAACCAGATAGGCGGTCTGCCGCGCGCCCGCTTCGGTGAAAACTCCCTCCGCCGCGCTCCTGATTAAGGGTTCCAATTTCTCGTATTCATCCCCGTAGGCCGCGACGTAAATCTTTCGCAACTCTTCGGGCGGCAGTTCGGGGCGCGCCAGACCCTTGTCCTTCCGGTAGTCGAAAAGCACCTGAGTAGCTTCGTCGCGTTGTGCGACCTGTGCGGCGTTGATCGGACTGACGCTCCCGGAGGTCGCGCGCGAGTTTGCCGGAGCGGTGCTGACGATGGGTGGAAACTCGCGCGGGGCGGACGGCGGCGGCTCGTTCTCGGTCGAGCAGGAGGCGACGACGAAAGCGAGCGTGAAGATGAGGAGAGCGTGTGCGGCGGTCAGCGGAAATCGTCGGCGGTCGGGAGAAATATTTGGCGGATGGTCGCTCATTTCAGAGACATGTCAATGACTGCGATGAAGGTGATTTTCGCGCCCGCGCGTGCGCGGTCGGACTTGTGCCAGCCGTCTTCCGTCCCGTCCTTCGTCATGGAATAGACGCCCGCCGGTTCTTTACCGTCACCGGCGGCGACGTGAAATGAGAGGTTGTTGATCTCCTGCGGCTTGAAGGCCGCGAACTCGGTCGGCGGTTGATAGAAAAGCTCGGGCGTGCCGTAAGCCTTAGATGCTTCTTCGAGCGTGCTGCCCGCGCGGATGCCCGCCGCCGTCGCGTAGCGCGCATCGTTGGTCATCAAAGAGCGAATCGGGTCGTCGGTCGCGGGCAACTCGTCGGCGGTCGTCTCGTCCATGTTGCGCGTGCGGACGAACAGAACGTCTTTGCCGCCGACGCTGACGGCCACGTCCGCCGTTTCGTCCGGTCGGACGGTGGCGAGACGAAACTTCGCACCGGGAAACAGTTTTTTGAGTTCGCCGAACGACATGCCGAGACGTGCGCGACCGATGCCGCGCGCCGTGATGAGAAACTCTCCCGCCGCTTCGCCGCTGTCGCCGCTCTTGTTGTCGTTCGCCGTGTTGCTCGACTGTTCAGGCGTTGGAGTACTCACGCTCGCGCTCCTGTCGGCAGTCTGCCGCGCGTTTGAAACCGGCTCGCGCACCGCCGTCTCGTTAGTGCTGCAACTCAAAAGGACTAACGCCGACAAGCACGCGCCCGCCGCCGCCAGCCATCCCCGCAACAGTTTCCTTCGAGTCCGCACGCTTCGCTCCGTCTCTCCGTCAATCACGTCCGGCATTGTAACACCCGCGACCTTCGCGCCGAACGGAGAATCGCGTGTTCACGCGGAAAGGCGCGCACGTCCATCAGGCGGGCGGCGCGCAATCTCCGGCGAGGTATTGATGCGGCGAGACCGTCGGCGCAAGTCAACGGCGCGCACGCGAGCGAGAACTTTTAAGTCTCGCCCAAAACTTTCAGTTGCGCCCCACGTCAACCAGCACGTACTTGAACTCTTCCTGACCGCCGAGCGACTGCCAGAAGGCGTCGAAGTCTGCCTGCCGCAAGGTCTGGCAACCTGCCGAGCCGGTGAAGTCGCCCCTGCCGCCGCGATGGAAATACATGGTGCGTCCCGAACTCAGGTTGGCGCGGTTCGACACGGGGTCGCGCCCGTCAATCATGCCGTCGTGGTTGGTATCGCGTTCGGCGGTGATGTCGCGCGTGGGCTTGAGGATGTTGCGTCCGGCCCTGTCCTGCGCGCGCCCGAAACCGGAGCGAAACTCTTTGCTGAACGTGTAGGAGCCCGCAGGGATGCGGCCCAGATCGCCGCGACTATCGCCGCCCGCGTTGATGGTGGTGACGTTGTGTCCGGCGCGACGATTGGCGGGCGTGTCTTCGTAGTAGGCCGCCGGTTCGGTGTTGCCGCGAAATTCGCTGACGCGCTTCGTGCCGTTGCCGTCTCTCCACAGGACGACGAAGCGGTCGTCGTAAGCTCCCCTGCCGTTGTTGGCGTGCGTGCTCGTCGGAACGCGCAGACCGAGGATGACGCGGCGACCGGCGGCTAAATCCTCGCGCGCGCCCGCGCTTCCATTTCTCTGTACGTAGTTCGCGTAAAGGTCATACTTCTGCGCGTCGGTCATGCCGTCCGTGTTGGGCAGGCCCGTGCGTTCGGTTCGCGTGTCGGTCGTCCGGTTGCTTCTTTCGAGCGACGCGAGCGTCGTCTTCCCGACCATGCCTTCCATTCCGGCGGGCGGGCGCAAGCCCTGTTCGCGCTGGAAGGCAGCGACGGCGCGTTCGGTTCGCGCGCCGAATTTGCCGTCCGCCTCGATGCCGAGCAGTCTTTGCAGGTGGCTGACGGCTGCGCCCTGCTGGCCGCGTTTGAGCACGGCGTTTCCGGCGCGCACGTCGTCGAGCGACGGAGCGGGCGTGTAGCGGTTCGCGGTCGGCGTTTGGACTGTCGGCGCGGGCGTGCCGCCGGTTTGCGGAGCGGTTGACTGGCGACGGTAGCCGCGCGCGGTCAGAGCGCGGACGAGTTCGTTGGTGCGGCGCGTCTGGTCGGCGCGGAGCTTGACGGGGTCGTTGTCGAAGCCGCTCGCGCTCAGTCTTCCGGTCGCGGGGTCAACGTAAGAACGCATCCGCGCCTCGATGATATTTTGCGGGGTGACGCCTTCGCGGCTCAGGCGCGACAACTGCCGGAGGAAGCGTCCGGCGGAGCGCGGCGACTGCGTGTAGAGGTCGTAATAACTTGAGGCGAGCAGGGAGTTGTTCGGGTCGAGACCGGCGTTGCGCGCGGCCTCGACGTAGCGCGGCGTGACTCGTTGCAACTCCCGCTGCCAGATGCGGTCGGCCTCTTGCGGCGAGCTTGCGCCCCCGCCCTGATAGGAAAAGGAGCCGCGATTGTGCGCGGCGTTGCCGGGGTCTGTGTGGCCGCCGTAGCTGCGCGTGAAGCCGCCCGAAGGCGTGCGGTTGCCTTCCGACGTGCCGACGATGATGGCCGCTTCGGAGTTCGGCCCGCCGCGCAGGAACGTATCGAGATTGACGGGCGCGAAACCGTTTCCCGTCGTGCTCGTGTTTCTCGTCTCGTCGGTGCGCGGAGACTGTTCGGTGCGCGGCGTCTGTGTCGGCGTCCCGGTGCGCTCGCGGCGGGGCGTCTCGTTCGTCTCGGTACGTGCGGGTTGTTGCTGTCGCGGCGTCTGATTCCGGCGTTCGACGCGCGCGATTTCGTTCGACGGCAGGCGCAGGCGTTGACCGGGATAAATCAGACTGGGATTGCGCAACTGCGCGTTGGCATCAATCAGACG
>DATLMV010000284.1:0-13856 GCA_035537095.1 Pyrinomonadaceae bacterium
GCGCGGCGCGCAGTCTTCGTCGTGCCCGCGCGCTGCGCCGGAACGCTCAAGGCGCAGGCGCACGCGAGCAGCAGCGTCGCCGCCGTGAGATGTATGCCGGAAGTGAATCTGAAACTCATTACTGACAATCCGAAACCGATGGCTGACAATCTGAAAACCGTTTACTGCTGATGACTGACAATCTGAAAACCGCTTACTGCTTCGGGCTACTGGTGCGCGAACGAAATTCGGCGTTGATGCGTTCGACCAGAGCGAACTCGCGCGCGGCCTCTGCGGCGCGGCCCGTGCGCTTGAAGGCGAGGCCGAGTTGATAGTGTGCGTCGGAGCGGTCGGGGATCAGCGCGACCGCTTTCTGTAGCGACTCGATGGCTTCGGGGAAACGCTCGCCGAGCATCAGCGCGCGACCGAGCGCCCAATGCGCTTCGAAGTTGCGCGCGTCGAGCGCGATGGCACGCCGGAGCGTCGAGACGGCTTCTTCGAGTTTGCCCTGCTTCATTTGCAGCACGCCGAGACCCGTCAGCCCGACGGGCGACGCGGCGTCTATCCGCACGAGTTCTTCATATTCGCGCTGCGCCGCCGCCGCATCGCCCGCGCCTTCGAGCGCGGTTCCGAGAAAGAAACGCGACGCGGCATGACGCGGGTCGAGTTTGACCGCCGCGCGTAGGCTGGCGACCGCGCCCGCGTAGTCCTGCAAAGTGTACTGCACGCGACCGAGATAAAAGTGTGCGTCGAAGTTCGCGGGATTGAGCGCGACGGCCTGCGCGAGCGCGTCGGAGGCTTCCGTATCTGCGCCGCCGCGCGAGGCGAGGATGATGCCGAGCAGAGTGTGCGCGGCGGCTGCGCCCGCGTTGAGGCGCAGCGCGCGGCGCGTCTCCTGTTCGGCTTCGGCGGTGCGTCCGGCGTTGAAGAGCGAGAGCGCGTGCAGGTATGCGGCCTCGACGGAATCCGCCTGCGCGCGCGACAACTCCGCGAAGACCGAAGCGGCTTCCGTCCAGCGTTTGAGTTTGACGTAGGCGAGGCCCAAATCCTGACGCGCGCCCGGAAGATTGGGTTCCGTTTGCAGAGCCTCGCGCAGATTCCTCACGGCGGCGTCCATGTCGCCACGGTCGGAGGCGAGCAGCGCATCGGCGTAGATGACGCGCGGGTCGGCGGGGCGCGCGTCCTGCAAGAGATGAAGTTGCGCGATAGCGTTGGGCGCGTCGCCGAGCGCGCGATAGGCGGTCAACAGGTCGAAGCGCACCTCGGAGCGGCGCGGGTCAATCTCGATGGCGCGGCGGAGATGCTGTGCGGCGTCGGTCAACTGCCGCGCGTCGCCGCCGAGGAGCAGGAAGCGTCCCAACTGGTAATGAGCGGTGAAATGTTTGTCGTCGTATTTGAGCGCGGCGCGTTCGGCGTTGACGGCTTCGGCGTGGCGACCGAGTTTCCAGAGGACGTAGCCGAGATTGGCTTGATAGTCGGCGTTCGCGGGCGCAAGCGCGACGGCGCGACGGAGGTCTTCGAGCGCGTCGTTGTAGCGACCGAGTTGCATCCGCGCGAGCGAACGCTCGTTGTAGGCTGAAGCGTCGCGCGCGTCGGCGGCAATCTTCGTGGAGAACTCGGACTCGGCGCGTTCGGCGCGCGTCTGCGGCGTGGAGAAACGCTCGACGTGCGAGCGCGGCGCGACCGTCGAGGCGGGCGCGGCGGCATTCGTCGCGTTCGTCGCGCCCGTCTGCCCGAACGTCTCGCCGACGGAGAGACAGACGCAGATGAGAATTAAAATCTTGAAAGCCCGAAATTTCATGCGGCGTAAAACAGCGACGACGGGAGATGGACGTTGAAGGGAGATGTTCTCATCGTTCGTCCGTCGTCCGGCTAATTTAGCAAAAAAACGACCGCGCGCGCATTCCGCCCGGTCGTCTTTTTTTGGAGAACACGGAAGCGCGTGAGCTTTCGCGGCTCAGACGCTTCCGTGCGGTGTTTCCGGTTGACGAGCCGTGCGGCAATCGCTGACGCTCGGACGCCCCGACCCGTTCAAGTGCGCGCCGCTCAGAAGAGGAACTTCACGCGGTATTGAATGACGCGCGCGGGCAACGCCGAGTCGAAGCGACCGAAACTGCCGCCGTCGTCGTCGTTCTGATTCGGCACGGTATAGGTCGCGGAGTTGAAGACGTTGAAGAACTCCATGCCGAGTTGCATCTTCAAGCGTTCGGTGATGGCGGTGTTCTTAAAGAGCGAGAAGTCCATGCGCGCGAAGCTCTCGCTGGTGAAAGTGTTGCGCCCGAGATTGCCGAAGCGGATGACCGTGCCCGCCGCGTTCGTCACCGATTGCAGGTTGGCCTGTGTGCAATCGAAGGCCGCCGGATTGAGTCCGCTCGGGCCTGTGCCGCCGAACGGGTTGCCGACGACGTTGGGCCGCGTGCCGTTCGAGTTGCCGCAGACGACCGAGAAGGGGAAGCCGGTGCGCGCCGTCAGGATGAAGTTCAACTGGATGCCGCCGACCAGCTTATCGGCGGTCGCGCTCGAATTGAAGTAGCGTTGTCCCTTGCCGAACGGCACGTCAACGATGGCGTTGGCCGAGAGCAGGTGTCGCACGTCGAGCGAGGAGTTGCCGCGCTCCAATCGCGCGTTGAAGGGATTGAGCGGGCCGCCCTGTGAGCCCCGGCCCTCGCCGATGCCCGCGAAGACGCCGGTCGAATCGTCAATGTTGTGGCTCCATGTGTAGGAAGCCTGCCCCTGAATGTTGTTGGACAGACGCTTGCGCAGTTGCACCTGCATGGCGTCGTACTGCGCCGAGGCGCGGTTCTCATAAGCGGTCGCGCCGAGGAACTGTCCGGCGCGGTTGCGCGCTTGCGCCGTGCCGCCGCCGCCGATGTCGCGCGTGGCGAGCAGGTTGCGCGAGCGGTTGCCGACGTAGCCGATATCCACCGACCAGTTCTGCGCAAACTGCCATTCATACGTCAGGTTGAACTGGTGAACGGAGGCGACCTTCTGCTGCGGGTCAACGTAGAAGACGCGGACGGCCTGCGGGATGTTGTTCGGGTCAACGGTCGGGACGTTGGGCGGGCCGGTGTCGAGATTGAAGACGCTGCGCGGCGTCGAACTGTCGAAAGCGTTGTTGTAGCCGACGCTGTTGGTGAAGGGCGGGTTCTGCACGAGCGGCGGACGGTCGGTGGCGTCGAGCGTGTAGAGCAGCCCGTAGCCGCCGCGCAAGACCATCGTCTTCTCCGCGCCGATGGCGTAGGCGAAGCCGAGACGCGGGCCGAAGTTGTTCTTGTCGGTCTGAATCAGGCGGTCGCCGCCGCCGCTCGCCAAGTCAACGACGCCCGTCTGCAAGTTGAAGTTGCCGAGACGACCGCTCTCTTCCGTGGCGGGCGGGAAGAGGTCGTAGCGCAGACCGAGATTGAGCGTCAGCTTATCGTTGACCTTCCAATCGTCCTGCACGAACAGACCGATCTCCTGCGAGCGGAGTTTGAAAGAGCCGCCGGGGACGCTGCCGCGAAACGTTTGCAACGCGGGGACGCCGAGCAGGATGTTGGCGAGCGCGTTGCCCGTGCCGCCGTAGGGGAGGCCGCTCGGGTCAACGAAGCAGGCGGCGGCGGTTCCCGAGCCAGCCGGACAAGCTGCGTTGGGGCCGGTGGCGGGGCCGTTGTCGGCGAAAGAGAGGTTGCCCTTCAGGCCGCCGGTGCGCCCGCCGTCAATCGTGTCCACGTAGCGCAGGCGCAGTTCGCCGCCCGCTTTGGTGACGTGGTTGCCGTGAATGACGGTCAGCGTGTCGGCGAAGTAAGGGTTCTTGCTGTTGACGATGAAGGGGCCGCCGTCGCCCGCGAACTCGACGAAACCGTTGCCGAAGCCGCCGACGAGAATCGAGCCCGACTGCTCGAAGGTTCCGTTGTTGGCGTTCGGGACGCCGATGTCCTGCGAGAAGCTTTCGCTGATGCCGCATTCGCCGCCGACGCCGCAGTTGATGATCCCGATGTCAATCTTGGTGTAGCCGAAGCGGAAATCATTGAGGACGCTCGGGCTGAAGGTGTGCGTGTCGTTGATGACGATCTGGCGCGTGTTGTTGACCTCGTTGCCCGCGCCGAAACCGGCGGGAACCTGCTCGAAGTAAGAGCCGCGCACGTTGCCGTTGTTCTGGAAACTGTAGCGGCCCGAGAGCGAGTTGTTGTTGGTCAGGCGATGGTCAATCTTGATGTCGAAGTTGTCTATCACTTCGCGCACGTCGCGCTGAGCGAAATAGTTGGTGTCGAACTGTCCGGGGTTCGTGATGTTGCGCGTCGGGAGCGGGAAGAGATCGAAGAACCTTCGCGCGACCGGGCTGAGCCGACCGAGGGGCACGATGTTGCCGGGAAACGGCAGCCCCGTGCGCGGGTCTAAGAGCGGCGTCGTGTATTCGGAGAAGTTGCCGTTGCGGACGGCCTGCGAAGGGACGGTCGAGGAGAGCGGCGTCGGCAGGTTGTTGCGCCCGCCGAGATAGTCGAAGAAGAAGAACGTCCGGTTCTTGATAATGGGGCCGCCGATTGTGCCGCCGAACTCGTGAATCTGCTGCACGGCCTTGCGCGGCGCAAACGGGTTCGACGGGCCGCCCTGCTCGGCGATGCGGCGTTTGAGAATCGGGTGGACGGCGTTGAGCGCGGAGTTCTGCCCGTAGTAGTAGAGCGAGCCGTGAAACTCGTTCGTGCCCGACTTGAAAGAGGTGTTGACGACCGCGCCGCCCGCGCGCCCGATCTCCGCCGGAGGCACGCTCGTCGTTACGCGAAACTCGGCGATGGCATCCGGGTTGACGAAGACGCCGATGGTTCCGAACTGCGGCTCGTTGTTGTCCACGCCGTCCACGGAGAAGTTGTTGTTGGTCGGGCGTTGGCCGTTGGCGGAGATAACCGCGCCGCCGGAACGTGCGAAGCGCGCCGATTCGGTCGAGCCGCGCGGGTCGCCGCCGCCGGGGCCTTGACCGCCCGCGTTGGGGTCGCCGTTGTTGTTGGCGCGCGCGTCGGAGAGCGTGCCGATGGTGACGCGCGAAACGCCGGGCGTCAGCGTGGCGAGTTGGGTGAAGTTGCGACCCGAGAGCGGGAGTTCGGTCACTTCGCGGCCCGTGATGATGCTGCCACGGTCGCTCGTCTCGGTCTGGAGGAGCGGGGCTTCGGCTGTCACGGTGACGATGTCGGTGACGCCGCCCGCTTCGAGCGTGACATCGGCGGAAGCGGTCGAGCCGGTTTCCAGACGGATGTTTTCGCGGCGGGTGGTCTTGAAACCGGGCGCGGTGACTTCAACCGTGTAGACGCCGATGTCGAGCAACGGCGCATTGTAAGTTCCTTCCTCGTTGGTCGTGACCTCGCGCGACGCGTTGGTTTCGACGTTGGTGATCTTCACCGTCGCATCCTTCACCGCCGCCCCGGTCGCGTCGGTGACGGTTCCGGTGAGCGTCGCTTTGCTGGTCTGCGCGAGCGCAGATGTGGCGCAGAGGGCAAACAGCAGAGCACAACAACCGACGCGGAGCAAGAAGGAGGAGACTCCTCGGAGTTTAGTCATAACTGACCTCGCATGTGGATAAGCCGGATGCCTTGAACTTAGCTGTCGTGCGCCGATAGTCGTCTGCTCAGACCTCCCCGCAGGTGGGGAAGCCTGAGCGACTTGTGGAAGGTCGGTGCTTCAGCCAATCGCCTCGGAAAACAGGAATTACGGAAGAACTCGTTCGCTTGAAGTTTGTTGCCGGTGTGAACGAAGTAGCTTTTTAATACAGAATCAGCCCGACTGTCAATGTTTTTTTCCGCCCGCACGCACGCTGAACAAGCCACATTCAAAGGGGAAAAAGGGGAAATGGTGAAGGGGCCAAGGGGTTGAATCAGAATACCTTCTGCTTTTTACCCTTTCCCCTTTCACCGTTTACCCCTTCCCCTGCCCGTTTATTTATCCTGCTGAATTTCCCCGCTCAATCCAGTCGCCGCTTGGCTTCGGCGATGAGTTCGAGGTTGCGCTCGAAGGAGAGCGCGGGGGCGTCGGCGTCGGTTTTGGGCGGGTATTGGTGCGCGCGATAGACGGGATAAGCTTCGGTGCGGAGATGCGCGAGCATGTGATGGCCTTGACGCGCGGCGCGCTCGTGCCGGAGCGCCGAGATGTCCACGGGCGCGACGACGATTCGCTCGCCCGGCCCCGCCGACGCTTCGGCGAGCAACCGTCCCTCGAAATCCACGACCTGACTTCCGCCCGGCCACGAATAAGGCGGGTAGTGTTTGAGACTCGCGCCCTGATTGGCGGCGACGACGTAGGCCATGTTTTCGATGGCGCGCGCGCGGTTGATAATCGTCCACCAGTCCATCGGCGCGGTCGCGCCCCACGGATCCATGTAAGCCGAGACGCGCACTAAGACCTCCGCGCCGTTGGCGGTCAACTGCCGGATGGCTTCGGGAAACAGCCAGTCGTAACAGATGGCACAGCCGATGCGCCCGATGCTCGTCCCGGCGACGGGAAAGAGCGGCTCGTCGTAGCCTTCGATGTCGTGCGGGCTGGTGTGGACTTCGTATGGAATCCACGTGTTGACCTTCCTGTATTTGTAGAGCACGCCTTCGGGGCCGACGAGGCAGGTCGTGTTAAAGAGCGCGTCCGGCCAACGCCTATCAATCTCCAACATCGTGCCGCTCTGAATATAGATGTCGTGCTCGCGCGCTTTCAGTTCCAGAGCCTCCGTGTGCTCGTTGGGAATCTCGACCGCCAGTTTCTTTATCAACTCCGCAGCGGTCGCAAAGACGGGCGCGGCGTGCGCGAACTCGGGAAAGACGACGAGACGCACCGGCAAAAACGGCGCGCTCCCCGCCACCGCCGAATCAATCATAGACAGCATCCGCCCCGTGTTGCGCCGCATCTCGCGCCGCTCCAACGGATTCGGCTGATCCGTCTGACAGGCCGCGACCGAATAACGTATGTGTTGCATGATTAGTGAATAGTAAATCGTAAATCGTAAATAGTGAAAGACCGCGAATCGTGAATCGTGAATAGATAACTACATTAACCGCGTATCTATTTACGATTCACGATTTACTAATGACGATTCACCATTTGACAATCTCGCTGGCGACGAGGCGCGTGTTGTAGCGTTCGATGTAGGCTCGATGGGCGGGGGTGTCGGGATAGGTTTCGGGCGGGGCGTAGGGGTAGTTCTTCATTTTGTGAAAGGGGAGCGGCGCGACCTGTTCGGGGCTGGCGGAGTTGATGTCCATCTCTTTGCTGTAGCCGTTGGCGTAGAGCAGGAAGGTGCGCGTCCAGCCGCGCGGGAGCGGGGGCAGCGCGCGCGCGTCGAAGGAGAGCGCGAGTTCGTCGCCGGAACGCGAGACGACGAACATATCGTCCGCCGCGTCGAGCAACTCGCGCACGTCGCCCTCGCGCGTGTAGCGGCCCGTGAGAGTTTTCCAAGGCGACGTTTGCACGACGCGCGCGTATTCGTAGCCGAAGGGTTCGCGCCCGTCGGGCGACAGTTCGGCGGAGTAGCCGCGCCAGCGAAGCAGAGCGCGCGCAGGGAAAAGACGCGTCAACTCGAAGGGCGCGGGCGCGGGTGAAGTGTCGAGCAGAATGCTGTCCCAGTAGATACGCATGTTGGTGACGATGCGGACTTCGCGTCTCGACGTGAGAAATTTTCCCTTGAGGTCAACCGTCACGGTCTGCGGGCGACCGACGGGAATCCCGATGTCCTCAATCACGGTCTGCCAACGCCCGCGCGCGTCCCTGACTTGCAGCGCGGGCGGCGCGAGACTCAAACCGCGCTGCGCGGCGGCGACGTTGTCGCTCGAAAACGCATAGTCCGTCCAGCCCGTCAACAGAAGCAGCGCGTCATCTTTCGTCGCTTCGCTCAAATCGAGCGTGAGCGTGTGTTCGGCGGCATAGCCGCGTATGGGCAGGAGTTGAAAGTCGTCCGGATACCGGCGGTCGAGACGGGCGATGCGCGCGAGCACGTCGTGGCCGTGTTCGTCGGTGGCGGCGCGCGGGGGGCGTGCGGCGCGCGTCGTGTAGAGTTTGAACGCCGACGAGGTCGGGTTGCCGAGTCCTTCGTTGGGATAGACTTCGACGCCGCGCGGGTGTGCAACGGCGACGAGTTCGAGCTTATCTATAAAGAGCGCCTCTTCGAGTTCGTTCGTCACGCGCAGTTCGTAGTGTCCCTCGCGCGCGCGGAGTTGGTCGCCGCCGATGCGCACGTACTCGTCGGGGTCGGGCGCGGCGCGGACATCCGGCGCGACGTAATAACCCAACTCGCCGCCGCCCATGAAGTCCGTGACGAACTCGAAACGCTCGCCGTTCCAAGCGTAGAGATACGGGCACGACGAAGGCTTGCGGTCGAGTTCTTCGATGGTCAGGCGCACGGCGCGCGGCGCGGCGTTCGGGTTCGTTGCTGCGTTGCGCGCGAGCGTCGGGGCGTCGGCGTTCTCCGTCTCGGACTGTACGATTCCGGCGGGCCAGAGCACGCGCACGGCATCGAGTCCGGCCCGCTTTCCCAGACCGAAGACGACATCGGCGGGCGCGGGCGCAGGCGTCGCGGAATAGGTTTCGAGCTTCTGCCGGAGACTCCCCGCGCGGGCCTCAACCTTCGCGCCGATGCCGCTGCGGTTGCTCACCTTGCCGTGCAGGCGGACGCTCGTCGAACGGTTGCGCGAGCCGCCGTCGTTGCGCGCGATGACGAGTTCGCCCGAGATGCTGCGGAGCACGAGGTCTGTGTCGCCGTCGAGGTCTAAGTCGCCGGAGGCGAGCGTGCGCGACCATCCCGCGCTCCAAAAAATCGAGACGCCGTGCTTGCCCGTCGCGGCCTGCATCGTCACGTCCACCCACCCGCGCCCGACGTTGCGCCACACGAGCAGGCTCGTCCCCGACACGCCGACGACATCGAGCAGGCCGTCGTTGTCGTAATCAATGAACTGCGCGACCTGCGGCCCCGGAGGCATCGAGGGGGTCTTGTGCCAGAGTTGCGACCGGTTAGGCTCGACACGAAAACGCCCGCGCCCGTCGCTCACGGCGAACGCGCTCGGGTAAGCGTTCGTGCCGAAGAGAAAATCGGTGTAACCGTCCTTGTTGAAATCGCCCGCCGCCGCGCACGTCCGCGCCTGCGTGACATCGCGCATGTGAATGCCCGCTTCGCCTGCCGTGTCGGCGAACGTCCCGTCGCGCATGTTGCGATAGAGCACGTTCGGCGCGTCGAAGTTGACGATGAATAAATCAACGTCGCGACGATTGTCATAATCGGTCGGGACGACGGCGACCGCGTGTCCTTTGCGCGCATTGGGTGAGATGCCGGAGACTTTGGCCGTCTCCGTGATGTCGGAGAAGGCGGCGTTGCCGTTGTTGCGGAGCAGCAGGTTGGGCGCGGGCGAGAAGCCGGAGGGAAAGGCGAACGGGCCGCCCTGCGTGATGTTCGTTTGCTGCTTCGAGAGGTCGGCCAACCCTGCGAGGAAGATGTCGAGGTCGCCGTCGTGGTCAACGTCTGCGAAGGCGGCGGAGATGGAAAGGAACGGGTAACGCGGAATCCCCGCCGACGCCGTCACGTTCTGAAAACGACCGTCGCCGAGATTGCGATAGAGCGCGGGCTGGCCGTAGCGCAAGATAAGGATGTCGGCGCGGCTGTCGTTGTCGAAATCGCCCGCGACCGCGCCGACGTTCACGCCCTCCGCGACATCGCCGTTCAACTCGCCCGCGCCCTTCGCGGCTGCGACAAACTTTCCCCCGTCGTTGCGATAGAGCCTCTGCGCGAAGGGTTCGACATCGAGCATGTCTAAGTCGCCGTCAGAGTCCGCGTCGAACAGCGTGACGCTCCCGCCGAGCGCGGCGACCAGATTTCTTTTAGCCTCTTCAATGTCCGCGCCCGCGCGGAAAAATTCCGACGCGTCCGCGCCTAAAGAAAGAGTTGCTCTGGAAGCAAGAGTTGCTCCCGGCGTCGCGCGCCGCGCGCCGCTGCGCTGGTGCGGCAACATCGTCGCCGTCGCGTTGACGAAGGCGACATCCGGCGTCCGGCGGTCAACCAGTTCGGGCTCCGCGCCCGTCGAGGTGACGGCTTCGGCGTAGCGTCCCTGTTCCAGATAGTTCTGCCCGGTGACGGTCGCCGCGCCCGACGCGCGCAGTTCTTGAAAACGCTGCATCAGGCGTTGGCCTTCGTCGCGCTGGCCGCTGCGCAGGAGCGCGGTCGCCAGATTGTAGAGCGCGGTTCCGTTGTAAGGCTCGGCTTCGAGCGCGGTGCGGAAGGCTTGAAGTGCGGCAGGGTATTCGCGTCGCTGCGCGTACAACTGACCGATGTTGACGTTCGCGCCGACATCGCGCGCATCAACCCGGAGCACGCGCCGGAAGGCGGCGAGGGCGTCGTCCGTCCGGTTCTGCGATTTGGCGATGAGGCCGAGGATGTACGCGGGCTGCGGCGCGTCGGGTTCGAGTTGTTGCGCGGCGCGCGCTTCAAGGGCGGCACGCGCGAGGTCGGGCACGTTGTAGAGCGCGATGGCGAGATTGATGCGCGCGAGACCGAGTCGCGGGTCAAGCCGCAGAGCGCGTCGAAACTCCTCCGCGCCCTCCTGATGCTTGAACTGCTCAAGCAGCGCGACCCCCAGATTGTTCGCGCGAAAAGCATCTTCACGCGCCCCTTCTCGCGCCGCCTGCGGCGAACGCGCGGCGCGTCGCACGCGCTCGACGGACTTCTGCCGCGCGCCCCGCGTCCGGCGCGAGTTCTGCTGCGCCGCCGCCGCAGACAGCGCGCACGCCGCCGGGATGCCCGAGACGAGCAGCGTCAACGCGACGAAGAAACGCGTGTAAACCCTCATACAACCGATGCCGGATAACGGGCGGCAGGAGAAAGCGAGTGCTTTAGAGAAAGCGGATGCTTTTTGTCTGATTCGACATGCGACAACAGGCATCCGCTACCCGGCCTCCGTCCCTCACAAGTCCGCCGCGATGTGCTGTTTGAACTCGACGAAGTTGCGGCCCGCGTAGAGCCGGACAAACTCTTTCATGGCGGGGGTCGTGCTCATCATCAGCGGTCGCGGGCGTTGCATGGTGCGGTCGGTCGTCGCCGGAACCGACATGACTTGATTGCCCGCCACGTCGAGGATGTTCAAACGCTCGCCGACGAAGCCGAACCCGTATGCGCCGATGCCGAGCACCGAGCCGTCTTGAAAAGCGATGGGCGCGTCGGTGATAAAGAAGCCCTGATATTTGGCCTGCACGTCGGTCGAGTAGCCGGACGTGTCAACCATCCCGACGATGACGAGATGCTTCTTGCCGAAACGCGCCGCCGCCGAGTTGCGCACCTGCGTCGGCGCGCTCAGTCCCTCGTAATAGAAACCGGGCGGCACGACGCGAGCTAAATCAGCATCGGCGAGGACGACAGCCGCGTCCTGCGCGCTCGCGGGTGCGGCGTGCGAAGCGGAGAGCAGACATAAGATTGTGAACCCGATGAGTGTGCGTCGAATGTGTTTCATAAGTTCCTCCTTCGAGAGCAGCGGGCAAAGAGCGTGCGCGCCTGGAATCCGGCGGCGGGGTCTTGCTTGCGGTGTCGGTTGGATACTTGCGAAGAGTGTGCGAAAGAGATTGGTCTTCATTTGCCGCGTTCGTTTCCCGCAATGTACTATGTGACATGTTGACTGTAAAGTGATTGCAGAGTTTTTGCCGCCGTCCGAAGCGTCGCGCGCACGCTGTTGAACGTTCTCTCCCGCAAACTATTTATTCATGAGGATAACATCGTTCGTCTCCCGCTCGCGCCGCGCGTCTGCTTCCCTGCTGCTGCTGCTGCTGTCGTCGCTCCTCCTGCTCGCGTCGGGCGCGCCGATTCCCGCGCACGCGCGACGACGACAGACGACGCCCGCGACCAAGCCTGCCGCCGCGCCGACTCCCGCACCCACACAGACGCCGACACACACGGGACGCTCCTACGGCGACGCGCCCGCCAAGCGTCCGCCGCCGCCCTCGCCGCAGTCGCCCTCGCCCGTCACCTTCGCCGACGTGACCGCGCAGAGCGGCGTCAACTTCAAACATGCTGCCTCGCCGACGGCGCAGAAGTATCTCCTTGAGACGATGGGCGGGGGCGTCGCCCTGCTCGATTACGACAACGACGGGCGGCTCGACATCTACTTCACCAACGGCGCGCAGATCAACGACCCGATGCCCAAAACGGCCATGCCCGACAAACGCGACGCGCGCTTCTGGAATCGTCTCTACCGGCAAAAAGCGGACGGCACGTTCGAGGATACGACGGAGCGTGCGCGCGTCGCGGGCGCGGGTTATTCGATGGGCGCGGCTGCCGCCGATTACGACGGCGACGGCTACACAGACATCTACGTCGCCGCCTACGGCGCGAGCATCCTCTATCGCAATCGCGGCGACGGCACGTTTGAAGACGCGACGCGGCGCGCGGGCGTCGCGGGCGGCGGGTGGCCGACGAGCGCGGGCTGGCTCGATTACGACCGCGACGGGCGGCTCGATCTCTTCGTCGCGCGCTACATGGACTGGGATTTCGAGCGCGGCTCGATCTATTGCGGCGAGTTGCGTCCGGGCTTTCGCGCCTATTGCCATCCGGACAACTTCAAAGGCGCGTCGAATATCCTCTACCGGCAGAAGGCGGACGGAACCTTTGAAGACGTGAGCGCGGCGGCCAAAATCTCCGACCCCAACGGCAAAGCTCTCGGCGTCGCCTTCGCCGATTTCGACGGCGACGCTCTGCTCGACATCATCGTCGCCAACGACAGCGTGCGCCAGTCGCTCTATCGCAACAACGGCGACGGCACGTTTGAAGATGTCGCGTTGATGGCGGGTGTCGGCTACGACGAGAACGGCAAGACCTTCGCGGGGATGGGCGTTGACGCCGCCGACTACGACAACGACGGCTGGCCCGACATCCTTATCACCGCGCTCTCGAACGAAACCTACCCGCTCTTTCGCAACAACGGCGACCTCTCCTTCAGCTACGCGACGAACGTCTCCGGCGTCGGCCAGATCACGCTCCTCTATTCCGGCTGGGGCACGCGCTTCATAGACATAGACAACGACGGGCGGCGCGACATCTTCGTCGCGCAGAGCCACGTCCTCGACACCATCGAAAAGACGACGACCTATCTGACCTACAGGCAGACGCCGCTCCTGATGCACAACACGGGCAAGAGCTTCGTCAACGTCTCCTCGTCAGCCGGACAGGTTTTCCACGCGCCACTCGCCGCGCGCGGCGCAGCCTTCGGCGACATGGACAACGACGGCGACACCGACATCGTCCTCGGCACGCTCGACGGCCCGCCCGTCATCCTCCGCCACAACGGCACGAAGCATCATTGGCTCGGCCTCGCGCTCTCCGGCACGAAATCGAATCGTCAGGCGTTGGGCGCGCGCGTCGTCGTCACGGAAACGTCGGGCGCGAAGCAGACCTTCGATGTCACGCAGGCGGGCAGCTACCTGTCATCGAACGACCCGCGCATCGTCGCCGGAATCGGCGCGGCGACGAGCGTCCGCTCCGTCGAGATTCGCTGGCCGAACGGCAAGACGCAGACGCTCAACGCGCCCTCGATTGACCGATACCAGACGGTCGTCGAACCGGACGAGCGCACTAAGTGAAGCGACAAGCGGGGGGTTAAGAGAAACCCTCAAGTCGAACGTCAAAATCAACGGCTCGGTCTTCGAGTGTGAACGCCTCTCGCTTGAGAATCCTCTCTTTTGCCGGTCAAAACCTGTAAATCTCAAGGGCTGCATCGCCTCTCAGGCGAACGGCAGTCATTGAGCCAACGGGAGGAAAAATTCTTTAGGTTCGATGGTTTTCTGTGATAGAGTTTTCTCGAATAGAATGCCCCCGTTCTGTTCGTTCTCACAAAATTCTCACATGGCCGGAGGACAAAACATGAAAAGCCGCAAACTCTTTCAGAGATGCATGACCCTCA
>DATLMV010000285.1:0-27248 GCA_035537095.1 Pyrinomonadaceae bacterium
TCTCGTTCTTCGTCTCGCTCTGGTTGTATTCGGGACGCCGCAGGATGGAGGCGAGCCGTCCCTTCTCCGCGTCCTTGTCGCGCGCGGGCGTGCTCGCGCTCCCGGCGTCGGCCCGCACGAGATGCTGTTCGAGCGCGGCGAGTCGTTCGCTGATGTGCCGGAGCGCAAGCGAGCGCGCGTCGGTGTCGTCGGAGTCCATCCGCTCGTAATCGGCGAGCGCGTTGTGCAGCCAAGTGTTGTCCGCTTCCAGAGAGCCGCCCGCCCATTCGACGCGCTCGTGCGCCCCGATATTTCGCCGCACCTCTCCGAGGACGCGCGCCTCGCGCTCCGTCGCATCGTCTGCGTACCCCGCTTCGTCGCCGGAGGCGGCGAGCGTGTCCAAGGCAATCAGGGACTCGTGCACGCGCGCGCGATAGTCGGCGAGCGACGCGGCCCGCGCATCCGTCGCGGCAACGGCGAGCAGGAGCGGCAACAGCCAGACGACGATAGAGACCGCGCGACAACTGCGGCGCGGTCGAGACGAGACGCTGTGAGCGAATCTGTTTGAAGAAGTCCGAAGCATCTGCGGTTCAGAGTCCGAGCGTCGAGTTGTTGAAGGAACTCCCGCGCGCGCTCAAAGGAGCGTTGGCGTTTGTCGTCGCGGTGTCGGGGACGATGGCGGGCGCAAGCGGCGAGATGCGTCCGGCGGGGACTTCCGGCATCTCGCCGAAGACTCTGGCGGCCATCAACTCGACATCGTAACCCTCGTGGCGCACGCGCTCGTCAACGTAGAGCAGCGAGAGCCCGAGCATCCAGACGGGCGCGAGCAGAATCGTGCTCGCCTGCGTCACCACCTGCCGACCGATGGCGTACCACGTCGGCCATTCGGAGTCGTCCAGCACAAACGGGTTGATGCCGTGCAGGTAGCCGTACCAGCCGAGCGGAATCAAGAGCAGCATCAGCGCGGAATAGGTGGCGAAGGTGGTGAAGAGAAACATCGCCATCAGGCGGCGGACGTTGCCCCGCGCGAGTTGCGCGCTGCGGGCAATCGAGACGAACACGCCCTTGCCTTCGACCAGCAAAATCTGCGGCACATAGACGACGCGCCCCGCCAGCAGGAAGAAGAACCACAGCGCGCCGATGCCGGAGACGACGACGCTCAGGATACCGACGGCGGCGAGAAACCACGTCAGGCCCGGATTGGTGGCGGAGACGGAGAGGCTGGCGAGGAAACCGACGAGCGCGATCAGAAAGACGATGTACCACAGAAAGACCGCCACGCCGAGCGCGAACCCGACGCACATCGCCACGGCCAGAGTCGCTCCCAACAGTTTCCAGAAACGCGCGCGGACGCTCCGGTAGATGGCGCGCGCCGTCACCGGCTCGTTCCACAGCAGGTGGCGGACGAGCGTATAGGATGCGCCGCCCATGACGATGAGATTGAGCAGGGAGCCGATGCCGATGAGGACGATGCCGACGACCGCCGAAACGAAGTAGAGCGCGAGCCAGCCGCCGCTCTCCGTCAGCGCGATGGCACGGATGCCGACGACCCACAGCACCGCGCCCACCGCCGAGACCATCACGGGCGGGGCCGACGCGCGAATCAGGGCCATGAAGTGCTGCCGGTAGAGGCGCACCGTGCGGTCAATGAGGTCGCCCGCGCCGAGCGGCGCGAGGGGAAGTTGGTTAACCGCTAAAGTCGCCATGCCTTTTCGAACCCTCGTCTGGGCTGCGTGCAGCGTCGTCTTACGTACTTGCGGATATTCGTCACGGGCTGAAATTGCGTTTCGCGCGTTGGGGTCTGTCGGGCGTCGGGGCGGCGAAGCGCGAGGCGGATTGTAACATACGCGGGAGTGACTGAAGACGGGCGTCCGTGTGGGAGAGACGAGCGGGCGCGGGGCGAAAAAAAAGGGCGTTGCTTCCATGAGAAGCAACGCCCTGCAAAGAGGTCAAGGCTGGTTTTCAGTCCAGCGAAGTTTTAGAACTCCAGACGACCCACGAACTGGATAATGCGCGGCGAGAAGAAGCTGTTGATCTTCCCGAAGTTCGTGGAGTTGATGTCTTGGCTCGAACCCGCCGGCGTGGAGCTCTCGTTGCCGACGAAGAAGTTGGCGCGGTTCATGACGTTGAACGCCTCGCCGCGAATCTGGAAGCGCATGCCTTCCTTGATGCCATCGAGCGGGATGTTCTTGATGATCGAAGCGTCCCAGTTGATGTAGGTCGGCCCGTTCAAGAAGTGGCGCTCCATGTTGCCCGTCGTACCCGGGGCGACGTTGAAGAAGACCTGACCGGCAAAGGGCGTCGTGCCGATGCCTTCCGCGCCGCGACCCGTGCCGAGCGCGCTGCACTGGCCGTTGGCGAGCGCGGTCTGGTTGATGTTCAAGACCGAAGGATTGATGAAGTAGACACCGCAGGGCGTGCGGAACACGCCGACGAGGTCTTTCACCTGCTCCTTGCTCAGATTGGTGTTGGCGGTCTGACGAGTCGAACGACCGGCACGATTGAGCGTGCCGCGCGTGTCGAGAATCGAGAAGGGCGCGCCGGTGGCAATCTGGACGATGGAGTTGAACTGGAAGCCGCCGAAGATGGCGTTGACCAGTCCGCCCTCGTTCAGGAAGCGTTTGCCTTTGCCGAAGGGCAACTCGTAGATGCCGTTGAAGTTGAACACGTGCGCGGCGTCGTAGTCGGCGCGGCTGTATTCAAGGTTGAGGTTGTTGAGGTCGAGGACGGGGTCGAAGTTCGTCTGCCCGACGCCGCCCGTATCGGTCAGCGTCTTCTGGAACGTGTAGTTGGCTTGGAACTGCAACCCTTGCGCGAACCTGCGACGAAGCTCGAACTGTCCGCCGACGTAGCGGAAGCGCGCGCTGTTGGAAAGCAGGTCGGCGACGCCCGTGTTGGGGTTCGGCAGGAACAACTGGCTGCTGCCGACGAACTGGTTGGTGATATAGACGTTCGCCAGATTGGCCGCCTGACCCTGCGCGATCTGCGTACGGATGGTTCCGTTCGAGAGCAACCCGCCGAGTTCGAGCAGCGGGAAGACCGTCAACAATTCGCAACCGCGCGAGATGACCTGAGCCGCCGTGCAAGCCGGATCGTTGAAGCGCGACAGGTTACGGCGCGCACGCTCGAAGTCGGCGAGGAAGCCGTTGCTGAAGATTTGCGTCTGGTTGTAGTCAATACCGCGAATCAGGTTGTTGCTGCGAGCGTGCACGAAGCGAGCCTCGAACACGGTCTGGAAGCCCAACTCGCGCTGGATGCCGAGGTTGAACTCCTGCGTCATCGGCACTTTGAGGTCGGGGTCAATGGCGAAGACCGTCCCGAAGTTTCCGGCCAGAACGTTGTTCTGCGCGAAGGTGCGCGGAACCTGGAAGGCCAAAGTCGGGAAGGTGGGCAGGCTGCTGGGCACGCCGAGGCGACCGTTGAGGGTCGTCAGGTTGACGTTGCCGGGGTCTCTGCCGCTCTGGGTCTGCGTCAGGCCGAGGTTGCCGGAGATGGCGTTATCCGCACCGCGAATAAACTCGTCGTTGACGTAGCTGATCTTGTAGCCGCCGCGAATAACCGTGCGGCCCTCGCCGGGGAACATGCTGCCGAGCAGGCTGTTCTTGAAGTTGGGCGAGTAGGCGAAGCTGAAGTTGGGCGCGAAGTTGTTCCAGTCGGTCTTGAAGAACTTGTTGCCGCCCGCGTTGGTTCCGACGAAGTCATACGTGCCGTTCGGATTGAGAATGGCCGCGACGGGGTCAGTACCTTCGGGGATAACCGGCTCAAGGCCGAGGCGGTCACGCTCTTTGACGGGCGTGAACAACTCGTAGCGCAGGCCGAAGTTCAAGGTCAAACGCGGCGAAGCGCGCCATGAATCGGAAGCGTAGAGCGAGTAGTTCTCAAACTCCAAGTTGCGGACGCGCCGTGCGCCCTGCACGAAGCCCGAAGTGGTGCTGGTGGCGTTGAAGGTCTGGTTCGCGCCGGAGACGAAGCCGCCGAGGAGGGCGAGCAGCGCGTTGGCGTTACCCAACTCCGTCGCGCTGATGCCGCCGGGGAAGGCCGAAGCCAAAAGCGCAGGCGTTCTCGTGCTCTGTCCGATGGTCAGCGTCGGAATCGAAGACTGCGCGAAGGCCGGAGGGCCGAACGGCGAAGCCTTGAAGGGCTGGAACTGACCGCCGAAGCGAATCGAGTGGTTGCCAGCGGTGTAGACGGCGTTGTCCTGAATGAGTCCCTGCTTGGCATCGCGCCCTTGCGCTTGGAAGGTCGATTCGGGGCTGCTGATAAGCGGGAGGGTCAGGAAGAAGTCGGTCGGTTCGTTGTTGCGGTCGAACTTCGGCAGACTGGTCAGGTAGCCGAGGCGGACTTCGTTGGTGAACGAAGCGGTCGGCGACCAGCGCCACGCGCCGACGAAGGAGCGCGTCACGTTGTCTTGGAAACCGAAGGGCGTCTGGGTGAAACCGCCGTTATCCACGTCGGGACGAAGCAGCAGTTCTTTTCTCCAACCCATGATGAACGAGAAGGAGTTGGCCGAGTTCGCTTCCACGTCGAAGCGGGTCGTGACGCTCTCGCGGTCTTGATTCTGGAGACGGTTGAAGGTGAAGCCGGTCGTGTTGCGCTGATCGCCGATGCTGTTGTTGTTGCCAGCAGCCGGGATATTGGCAAGGATGCGGCTCGCGATGACGGGATCGAGCGGGACGCCCGCAGCGGTCAACAGGTTGATGGTGCGGAGATTACCGGCGGCATCAGGATAGGTGAAGATGCCGTTGCGCGCATTGGCCGTCAGGATGGTGCGGTTCGCCAGCGTTGACTGGCGGAGGCGGAAGCCTTCGTACGAACCGAAGAAGAAGCCTTTGTTCCTGTAGGTGGACGGGCCGCCTTCGCCGAAGCGGGGCAGCGGCAGCGGGCCGCTCAAGCGTCCGCCGAACTGGTTGCGGTTCAGGAAGGGCTTGGGCTGTCCGGCGCGATTGGTAAAGAAGTCGCTGGCCGAGAACTTCGAGTTGCGGTTGTAGATAAAGGCCGAGCCGTGAAACTCGCTGGAACCGCGCGGCGTCACGAGTTGCACCTGCGACGCGCCGTAGCCCTGTTCCGCTCCGGCATTCTGCGTCGTGATGTTGAACTCGCCCACGTCGTCAACGTTCGGACGGTCGGGCGAGAAGTCGGTCGCGTTGGCGCGGATGAAGTTATCCTGCACGTTGAGACCGTCGCGCGTGATGTTGGTGAACGACGACTGCTGGCCGTTGATGACCGTGTTGGTCGCGCCGTTCGAGGCCGTACCGGCCTGAAGGCCGATGAGGGCGAGCGGATTGCGCCCGTTGAGGGGCAATTCCTGAATCTGGCGCGTGCCGACCGTGGTATTCAATTCGGCGGAGGTGGCGTTGAGCACGTCCGCGCCCGCGACGACCGTGACGTTCTCTTCGAGCGCGCCGGGGTCGAGCGAGACGTTCAGAGAGTACTCTTTGGCAACGTCAATCTTGAGTTCAGTAGCGGTGTAGGTTTTGTAACCCTGCGCTGTAATCTTGACCGTATAGACGCCGACCTCAAGCTGCGGGATGGCAAACGTGCCCTCGCCGCTCGCCTGCACGGTCTTCGTCCTGCCGGTCGCGTTATCGGTGATGGTGACTGTCGCACCCGCGACCGCACCGCCACTCGGGTCAACAATCGTGCCGACCAAGTTTCCGGTGTTAGACTGGGCCAACGCCGTCGCTGCACACAGGCAGAGAATCAGCGCGGCCATCGTAAATCTTCTCATTGGTGGACTCCTTCTGGAAGTAAAACCCCTCGGTGGCCTCTGTGCTGCGACAGAACAGCGAGACGAGGAGAGACATTCATGTTAGCTTCTGGACTCTTGTATTCTTGCGGGGAGCAAGCATGAACACTCAAACTTTTCTTGTGCTAAAGACTTGCGCTTAACCCTATCGGCAAACCTTGTGCCGCTTCTCGTGTCAATACCTAAACGCTCACAACACACACCTTAACCCTCCAAAAGGGACGCCCCGAGGGGTCTGAATATTGATTTATTTGGATAGTCGTACGAATTTTTGGATATGCCCCGCCGCCATTCCCGCGAGATGCTTTTACAGCCGCGCCGCCCGTCGGCGACGCCGCGCCCGCGCGCCGACCGAAGCGACGCGCAAAAGGCGACGGCCAGAGTCTCCCGCCGCCGCCCGGCAAACGATACTTTTTCGTCCTTGAGTTTTTAGGTCGCCCGTGAGTTTTCAGGACGCTCTTAAGTTTTAGTTTGAGGATGCGCGCGCGTCGCCTGTGTTCTCGAAGCCGTGCGAGATGAGGCGCGCGAAGCCCTCGAAGTTGAGGGCGTGGACGGGGAGGCCGAGTTGCGCGGGGAGGTCTGCGAGCAGCGTCCCGTCGAGCATGATGGCCTCGTCGCTCTTGAGGGCCGTGTGCGGCAGGACGACGAAATCGCCGGAGAGTCGGTCGCGCATCGCGCGCAGGCACGCGCCCGTCATCAAACCGGCGACGACGATCTCCGAACCGAAGTATTGATTCTCGACGCTGGCGACATTGAGGCGCGTGCCGAAACGCGCGTTCAAGCCCTCCAACAACCCGCCGAGGACGGGCGCAAAGAGTTTGCCCGTCAGGACGGTTCCGAACAGTCGCGCGGCCTCGCGCGGGGGCCGCCGCTCAAGCCTGCGCCGGAGCGCGCCGAACTCTTCCTGAAAAGACCTCACCATGCCGATGCCGTCTTCGATCTGCGGGTAGTCGCCGTAGTGGCGTCGGCCCGGAATGGGTCGGCCCGCGCGCAGGTAAATCTCGTCGCCGAGGAAGGCGAAGGTCGTCCCCAGACGCGCGCGCAACTCGCGCTGCACCGGCGAGACTTCCCCGATGATGCGCTCGCAGAACTCACGCGTGACGGGCGTCAGGCGCTCGTCGGTGTTGTAGCGCGTCAGCCCGAGCGGGACGATGGCGACGCTCCGGATGCGCGGGTGTTCGGCGGCGAGGTCGCGGATGGTGCGCTGCAAAATCTCGCCGTCGTTGATGCCGGGGCAGAGCACGACCTGCGCGTGGATTTCGATTCCGGCGTCGAGCATGCGGCGCATCTTCTGCGAAATATCGGCGCGCTCGCGTTCGACGCCGAGCAGGTATGCGCGCACGTCTGTGTCGGTCGCATGAATCGAGACGTACTGCGGCGAGAGACGCTGCTCGACGACGCGTTCCATCTCGGCTTCGGTGATGGAGGAGAGCGTCGTGTAGTTGCCGTAGAGGAAAGAGAGGCGCACGTCTTCGTCGCGGAAGAAGAGGGCGGGGCGCGCGTCGGGCGGGTTGCCCTTGCAGAAGCAGAACAGGCATTCGTTGGCGCATTGGCGCGGCGCGATGTTCTCAAACGAGAGACCGAAATCCTCGCCCTCGCCGCGCTCGATTTCGATCTCCCAATCCTCGCCGTTGCGCTTGCGGACGAGCAGCGTGAGTTCGGTTTCGCCGCCGGTCTGGAAGCGAAAATCGAGATAGTCGCGCACCGTCCGACCGTTGACCTTGACGATGCGGTCGCCCGCTTCGAGTTCCAACTCGGCGGCCAGACTCTCCGGCGACACCTCCGTCACCTCGACGCCGCGCCGCCGAATCTGTGTCACCGCCGGTGTTACAGCAAATTCATACATCTGAGAAACCCGCCCGCCTTCGCCAACTCCATTCACATGCCGACCCCTACAGGCCGCGTCTGTCCGGCAAATTCAACTCGCCAGTATCACCGAACATCGTTCTTTCTTCAAGCGCCGGGGCGGTCAAACTGAACTGTCAAATTGAACAACGCTGACCGACTTGACGGGTCAAACACGCTCTCGCCACCGCCGAAAGTTTCTCAAGGAGATGCCCTCAAAAACTTTTTTGTCGCCCTCCTCGCCGCTCAATGCGCCGCATTCCGGCACGCCCCGAAGCATCCGCGCCGGACGTAGTGACGCCCGCGCGCGCGACGGGCACATCGCTTGCTGAAAACATCCTCGCGCTCTCCCCTTCGCGCAACCATCCCGACCACAGAGCAAGGGTTTCAAACACGACATGACGACGCCCGACACAAGCACGCACGACCTCAAAGTCTTCTCTCCCCAACTCAACCCGACCAACGCCGCCGCCACACGCGCGACCATCCTGCTCGCCGAAGACGACCGCGCCATCCGTCGCTATCTGGAAGTGATTTTGCAGCGCGGCGGCTACAACGTCATCGTCGCCGCCGACGGTCTCGAAGCGATGAAGGCCGCACTTTCATCCTCCGTTGACGCCGTCGTCACCGACGCCATCATGCCGCACTTGAACGGTCACGAGCTTTGCCGTTTTCTCCGAAAACATCCGCAACTCTCGCGTCTTCCCGTCGTGCTCCTGAGCGGCATCGAACAGCACGCGAGCGCGCCCGAAGGCGGCCATCACGCCGACGTTTATCTCGCCAAACCCGTCCGCCCCGAAGAACTCACCAACTGCCTCGCGAGCCTGCTCGAACACGCCTGAACGCCTCTCACACATCCGCCCGGACGCCACACATGAAACCGTACGCAACCAACATCGCGCAGATGAACGGCGCGACCGCCGCGCGCCCGCAAGACTCCGCCCTCACGCCCTACTGGGCCTACGCCTTCATGGTCGCGTGCATCCTGATACCCGTCGTCTCGCTCGGCGGCGCGATTTCCGGCGGCATCGGCGCGGGCGGCGCGGCCACCTGTCGCGCCATCGCCAACAACCCCGCAATCTCCAAAACGTCGCGCATCATGCTCTGCCTCGCCGCCACCTTTCTCTGCTGGACGCTCTTTCTCTTCGTCATGTTCGTCATCTTCCGCACGTGGGGCGGATAGACGCTTTTCTATAAACGATGCGTCAGACGCGAGCGCGGGCGACCCGACGCGATAAAACGGCAGCGTGATAAAAAACGAAGTCGCATGATAAAAAACGAAGCGGCTACTCTGTTTGCCGGAGTAGCCGCTTCCATGTTCGTGTGCTGTGTTTACACGCGTCAGCCCGCTTTGGTCGCGGTCGAACTCGACGAGGGCGTGGCCGTGAGCACTTCGTCAACCGAGACGTAATCGAGATTCTGCGCGCTGGCGACCGCTTCGTAGGTCAACTTTCCGGCGTAGGTGTTGACGCCTTCCTTGAGGCCGGGATCGCGCTGGATAGCTTCCGTGAAGCCGTAATTGGCGAGACGGAGCACGTAGGGCAGCGTCGCATTGGTGAGCGCGAAGGTCGAGGTGCGCGGAACCGCGCCGGGCATATTGGCGACGCAGTAATGGAGCACGCCCTCGACGTAGTAGGTCGGGTCGGAGTGGGTCGTCGGGTGCGTCGTCTCGATGCAGCCGCCCTGATCCACCGCGACATCAACGATGACCGCGCCGTTGTGCACGTCCTTCAACATCCCGCGCGTCACCAGTTTCGGCGCAGCCGCGCCGGGGACGAGCACCGCGCCGACGATCAGGTCGGCTTTGGCGATGGCGTCGTGAATGGCGTAAGCCGAGGAAGCGAGCGTGGTGATGGTGGAGAGAAAGATGTCGTCGAGTTCGCGCAGGCGGTCGAGATTGTTGTCAATAATCGTGACGTGCGCGCCCATGCCGACGGCAATCTTCGCGGCGTTCGTGCCGACCACGCCGCCGCCGATAATCACGACACGCGCCGAGGGCACACCCGGCACGCCGCCCAAGAGCACGCCGCGCCCGCCGTTCATCTTCTCCAAATACTGCGCGCCGACCTGAATCGCCATCCTTCCGGCAACCTCCGACATCGGCGTCAAAAGCGGCAACGTGCCCTTCTTGTCCGTGATGGTTTCGTAGGCGATGCCGCTGACGCGTCGTTCGAGGAGTTGTTTGGTCAACTCAAGATCGGGCGCGAGATGGAGATAAGTGAACAGCAGTTGGCCCTCGCGCATGCGCGGGTACTCGGGCGCAATCGGCTCTTTGACTTTGACTACCATGTCGGCGCGCTGCCAGACCTCGTCGGCGGTGTCGAGGATGGTCGCGCCCGCGCGCTCGTACAATTCGTCGTCGAAGCCGGAGCCCGCGCCCGCGCTGCGCTCGACGAAGGTGGTGTGTCCGGCGTCGGTCAACGCGCGCACGCCCGCAGGCACGAGGCCCACGCGATACTCGTTATCTTTGATTTCCTTCGGCAGTCCGACAATCACAGGCGTTGTTTCTCCAATCGTTGAATTTTACCGCCGACACCCGACATCAACCGACGGCAGACCGCTTCCGCCCGACGCTCCTACACATCTTCGTTCAGCCGACGCTTCGATCAACTTCGCGCGCGGGCGCTCGCGCCGGTACGCGATGCCGTACAACTTCATGCGCCAGCCCTGATGCGCCCACTCTTCCAGAAACCTGACGGCGCGCGCCTCATACGGCTCTTGTAATTTCATGAACTCGTGAATCGTGAATCGTCAATCGTGAATAGATGCGTGATAAACGGCAGTTATCTATTTACGATTGACGATTCACTATTTACTCGAAATTAACTTCGTCAATCTGCGCGCGTTGCAGTTTGCCGCTGTAGTCAACGTAGATTGACTTCCATTCGGTGAAGATGTCGAGGACTTGCGTGCCCGCTTCGCGGTGGCCGTTGCCGGTGGCCTTCGTGCCGCCGAAGGGCAGGTGGACTTCCGCGCCGATGGTCGAAGAGTTGACGTAGAAGATGCCGGTGTAGATGTCGTTCATGACGTGGAAGGCGCGGTTCACGTCCTGCGTGTAGATGGCGGCGGAGAGTCCGTAGCGGACGCCGTTGGCAATCTCGACGGCCTCGTCCAGAGAGTTCGTCGGGATGACCGCCGTGACGGGGCCGAAGATCTCCTCCTGCGCGATACGCATCGAGGGCGCAACGTCGGTGAAGACGGTCGGCTCGATGAAATAACCGTTGGCGTGCTCGCCCGCGTCGAGACGATTACCTCCGCAAGCCAGTTTCGCGCCGTCCTCTTTCTGCCCGATTTCGACGTAGCCGAGAATCTTGTGCACGGCGTCGGCGTTGATGACCGGCCCCATGTCGGTCTGCGCCGACGCGCCGTTGCCGACCCGCATGTTCTTCGCGCGCTCGACGAGTTGCTGCGTAAACTTTTTATAGACTTTTTTGTGCACGACGAGACGCGACGAAGCCGTGCAGCGTTGACCCGATGTGCCGAACGCGCCCCAGACCGCGCCCTCGACGGCGAGGTCTATGTCGGCGTCGTCCATCACGATGATGACGTTTTTGCCGCCCATCTCAAGCGAGCAGATGGCGTTTCGTTCGGCGCAAGCGGAGGCGACGATGCGTCCCGTCTCGGTCGAGCCGGTGAAGGAGATGAGCCGGAGCGCGGGATTGTCGGTGATGGCCGCGCCCGCCGTCTCGCCGTAGCCCGTCACCATGTTGACGACTCCGGCGGGGACGCCCGCTTCCTCGCAAGCCTTGATCAAGTTATATGTGGAGAGCGGCGTGTCTTCGGCGGGCTTGATGACGACCGTGTTGCCGCAGACGAGCGCAGGGATAAGTTTCCAAGACGGAATCGCCATCGGAAAATTCCAAGGCGTAATCAGCCCGCACGAGCCGACGGGCTGGCGGACGCACATGGCAAATTTGTCGGGCATCTCGGCGGGCGTGGTGAAGCCGTGCAAACGCCTGCCCTCTCCGGCAGTGTAGTAGGTGCAGTCAATGGCCTCCTGCACGTCGCCGCCCGCCTCCTTGAGAACCTTGCCCATCTCGCGCGTCATGTCGGCGGCGAAGCGTTCCTTGTTGCGCATCAGAATCTCGCCGAGGCGAAACAGGATTTCGGCGCGACGCGGCGCAGGGACTCGCCGCCAGCGGTCGAAGGCCGTGCGCGCCGCTTCGACCGCGCGCCCGACATCCTCTGCCGTCGAGACGGGAAAACGCCCGACGACATCGCGCGTGTCCGCCGGATTGACATTCTCGAACGTCTCGCCCGAGGCCGACTGCACCCACTCGCCGCCGATGTAGTTCGCGTAGGTTTTGACTGTGCTGCGCGCACTCGCGCCGCCCGCGCGCCCGTTGCTGCGCCGGTTCTTCGCGCTCAGAGCTTTTTTAGCTTGTGACATTAGGGTGGTCAATGGTGAATAGTGAATGGTAAATGGTGAAAGACAGCTTTTATCTGTTCACCATTTACCATTGACCATTTACTGATAGGTGAACTGCACGATGGTCTGGACGAGGTTGCTGGTGCGTCCGTCGTAGGCGACGATGTGCATGACGACGGCATCGCCGGGTTTGAGCGCGTTGATGATGCGCTCGAACTCGGCGAGCGTGTTGACGGGCTGGCGGTTGACGCGCTGAATCACCATGTTCTTGGCGATGTTCGCTTCATAGGCGAGGCCGCCCATGTCTATGTCGCGCACCAGCAGGCCGCGCACGCCCTTGAGGTTCTTCTCATTGGCGAGTTGCGGCGTCAGTTCGCTCAAGGTCAGACCGAGCAGCGGGCGGTCGCTCGTCGGCGCGGCGGTCTTGGATTTGTCGCCGCCCGGTTTCGTGCCCGTGTCGCTCTCCGGCGACAACTCGGCGGCGGCGAGGCGCGGCGGGCGTTCGCCGATGGTGACGCTGGCGGTGCGCCGTTCGAGCTTGCCGTTCACGTCGCGCAGGTAGCCGATCTGCACGGTCTGGCCGACGCCCGTGGCGGCGACCTTGTTGATTAAGTCCTGCGAGTTCAAGACGGGCTGGCCGTTGTATTCGACGATGATGTCGTTGGTCTGGATGCCGCCTTTCGCCGCCGGGCCTTCCTCGTCGCGCACGTCGCCGACGATTGCGCCCTTCGTGTCCGGCAGGCCGTAGACGCGCATGAACTCCGCCTTCACCGGCTCAAGGAAGACTCCGAGATAACCGCGCCGCACCTTGCCGCCCGCGACGATTTGACGATAGACGAACGATGCTTCGTTCGACGGCAGCGCGAAACCGATGCCGTTATAGTCGCCGGTCGAAGTGGCGATCTGCGAGTTGATGCCGATGACTTCGCCGCGCATGTTGACGAGCGGGCCGCCGGAGTTGCCGCGATTGATGGCGGCGTCGGTCTGGATAAACTGTTGGAAGTTCGAGCCTCCGGGCGTGCGCCGTTCTTTGGTGGAGATGATTCCGGCGGTGACGGTCTGGTCGAGGCCGAAGGGCGAGCCGACGGCGAGCACCCAGTCGCCGACTTCCACTTCGTTCGAGTTGCCGAGTTTGACGGCGGGCAGGTCGCGCGGGGCGTCAACCTTGATGATAGCGAGGTCTGTCTCGTCGTCCATGCCGATGACGCGACCGCGCAGGACTTCGCCGGAATCGAGTTTGACGTTGATTCTCGTCGCATCGTCAACGACGTGCTGGTTCGTCAGGATGTAGCCTTTGGGGTCAACGATGAAGCCGCTGCCGACGCCGCGCGCCGGACGGCGTTGGAGGTTGCGAAACATATCCTGAAGGGGATGACCCGGCGGGAGTTCGTCCTTCTCGTCCTCGTCGCTGTCGCCGTCGCCTTTCTCGGCGACCTGCGGCGTCGTCACCGTGTCAATATTGACGACCGCCGGTTCGACGCGTTTGGCAATCTCGGCAAACGACGCCGAGAGAGCTTCGGGGGCGCGCGCAATCTGCTGCACGTCGCTGCCGGTCGAGCCGCCCTGCGCTATCGTCATCCGGCTCGACAGCAGCGCGCCGACGCCGACGCCCGCGATCAAGCAGGCCAGCGCCAGCGCCGCAATCCAAACCTTCAACTTGCCTAAAAGAGCACGTTCCGCATCAGTCGTCTGACCTTTGGGGATTTTTAACATAACGCTTTTACCACCTTAGAGTAGGGCCAAAGATAAAACGCGCGGGCCTATCTTTTCCGTGAAAGAGTGCGCCGCAAAAGAGCACCGAAGCGCGAACCACGAGTATAAACGAAACCCGAGACGTGCCGCAAAGCGAAACGGGAAATAACAGAGGTTAGATGCCGGATGTTGGATGTTGGGGAAAACAAAAACATGTCGTCTTTGTCTAACATCTAACATCCGGCATCTAACCTCTTCTCATTTCTCTTGGCAGAGTTCGCGCGCGAGCATCTGACCGGCGACGCGGTGGCCTTCGGAGTTCCAATGACCGTTGCCCGTCTGCTCGCCGAAGCCGTGGAGAAAAACTCTGTTGCGCTCCGCATACTCCTGCAAGGCGGGCGCGAGATTGACGACGCGGAAGCCCTCGCGCTCGCCGAGCGACTTGATGCGGCGGTCGGGATAGAAAAGGTCTTGAATACGGACGCGCTGCATGAAAGCGGCGCGCGCCGACGGTTCGGGATAGACCTGTATGCCGTTGCTCAGGGTCGCCACGAAGAAGAGCGCGCCTTTGCCCTGTACCTCGTCGCGCATCGCTTTCAACAACTCCTCCGTCACGCTCCACGCATCGTTCCAGACCGCGCCCTCCGGTTGACGATAGACCCAGTTGTCCACGCCCAATTCTTCGGACGTGACGGCGGCGACGGCAGGAGCGTCGGCAGCCGGAGACGCTCCCGTCGGCCCTTTCTGCGAGGGGCCGGGAGCGGCTGAGGGGCGCGGGACGGGCGTGGGCGTCGCCTGCGGTTTTGCGGCGCGGCGCGCGGCGAGACGGGCTTTGAGCGCGCCCTGCGCTTGATGAATCGCCTGTATGACGCGCGAGTTGTCTCGAATCCAACGCCCGAAGCGATTCAGAGCCGAGTTGCGGAGACGGAAGGCGCGTGTGCGGAGAAAGGAATCGTCGAGCGTGAGTCGCCCGCCGCGCAGAAGATAGTAGGGAATCTCGTCGGTCTTCTTGAGCGCGCGCGAGTTGTCCACGATGTCGTTGTTGGTGGTGACGGCGAGCAGCACGATGTCCGGCGCGTACTGCCAGACGTGCTCGCGCAGCGTGATGAGTTGCTGCGCCGTCCCGTAGCCGGAGACGCCGAAATTTATCACTTCGACCTGCCGCCCGCCGGACGACTCACACGCCCCCAACTCCCGCTCCAACACCGACCAGAAGGCGTCCTCGACGGGCACTTGCAGAGCCTCCGCGTACGAATCGCCGAGCACGGCGACGCGCAGCGTGCGGGGCGGTTTTTCGCGCGCGTGTTCGCGGTCGCGCAAGCCCGCGCTGTTGATGCGGACGAACGCCTCGCCCTCCTTCCGATACCAGCCCTCCACGCCCGCGCGCAGCGCGTAGCCCCTCCGCTCGTCGGTCGTATAAAAAACCGGATAGGTGAACCCGACGACGCGCAAAACTATCTCCGCCAACAACAGCCCGACCAGCACGCTCACCAAAACCAACGACAGCTTCGCCCACCATTTTTTCGTCAAACTACTCTTCAACCTCCCCTGCTCTGCGTCGCCGTCTGCGAACGTGAGCGACTAAGAGCATCTAACCAAAACCCTGAAAGAAATTTAACAGCGATGGACAGGATAAGAAGAAAGGGAAAAGGGGGAAAGGTTAAAGGGGAAAAGGGCGGAAGCTAAGCGCGTGCTTGGCTTCTCTCCCTTTCCCTTTTGCCCCTTTCACCACTTAACCTTTTTATCATGTCTCTCCTGTCCATCCTGTTAAATCCTGCTTTGATTGATTCGGTGTACGCGGCGGGACGTTTGAAATTAGCCGCCCGCGCCGTTGCCGATGAGCGACAGGATAACCAACCCGCCGATGACGACGAACGCGAACTTGGCCTTGTTGGATAAACCCCGACTGCTCTTTCGCTCGACCTGCGCGACATCGGAATAGGCGAAGGTCTGCGTCGTGTCCTTCTTCGTGTCGGTGATGACGAAGTTGTCTTTGCCGATGTAGCTCAGATAGCCGACATGCTTTTTCTTATCGCGCAGACGCAGAGAGATACGCGCGCCCGTGCCGAGCGCAGTCACGTCCGCCTTTATCTTCTCCGACACCTGCGCGTCCGCCTGCGCCGCGACCTGCGTTGCGACCTGCGCCGCGATGTTGAGCGGCGCGAGCATCGTCAGGCACAAGACCCACGCGGCGAGCGGCGGCGCAAGCGAGCAAAGTTTCTTCAGCATAGTTTTCTCCTGTGAACAGTTTACCGTCGCGTGTGGAATAGTCCGGCACGGGCCCGTCGGTCAACGGGGGTTGTGACAATCGCGCGAGTGTCATAACGCCTTCGCCCGCGCGAAATCCACGCGCCTTCGCCCGCGTCAATCTTGCTTACGCGCGCAGCAGGACTTTGAGCACGCCGACCGCCGACGCACGCTGCAACGCGCGCACGCCCTCCGCGAGCGGGTACTCTTCGCTGATGAGGCTTTCGACATCCACGGCATTCTGTTTGAGCAGTTCGAGCGCGGGAGCGAAACGCCCGCAGCGCGAGCCGACGATGCTGATTTCGTCAACGACGATGCGGGCGGCGTGCAGTTCGGTCGCGCCGTGAAAGGTTGACTTGAGGACGAGCACGCCGCGCGGGCGCAGCAGTTCGAGCGCGAGCGCGAAGCCGTTGCCCGCGCCCGACGCTTCGACCACCACGTCGAACTTCTCAAGCGCAGGCCCGCGCCGCAACTCGTCGAGACGGACGGTGCGGACGCCGCGACGCCGCGCGATGTCGAGCTTCGCCGCGTGCTTGCCGACGAGCGTCACGTCGGCGCGCGCGAGCACGCGGAGAGCCTGCGCGCAGAGCAGACCGAGTTTGCCGTCGCCGACGACCGCGACCCTCATCGCTTCATTGATATTTGCACGTTCGACGATGCCGCACGCGGCGGCCAGCGGTTCGGTGAAGACGGCGCGCTCGTCCGCCACTTCGTCCGGCACGGGCAGCAGGTTGACGGCGGGCAACTGCAAATACTCGGCGTGTGCGCCGTCGCGCCCGACGATGCCGAGCACCGTCCGCGCCGGACAATGGCGCGCGTCGCCCGCCGCACACTCCGCGCACGCGCCGCACCCCGCGTTGATCTCCCCGACCACCCGCCGCCCGACCAACTCCGGCGCATCCTCCGCGCGCTCCACCACGCCGACGAACTCATGCCCGAGCGTTCCGTCGAACCCCGCGTAACCGCGCACGATCTCCAAGTCCGTGTTGCAAATCCCCGACAGCGTCACACGCACCAACGCCTCGCCCGCCGCGCGCGGCTCCGCCACCTCCGCCACCGTCAAACGCCGATTCTCATAACGCAGGGCTTTCATAACGGATAGTCCAAAGTCGAAAGTCACAAGTCCAAAGTCGTCGGACGAATAACTATCAAGTCTCACAAGTCGAACGTCCAAAGTCGGAGGACGAAGCGGTTGACTTTGGACTTTGGACTTGTGACTTTCAGACTTGCTTCAGAATCTTTTTGTGCGCGTGTAGACGTTGTCGGGCGTGAGTTCGACGGTCTGCTCGCGTCCGGCGACGTTGACGGGCAGACGCCAAGAGAGTTCGGGCGCGCCGTCGAGCGTCGTGTGCACCCACCACTTGCCGGAGGGCACTTCGATTGTCGCTTGCCCGCGCTCGTCGAGTTGGCCCGCGATGGGGGCGCGACCGCCCATGCGCCGCGTCATAAAATCTTCGAGACGCGAACCGCGCGGCGGCTCCGATAGAAACTCCCTCTGCGCGGCCTGCTGTGCCGCCGCCATGTCTATCGGGAAGAGTTGAAAAGTCGTCTGACGAAAGGCGGCGTTGTTGCCCGTCGCGGCGCGGCGCAGGATGATTCGCAGGCGCGTCGGCGAAGTCCGCGCCGCCGGATTGAGCGGCGAGACGCCGTCGTCCGGCAGACGCTGGTGGATGTTCCAGCCCGCCCCGACGAGCGACAGAAGCAACGCCATCCGCAGCAACGCCGCGAGGAATGGATGATTGGAATCCGTCTCTTTCACAGGCCCAAAGGAAGCGAGCCGTGAGCAGTAGTCGAACAGTTTTCAGTTGACTTCAACTCTGCACGCCCGCGCGAGACATCGCTTTTAAAAACTGCTCACCGCTCACTTTCTACTGCTCACGGCTCACCGCTCACTTTCTTACGCCATCAAGCCCTTTTCGCGGAGCGCGCCGGTGAGTTCGTGATCGTTTGGAACGGAGAGCACTTGGCCGTTGATGTCCACGGTCGGTTTGCGTTCCTTGCCGTCGTTCTGTTCGCGCACCCACGCCGCCGCCTTCTCGTCCTGTTCGACGTTGATGTACTCGTAGGGCACGCCGACGCTGTCCAAAAACTTGAGCGCGCGCTGCGTATCGCCGCACCAGTCCGCGCCGTAAACTTTGATTGACATCTTTCCTCTTCCCCCTTGCCGTTTTGGTCTGGATTTCGCCGCCTATCATACCACGCTCAAGCGATTTTACGGGACGGATAACCGAAACGGCGAAAGGGTTAAAAGGTTAAAGGGGGAAAGGAAAAGGCAAACCGGCTGTCAGTCTTTCGCCATTTCGCCTTTCCCCGTTTACCCCTTTCCCCTTCTTTATCCTGTTTCATTCCGCGTTGATGTCTGTGATGCTACAATGAGCGCACAGGCGAGATTGATGATTCGGTTTGAGAGCGGCGGGGGACGCGGCGAAGGATGGACGCAGGAGCGGACGGTTTTCACGACGAGTGCGGCGTGTTCGGAATTTTCGGACACGCGGAGGCGGCGCGCCTGACCTATCTCGGACTCTACGCGCTGCAACATCGAGGGCAGGAGTCGTGCGGCATCGTCTCGTCCGACGGCGAGACATTGCGGAGCGAGCGCGCGATGGGTTTAGTCTCCGACGTGTTCGACGCCAAGCGTCTCGACCGCCTGCCCGGAGCCAGCGCCATCGGGCACACGCGCTATTCTACGTCGGGCGAAGTCTCCATCCGCGAAGCGCAGCCCTTCCTCGTCGCCTGCCAGCACGGGCAGGTCGCCGTCTGTCACAACGGCAACCTCCCCTTCGCCTCCGAAGAACGCAAGCGACTCGAACGCGCGGGCGCAATCTTCTCCTCGACATCCGACACGGAAGTCGTCCTGCACGGCATCGCGCGCTCTCATGCCGCGTCGGTCGCCGCCGCCGTCCCCGAAGTCCTGCGCGAGACGGAAGGCGCGTACTCCATGCTCTTTCTCACGCCCGACTCGCTCATCGCCGTCCGCGACCCGCGCGGCTTTCGCCCGCTCGCATTGGGCCGACTCGGCGACGCTTGGGTCGTCGCCTCCGAGACCTGCGCCTTCGACCTGATTGACGCGCGCTACGAACGCGACATCGAACCCGGCGAGATGGTGACGATCACGCGCGACGGCGGCCTTGAGTCCTCCTTTCCGCTGCCCGCGCGCCAGCACTCTTTCTGCATCTTCGAGCACGTCTATTTCGCGCGCCCCGACTCGCTCATCTACGCGCGCTCGGTCAACGAATCGCGTCACAAGATGGGCAAGCAACTCGCCGTCGAACATCCGAGCGAGGCGGACATCGTCGTCCCCGTCCCCGACTCGGGCGTCGCGGCGGCCATCGGCTACGCCGCGCAGAGCGGCCTCAACTACCGTCAGGGACTCGTCCGCAACCACTACGTCGGGCGCACCTTCATCGAGCCCGAACAGTCAATCCGCTCCTTCGGCGTCCGCATCAAACTCAACCCCGTGCGCGACCTGATACAGGGCCGCCGCGTCGCCCTGATAGACGATTCGATTGTGCGCGGCACGACCTCGAAGAAGATCGTCCAGATGGTGCGCGAGGCGGGCGCGTCCGAAGTGCACATGAGAATCAGTTGCCCGCCGACGGTCAGCCCCTGCTATTACGGCGTGGACACGCCGAACAAGTCCGACCTCATCGCCGCGCAGATGTCCACCGAAGAGATACGCCTCTTCATCGGGGCCGACTCGCTCGGCTATCTCTCGCTCGAAGGCATGCTCGCCGCCACGGGCCTGCGGCCCGACGCCTCCTGCGTCGCCTGCTGGACGGGCCACTACCCGACCCGCATCACCCGCGCAGCCGAAACCATGTTCGCACGCGAACGCGAACCCGTCCCCTCTGATTGACGATTTAAATGGATGCTCTTTCTAAATCAACGCCAGTCCAAAGAGGATTGCTTATGAAGAAGAAAACAGCCGTCAAAAAGCATACGGTCAGCGCGCATGTGCAGATACTTGATCTGACAAAGGCGGGCAGTTCAATAGATTTTGAGATTTATGCAAACAAAGAAAAAATCGGAACGATTGTCATCGGTCGCGGCTCGCTGACGTGGCGCGGCGGGAGAAGGCAACGCGAGAAAAGAGTCTCGTGGTCTGAGTTCGCCGCAATGATGGATAAGCATGCTTATGGTGAATGAGTATCTACGGGCTGCAAAATGTCTTTGAAGGTCGGAGGGTTAAAAATAGGTGGCGCAAACTAGACGTGGGTGTGGATGCTTGGTCGCGGCGTTGGCGGTGTTGCTGGTCGTGGCGGGGCTGGTTGGTTGGAAGGTGTTCTGGCCGTGGTGGCAGGAGCGGCAGAGGTTTGCGCCGCCTCCGGCGTCGGGCGGGGAGTTGCGCGTGCACGTGCTCGACGTGGGGCAGGCCGATTCGATCCTGATTATCTCGCCGGAGGGCAAGACCGCGCTCGTTGACGCGGGCAATCCGGGCGGCGGCAAGAAGGTGCTCGACGCGATGAACCGTCTCGGCGTCAAACAGATTGATCTGCTCATCGCCACCCACGCGCACGCCGACCACATCGGCGGCGCAGACGAAGTTATCAACCGGACGACGGTCGCCGCCGTGCTCGACAGCAAAGTGCCGAACACGACGAAGAACTATCAGGACTTCCTCGCGGCGATTGAAGCGAAGGGCGTCAAGTATATCGGCGCGGAGCCGGAGCAGACGTTCGACCTCGGCGGCGGCGCGCGCATCTTCGTGCTCGCGCCGATTCAGCCCTATTTCACGAAAGACCAGTTGCGCTCCGGCGGCAACGAACCGAACGCCAACTCGGTCGTCGCGCGTCTCGACTACGGCGACTTCTCCATGCTGCTCACGGGCGACGCCGAAGCGCAGACCGAAGAACGCATGATGTCGAAGGGCGCGGACATCCAGACGCGCATTCTCAAGGTCGGGCATCACGGGTCGAAGTATGCATCGTCGGAAGAGTTTCTCAAGCGCGGCAAGTTCGAGGCGGCGATCATCTCGAACGGCGCGGACAACCGCTACGGCCATCCGAGTCAGGAAGTGCTCGACCGCTTGAAGGCGCTCGGCATCAAAATCTATCGCACCGACCTGCAAGGCGAAATCAGCATCACGTCGAAGGGGCAGGGCTACCAGATCAAGACCGGGCGCGAAGCCAAAGAAGACCTCTGGGCCGGACGCAAAGCGCAAAAGGACGACTCCTCGCGCACAGGCTTCGTCGCTTACGGAGACTTCGGCCCCGCCCCCAAACCCAAAGAGAACCAGAATCAGAACGCCAACCGCAAAGCGGCGGGCAGCAGATAACTAGTGAATCGTGAATCGTAAATCGTGAAGAGAAAGCGTGCCGAATGTTGTTATCTATTCACGATTGACGATTGACGATTTACTCTCCGGTGAGGTGAATGATGGCGGACGAAGCGGGAAAGACGGGAGCGTCGAAAAAGTTGCGGGCGGTGATTGACCGCATCGAGGACAACGATTTGGCCGTGCTGCAAGTGGGCGACGACGGCAAGACTTCGCTCGACGTGCCGCTGTCGCTACTGCCCGACGGCGCGAGCGACGGCGACCACCTGCAAATCACCATCGCGCTCGACAAGGACTCGCGCCGCGCAGCGACCGAACGCGTCAGCGCGCTTCAGGAGCGTCTCGCCAAACGCGGCGGCAGCGAAGGCAAGAAGGATTTCAAACTTTAGAAATCGCGCGTGAGAGGGCGTGAGCGGATGTCGCATCGAAGGCGAATCATGTATATCGAACATAAGGGCGGCGCGGTTGCCGGTGCGGCTCGAATCGGGAGGGTCACTTTCTCTAAGTCCGGCAAGTCTTTGTATTACGGCGGCAGAAGATTCGAGACGCTGGCGGGTGCGGGATTCAAGGCCAACTACTCCGACGCCGAGACGGGAGAACATTTCTGGATTTCCGGTTGTAAGAAAGACGGCACGGACGCGCTCTATTCGACGACGGTCGAGATTGACGAAGATATCAGGGAAGAGTACTGGACGGAAATTCGTCATAAGCCGGAAGCAAAACGGGTCAAATCTTTCAGGTCTTCGGGCAAGTACGGAAGCTGAAAAGCAGTCCCCCGAATTTCTCCGAATGCTTTATGAACAAACCTATTACTTATTCCGACGCGGGCGTCTCGATTGACGCGGCGAACCGCGCGGTTGAGCGCATCCGGGAGACGGCGCGCGCGACGTTCAACGCGCGGACGCTCTCCGAGATCGGCAGCTTCGGCGGCATGTTCGACGCCGCGTTTCCGGAGATGCGCGCGCCCGTGCTCGTCGCTTCGGCGGACGGCGTCGGGACGAAACTCAAGATCGCTTTTCTCACCGACCGTCACGACACGGTCGGGCGCGACCTCGTCAATCATTGCGTCAACGATATTCTCGTGCAGGGCGCGCGCCCGCTCTTTTTTCTCGACTACGTGGCGACCGGAAGGCTTGCGCCCGAGACGGTGGCGAGCGTCGTCGAGGGGATGGCGCGCGGTTGCCGCGAGAACGGCTGCGTGCTCTTGGGCGGCGAGACGGCGGAGATGCCCGGTTTCTACGCCGAGGGCGAATACGATGTCGCGGGCTTCATCGTCGGCATCGTTGACAGGGAGAAGGTCATAGACGGGCGAGGCATCGCGGCGGGCGACGTGTTGCTCGCGCTGCCCTCCGTCGGGCTGCACACGAACGGCTACTCACTCGCGCGCAAACTCTTCTTCGAAGTCGCCGGTCACACTCACGACACGCGTCTCGAACGTCTGGGAATGACGGTCGGCGAAGCCCTGCTGCAACCGCACAAGAGTTACCTCGGCGCGCTCGAAGGCTTGCTCGACGGCGGCGCGGTCAAGGGACTCGTCCACATCACGGGCGGCGGGCTTTTGGAGAACATCCCGCGCATCCTGCCGGAAGGCGTGAGCGTTCACGTACGGCGCGGCTCTTGGCCCGTGCTCGACGTGTTCAAGCTGATGCAGGAAGCGGGCAACGTCGCCGAAGCCGAGATGTTTCGCACCTTCAACATGGGCGTCGGGATGGTTGTCGTCTGCGCGCCCGAAGACGTTCCGGCAATCACAACTCACCTCGCCGCCCGCGCCGGGACGGTTTACGAAATCGGCAGCGTGACGACCGGCGCACGCGAAGTCGTCCTCATTTGAGAAACGGATTCGGCGCGGACTGCATATAGCAGTTGAGACGCGCCGCACCGCCGCCGGACGCAAGCGACGGACGCAAGCGAACGAGTCCTCTCGCTCCGGCGTTGCTTCGAGTTCTTTCCGCGTTTGTCTCTAACGCCTGCAAAAGCCTTCAAGCGGTCGTCTGCCGAAATCCCCGTCACGAAATGAAAGGAGACGTGAGTCAAGTGTCTGACAACTCCCCCACGGTTGCGAAGCCCGGTAGAAATTTTCTCGGCCCCGTCGCATGGCTGCTCGGTCGGCAGTACAAGGTGACGCTCAAGTGGATACTTCTCTACTCGGCCTTCGGCAGCAAGATTGACCCGCGCGATTGGATGCAGGCGCGCGCCTTTCCCTCCGCCGTAGCGTCGAGCGAGACGACCGAGCCGCAACCCTGCGCCGGAGCGTGGCAGACGACCGACGGCGAGTTCTGGTTCGATTATCTCTCCGACACGGGCGACGGCATGCGCGCCACCTACAGCATCGCCTATCTCTGCCTGAGCGACCTCTGGATTAAAGACCCGCGCGGCGAGATGCCCGCGACGACGGAAGATGCGAGCGTCGGCTTCAAGCAAACGGCGAGCAAGCAGATGCTTCTGCCGCGCGGGCAGTTTCTCTTCGTCGGCGGCGACACGACCTATCACATGTCGGACTACGCGAATCTCGTCACCCGTTTTCAGTTCCCCTTTCAATGGGCCTACGAGGATTTGCAGGAGGCCGGACGCCTCCGCGACGAAGCGCGCCGCCCCCTCTTCGCCATCCCCGGCAACCACGATTACTACGACATGCTCGACGGTTTCCGGCGGCAGTTTCGCCATCCCATCAATAGCGAAGATAAACATTACGCGGAGGACGATAGGAATGCGCCGCAGTTGATGCTGCCGGGTTTCCGTCGTTGTCAGGAGGCGAGCTACGTCGCGCTGCAACTGCCTTTCGGCTGGTGGCTGTGGGGTCTGGACACGGAGGTCGGGAAACTCGACGCGCGGCAGAGAAAGTTCTTCACCGAGTTGAACAACGGTCAGACGCCCGAGAAGTTGATCGTCGCCACCTGCGCGCCGACGACCGCCTTCGGTCGCTACGCCGATGTGCGCGACGAAAAATCCGCCGAGTCCTTCTATCAACTCGGACTCGCGCAGCCCTTCCTCGACGGCGCGCCCGCGCGCAATCTCACCGCCGACACGCCGGACACCAACGGCGACCAAGCGAAGAACGCTCCGCCGCGCGTCTTGAAACTCCCCGAAGGGCAATGTCGCCTCGACCTCTCAGGCGACATACACATGTACGCGCGCTACTGGGGGCCGCAAGCGGCGGGCGCGTCGCCGCGTTCGGGCTCGCGCGCGCCGCGTCCGAGCGCGACGAACTACGCGTCGGTCGTCTCCGGCATCGGCGGCGCGTTCCTCCACCCGACGCAGACCTACAAGGACGAGATACAGGAACAGGCGCTCTATCCTTCGGAACGCGAAGCGCGCGACGAGGTGGCGGGCCGCATCTTCAAATTCTGGATACTGATGAACGGCGGGAGCGTCTGGCTCGTCGGTTTCGTGCTGGCCTTCCTCGTCTATTTCGGCGCGACGATTCCGCGCAGCAGCCGACAGGCGTTCAACCTCGTCCCCCTCTGGCAGCGTCTCGGCATCTCGCAACCCGAACGCATCCAGCCGACCGTTCTGCTCCCGCCCGACAAGGTCGTCGCGCCCGTCGCGGGCGAAGGCTCGACGGCGACGACGACGACACGCGCGGCGACAGCGGCAGCGACGGCGGCGACGGACGTGCCCGCGCAGTCGTCCTTCGCCGCGCAATCGCGCAACGCGAACACGCAGACGCCCTTCATCGTCTGGCGCGCGCTCGGCTTCGGGACGTGGACGCCGCCCGCGCCCGAGGGTTCGAGCGTCGTGCCTTGCACCGCCGACGCGACGAGATATTTCTGGGGGCCGTGCAGAATCTCGCCGCCGCTCGACTACCGTCTCGGCATCACCATTCTGACGCTCACGCTGCTCGCCGCCGTCGCCGCTTTCGCCCTGCGCGGGCGTCTCTTCAAACTCGACGCCAAGCTCCAAGCCGTAGCCAGCGAGCGTCTCCAACTCGACAGCAAAAAGTTCGTCAACCCGAACATATTGCTCTGGGCATTCGTCGTCCTGACGACCGCGCTCGTCGTCGCCGGGATGCTCACGATTAGGCCCTACCGCGAGTACATCGCGCCCTTCGGGCACAGTTTGCTCGTGCTCTACTCGCTTTTGTGGGCGGTCGCGGCGGTCGTGCTCGCGCGCCGCTATAGCGACTGGTTATCGAAGCAGGCGTCGCGTCGCACGGTTCGCCGCCGCGATTGGATTTTGCCTTGGACGCTCTCCGTCCTCGCCGTCGTTTTCCCGACGCTCGGCCTCTGGCTGTTTGGCAAGTTTAATCTCGTCCCCTATCTCGTCTCCGACATCGTCTTCGTGCTCGTCATTGGCTTAGGGATACTCTTCATCGTCTTTCCGATGGCGGTCTTGAAGGGCGGGGAGAACTTGGGCGCGGCGGGCAAAGCGGGGATGTTCTTCGTCGGGCTCTGGCACGCGCTCCTGCAACTCGCCGTGCCGTTTCTCTTCGTGCGTCGCGGCACGTTTCTGACGTGGGCGGCGGCGGCTGTCCTGATTCTCGTCTTCATCTACGTCGGCGAGCTATTGCTGCGACGCAACAGCCGCGCCGGACTCGTCATCGCATGGATAGCTCACGGCACGTTGATGCTCGCGTTGCCGTTCATCACCTCGCGGCCTTACGTCCGCCTCTCGCCGCCCTTCTATTCGGAAGCGTGGACGGGTTGGGCCGGACTCGTGCCCTCGATTCTCGCGGGCATCTTCGGCGCGGTGCTCGTCTGCGTCTGGTTCGGCTGGTATCTCGCCGTCGCGCTCGCCTTCAACGGTCACAACAACGAGGCCGGAGGCGCGGCCCGCATCGAACGCTTCAAAGAGTTTATCCGTATCCGCCTCACCGAACGCGACCTCACAGCCTACGTCATCGCCGTTGACGACCCTAAAGACGACGGCAAGGACTTGACCCCGCGCATCGTTGACGTGTTTCGCCTCGAAGCCAAAGCCAAGACCTGACGCCGGATTTCAGACGATGGACAGGACGGAAGAAACTGATTAGGGTAAAAGAGGAAACGTTGAAAAGGGAGAAGGGAAAGCATCTCTTGTCTTAACCCACTTCCCCTTTAACCATTTCCCCTTTGACCTTTTATTTTCATCCCGTTTCATTCGCCCATGAACGCAAACGAACAAGAGAACCCGTGCCGCATCGCGATTCTGATTTCCGGTCGCGGCTCGAACATGCTGGCGCTGGCGGACGCCGTGCGTGCAGGTGAGATTGCGGGCGCGGAGGTCGCGGTCGTCATCAGCGACCGCGCGGAGGCGGCGGGACTCGCGCACGCACGCGAGCGCGGGATAGATGCGCTCGCCGTCGAGCGGCGCGGGCGCACGCGCGAAGCGCACGAGCGGGAGATTATCGAAGCCTTACGCGCACGCGGCGTGCGTCTCGTCTGTCTCGCGGGCTACATGCGCCTACTCTCGCCGGTCTTCGTCGGGGCGTATCGCGGGCGCGTGCTCAACATTCATCCGAGCCTGCTGCCCGCCTTCCCCGGCCTCGACGCCCAACGACAGGCGCTCGCGCATGGCGTCAAAGTCACCGGCTGCACCGTCCACTTCGTTGACGAAACGCTCGACGGCGGCCCCATCGTCGAGCAGCGCGTCGTCCCCGTCCGCGACGACGACACCGAGCACACGCTCGCCGCACGCATCCTCAACATCCACCCGAGCCTGCTGCCCGCCTTCCCCGGCCTCGACGCCCAGCGTCAGGCCATCGAACACGGCGTCAAGGCGAGCGGCTGCACCGTCCACTTCGTCGATGAGACTCTGGACGGCGGCCCCATCATCACGCAACGCGTCGTCCCCGTCCACGACGACGACACGCCCGACACACTAGCCGCGCGCATACTCGTCGAAGAACATCTAGCCTACACGGAGGCCGTCGCGTTAGTTGTCGGCGAAGCTTACGAGATCAAGGGCAGGTCAGTGCTCAAGCGGTGAACTTTCGGCCGCACTCCAAACGCAGAAGGCTCTATACAACTCATCCTCACGGAGTAAGGCAATGGATAAACAATCCAGTGGGCGTTCCGCCGACGAGGCGAAGCGGCAACAACCTCAATCCCCGCACGATGTAGAAGCTCTAACCACCACGCAGGCCAACCCATCTCCAAACACTAATGAGCCGAAGAGTG
>DATLMV010000286.1:0-34798 GCA_035537095.1 Pyrinomonadaceae bacterium
ATGAGCACGCACGGGACAGACCAGTATCTCGTCCAGCGTTATCTCTGCACCGACCGCCCGCGCCGCGCCGCGACCGCGCTCCTGACGAGCGGCGTCGTCGTGCTCGCGCAGTTCATCGGCTTTCTCTTCATCGGCGTACTGCTCTTTGCCTTCTATCACCCCCACACCGACGCCGGATATGCAACCGCCGCCGCGACCTTTCCCTTCGCGGGCGGAGATCAGGTTTTTCCGGACTTCATCACGAAGCACCTGCCCTCGGGATTGTCTGGATTGGTCGTCGCCGCGATCTTCGCCGCCGCGCTCTCGTCGTCTTTGAACGCGATTGCCGCAACCGCCGTCAACGACCTCTACAAGCCCTTCGCGCCGCCCGACAGCAGACGCGACGACCGGCATTATCTACGCATCTCGCATTGGCTGACGCTGCTGTGGGGCATCGTGCAGATCGGCGTCGCGCTCGTCATCCGTCATCAGGAACGCTCCGCGCTCGATCAGGCGTTGTCGGTCGCGTCGCTCATCAACGGGCCGGTGCTCGGCGTCTTTCTGGTCGGCACGTTCCTGCGCCGCGTCGGCGAGCCGCCCGCGCTCGTCGGCATGCTCGCGAGCCTCTGCATCATGCTCTACATCCGTTTCGCCACGCCGCTCGCATGGACATGGTACGTGCTCATCGGCAGCGGCATCACTTTCTTCGTCGCGTGGGCCGCGAGCTTCGCCTTCGCGCCCGCGCCCGTCGAACGCCGCGACGAACTCGCGCCCAACGCGGCAGATTGAATTTCCGAACCGCTCCCTATCGAAAAGAGTCCCGCACATGAGACGCTCAAAGCTTCGACAAATATTCCGCATCGCGCTCGCGCTTGCAGTCCTGACGACTCCGGCGCGCGCGCAAAACGCTCTCGCGCAAATGGACTGTCCGTGCCGCGACAAGCGTGTCAGCGTCAACTACAGGCCCGCCGTCTCTTTGAGCATCTTGCAGCAGTCGTCCTACACGCGCCGCGCGTCGCGCGATGCCGTGAAGTGGGCCGACAAAGAGTTGAAGCGGATGTCGCTCGAAGAAAAGATCGGGCAACTCATCTCGGTCGGCGTCAACGCGACCTTTCTCAATCAGGAGAGCGACGCCTATCGCGCGCTCCGGCGTCACGTCGTCGAAAACCACGTCGGCGGCATCATCCTCTTTCGCGGGCCGGTCTATGAGAGCGTCCATCTCATCAACCGCATGCAGCAGGCCGCGCGCTACCCTCTGCTCGTCTCCGCAGACCTCGAAGCGGGCGCGGGGATGCGCTTCGACGACACGATAAACTTCCCTTGGAACATGGCCGTCGGGGCGACGGCGAATCCCGAATACGCGCGACGGCAGGGCGAGATGACGGCGCGCGAGGCGCGTGCGCTCGGCATCGGGCAAATCTTCGCGCCCGTCGCTGATGTCAACAACAACGCGGCCAATCCCGTTATCAACGTGCGTTCCTACGGCGAAGACCCCGCCGAGGTCGCGCGCTTCGTCGCGGCCTTCGTCGAGGGAGCGCAGCGCGCGGGCGTCGTCGCCACCGCCAAACATTTTCCCGGTCACGGCGACACCGCCGTTGATTCGCATCGCGGCCTGCCCGTCATTGACGTGGCGCGCGCGCGTCTTGAGAGCGTCGAACTCGTGCCGTTTCGCGCGGCGGTCGCGGCGGGCGTCGGCGCGGTGATGTCGGCGCACATCGGTCTGCCGCAGATTGACCCGACCGAGGTCAGCCCGCTTCCGCGCGAAGCCAGCATCCGCCCGGCATATGTTGACGAGGGCGGCGAGATTGTCTTGGAGAAGGCCGTGCTGCCGGGGACGCTCTCGCCCGTCGTGCTGAACGGGCTGCTGCGGAAGGAACTCGGCTTCGACGGCATCGTCGTCACCGACGCGCTCGACATGAGCGGCCTGACGCTCTATTTCAAACAGGACGAGGCCGCCGTGCGCGCCGTCCTCGCGGGCGCGGACATGCTCCTGAAGCCCGCCGACGTTGACGCCACCGTGCGCGGCCTGCGCGAAGCGGTGCGCTCCGGTCGGCTGACGGAACAGCGAATCGAAGAGTCCGCGCGGAGGATACTCGCCGCGAAGTATGATCTGGGCTTGCAGAAACGGCGCATCACGCCGCTCGAAGAGATTGACCGCAGCGTCTCGCGCCCCGACGCTGCCGCGCTCGCCAGAGAGATTGCCGAGCACGCCGTGACGCTCGTCCGCGATGAAAACAAACTCGTCCAAGCGCAGGGCGGCATCCCGTCCGACGCGCGCATCTTCAATCTCGCCGTCACCAACGGCGAAGACCGCAACTGGATAGCGCAGCCTTTCGCCTCGACGATGGCACGCGCCGGACGCCGCATCGAAACTGTCGTCCTCGACGAGCGTTCCTCCGATGCGGACGTGAAGAACGCGATTGAACGCGCGGCACGCGCCGACATCGTCGTCGCCTCGCTCTACGGGCGCGTCCGTTCGGGCGCAGCCAACAGCGTCGGCATCCCCGCGACGGGCGCGCGCGCGCTGAGTGAACTGATGTCGCGCAACAAACCCGTCGTCGGCATCAGCTTCGGCAACCCGTACCTGCTGCAAAACTTTCCCAAGCTCGGCACGTACATCGTCGCCTACGGCGACATGCCCAGTCTCCAACACGCCACCGCCCGCGCCCTGCTCGGACAGATCAACGTCACAGGCAAACTCCCCATCACCCTCCCCGGCCTCTACGCGCGCGGCACGGGCATTCAAATCAAAGCCGCGCCCGCGAACGCTACGAGCAAGAGTCGTTAGCAAAGCAAGGGAAGTGAAGAGATGTCTTGCGCAAAATTTAAAGGGAATGATATTGCGTTTGGACTTTATGCCCCGTAGGGGCAAGTGATAATAGCCCAGCGATTTATCGCTGGGAAAAGACGCATCGAAAATTCGCCAGTCCCGTAGGGACGATTGAGCTGAAGGAGTTGCGCCGTGCCTCACTCTTATACGAATCAACTGATGCACTATGTATGGAGCACTAAAGAACGAAACAAAATTATTGACGCAAATCTAAGAGAACATCTCTGGCCTTTTATTGGCGGCATTACAAGACAGAATGGCATGAAGGCACTAATTGTCGGCGGTGTTGAAGACCATGTTCATATTCTCTTGTCCTTGCCTGCTAATATAGCCGTGTCAAAGGCAGTCCAACTTATCAAAGGCGGCTCTTCAAAATGGGTTCACGAAACTTTCCCATCGCATCGAAATTTCGCTTGGCAGGAAGGATACGGAGCATTCAGCCTTAGTATTTCACATGTTCAAGACACCATCAGCTACATCGAAACGCAAGCAGCACATCATCGCAAGAGAACTTTTAAGCAGGAATTTCTGATGTTTCTGCAAAGACACGGGATTGATTACGACGAACGGTATGTCTGGGGTTGAGATTTCTTCAGCCGTCCCTACGGGACTGTTGAGATTTATGTGAACCGTCTCCCAGCGATAAATCGCTGGGCTATTTTCACCTGTCCCTACGGGACAAATGCCTATCTTAATAGTTACGATATACTTCATATTGCTTGGCTCGAAAATCTAAATGCACACATCACACGCCGCTTCATGCAAAGGACGCTCATTCGTCGCGTCGTTCTCCACTTTGAATCGCGTCCGCTTGGTCGTCGTACTTCTGCTCTGTGCGTCGGCGGTGGAGGGTTTCGCGCAAGGATTGCCGTCGGCGCAGCCTGCGGCGGCGGGGATGTCTGCGGAGCGTCTGTCGCAGATTGAAGGGGCGGTGCGGCGCGCGATTGAGCGGGGCGAGATGCCGGGGGCGGTGGTGTTGGTCGGGCGGCGCGGGCGCATCGTGTGGCGCGGTGCTTACGGTGCGCGCGCGCTCGTGCCTGCGCGCGAGGCGATGACGACGGACACGATCTTCGACCTCGCGAGTTTGACGAAGGTTGTGGCGACGGCGACGAGCATCATGTTGCTGGTCGAGCGCGGGGAGTTGCGTCTGAGCGATCCCGTGTCGCGCTACATCCCCGAACTCAAGGGCGAGGGGCGCGAGCGCATCACCATCGAGCACCTGCTCACGCATCGCGCGGGCTACGCGCCCGACTTCGACCTGCGCGAGCAATGGACGGGTTCCGACGAAGCGGTCAAAAGGCTCTACGTCGAACGCCTGCGCTCGGCGGCGGGCACGCGTTTCGTCTATAGCGACATCGGTTTGATCGCGCTCGGCGAAGTGGTGCGGAGAGTGTCGGGCAAGCCTCTGGACGTGTTCGCGCGCGAGAACATCTTCGAGCCTCTGGGGATGCGCGAGACGGGTTTCAACCCGCGCGCCGCGCTCGTGCCGCGCATCGCGCCGACCGAGACGAGGCGCGCGATGATGAGTTATCTCGGCGGGCAGGGCGCAGACGCGGAGGGCGCGAAGATGTTGCGCGGGGAAGTGCACGACCCGACGGCGAACCGGATGGGCGGCGTCGCCGGTCATGCCGGACTCTTTTCCACCGCCGACGACCTCGCGCGCTTCTGCCAGATGATTCTCGGCGGCGGGCAGTTGAATGGTGTGCGTCTCTTGAGTCCGATGGCGGTGGCGACGATGACGCGCCCGCGCGCCGTGACGGAGACGGGCGAAGCGCGCGGACTCGGTTGGGACATCGCCAGCAGTTTCTCCACCAATCGCGGCGACCTTTTCCCCGCCGGTTCCTTCGGCCACACGGGCTTCACCGGCACGTCAATCTGGATTGACCCCGCGAGCGAAACCTTCGTCATCTTTTTGAGCAGCCGACTCCATCCGGAAGGGAAGGGCGACGTGGCGGCGGTGCGCGGGCGCGTGGCTTCGATTGTCGCGGCATCGGTGTTGGACACGACGGTCGAACGCACGCGCGCGGAGTCGTCGAGGTTCGCCGCCGAGTTGTTGTCGGACACGGCGCGGCTGACGGCGGCAAACGAACTCGCGCGAAACGCCGACACGAGCATGCGCGCCGCCGACGCGGAGGTGCTGACCGGCATTGACGTTTTGGCGCGCGACGGCTTCAAGCAACTGGCGGGGATGCGCGTCGGGCTCGTGACGAATCACACGGGGCGCGACCGCAAGGGACGACCGACGATTGACGTGCTGCGCGATGCGCCGAACGTGCGTCTCGTCGCACTCTTCGCGCCGGAGCACGGCATACGCGGCGCACTCGATGATAAAGTTTCCGACGCGAAAGACGAGAAGACGGGCCTGCCCATATATTCCCTCTACGGCGAGTCGCGCCGCCCCAAGCCGGAACAACTGAAAGAACTGGACGCTCTCGTCTTCGACATTCAAGATGTCGGCGTGCGCTTCTACACGTACATCTCGACGATGGGTTTCGTGTTGGAAGAGGCGGCGCGCGCGAAGCTGCCCGTCTTCGTGCTCGACCGCCCGAACCCGATTAACGGCATAGACGTTGAAGGGCCAATCGCCGACGCCGACAAGTTAACCTTCATCGCGTATCACACCATCCCCGTCCGCCACGGGCTGACGGTCGGCGAACTCGCGCAGTTGTTCAAAGAGCAGCGCAAGATCGAGTGCGACCTGCGGGTCGTCAAGATGGAGAACTGGCGGCGCGCGATGTGGCTCGACGCGACGGGACTCACGTGGGTCAACCCTTCGCCGAACATGCGCAGCCTGACGGAAGCAACTCTGTATCCCGGCGTCGGGCTTCTGGAGACGACCAACGTCTCGGTCGGGCGCGGGACGGATACGCCATTTGAAGTGGTCGGTGCGCCGTGGCTCGACGGTCGGAGCCTCGCCGCCGCGTTGAACGCGCGTGCTCTCGCGGGCGTGCGTTTCGTCCCCGTGCGTTTCACGCCGAAGGCTTCGGTCTTCAAGGACGAGGAGTGCGGCGGCATCAACATCATCATCACCGACCGCGCGCGTTTCTCGCCCGTCCGTACGGGTCTGGAAATCGCGGTCGCGCTCCGGCGCATGTATCCGGCTGACTGGAAGGTGAACGACTACCTGCGCCTGCTCGTCAACGCCGACGCTCTCGAACGCCTGAAACGCGGCGACACGGCGGAAGAGATTATCCGCGCATGGCAACAGAAGCTCGACGATTTTCGCGCCGCCCGCGCGCGCGTGCTGCTCTACAATTAGCGCGACATGCCAAACCGGCCACCGAAGCGAGCGAAAGTTAAAAGGCATACCTTCAAGCCGTGTTATATCTTCCGCGTCGGCGGCGGCCAATCAATTTTGTAGATGAGTTGCGAGGAGACATTCGATGAAGAAAATAGTGCGTGCGTTGATTCTCTCCGGCGTCCTGTTGTTGCCGCAGGCGACCGCGTTTGGCTGGCACGACGCGGGCCACATGGTCGTCGCGCAGATTGCGTATCTCGGATTGTCGCCCGCCGCCAAGCGCGAGGTTGACCGCCTGCTGCTCGTCGCGCCGGATAAACGCGCGCTCGTCTTCTACTGCGACAAGAAATACGACCCCATCACCATCGCCGTCTGGATGGACGACTTCAAGAGCGATTCGCTCAACGATAATTACGCCAACTGGCACTACATCAACTACAAGCCGCTCTTCGACGGCGTCCCCGAGCGTGCGAACGTCGGGCCGGAACCGACCAACGTCCTCGACCGTCTCAACTGGCTCATCAACACGTTGCGCGCGGGCGTCGAGAAGGATAAGGACGAGGCCGAACTGCTCGGCTTCCTTTTTCATCTCGTCGGCGACGTGCACCAGCCGATGCACACCACCACGCGCTACTCGCCGAAGAACCCCGACGGCGACGCGGGCGGAAACGGCTTCGCCGTCCAGATGCCCGCCGAGACGCGCATCAAAAATCTTCATTCATTCTGGGACTCGGCGGGCGGTCAGTTCGGCTTCGACGGCGTGACGCGCGACGCGGCGGGCGCGACGCGCATACGCGGTTTCGCCGACAGGATTATGAAGGATTTTCCCGCGAGCGCGATGCCGGAGCGAAAAACGCTCGACGTGCAGCAATGGGTTGACGAGAGCAACACGCTGGCGCGCAAAGTCGCTTATGCCAAAATCAAAGACGGCGATGCGCCCGCGAAATCCTACACCGACGAGACGCAGAAAATCACCGCCCGCCGCATCGCCCTCGCGGGCTACCGTCTCGCCGAAGTGTTGAACTCCATCTATCTCGAACAGCCGAAGCCCGTCAAATAAACGCGGACGCCGGACACGCGCGCTTATCTGCGCACTAAAACTCCGGTCGTATCTTCATTGATACGACGGGAAAAAGTTTCCTCTTCATCATGCGACGGGGCGGCGGGCCAATGCTGCCGTTACCCGCGCGCGGGTCGCACGACGGGGCGCAGATGGGGTTTCTTGCTCCCATCAAATAAACTTATCAAGTTGATAAAAACTTTTAGTTTTGTTGTTGGTCGGAACGAAACTACAATGCGGCCCTGTCATTACAAGGGATAACCTCCAACCTTCGTCGCTGCAATAGTAAATTGAGATGAACACGGGATGCGAATAAGTTCTGTGTCCGCGCGCAGTTGAAATCCTTAAGCGGCAAGCTTTGTCAATTTTGTGCGCGCCGCCCGCGCGTCGAGCGGCAAGCCCGGACGGTGATTTCGCCGTGCGTGCGCCGAAAAAAATTTTAATGTGCGCAGCCGTCGTGCTGCCTGAATAGCTCGGGCGCGAAGCCAGCGAGCAATGAAGCGACGCGGGCGAAGTGTCGGGACGCCCGCGCGACTGTGGTCTCTAGTTGAACCGAACAGAGGAGCCTCCTATGAAAATCAACAACCTTCTACGCATCTTCCTCAGTCTCACGTTGACGCTCGGCGCGGGCGTCGGCGCGCTCGCACAGGGGACGGCCTCGCGCGTGACGGGCGTCGTCACCGATCAGTCGGGCGCGGTCGTCCCCGCCGCCACCGTCACGCTCACCAACGACGGGACGAAAGTCTCCTTCGTCAACGAAACCACCTCGACCGGCCAGTACGTCTTCGACTCGGTGCAGGTCGGCGTCTACACGGTGACGGTCGAGAAACAGGGCTTCAAGAAGTTCGTCTCGACGAGCAATCAGGTCAACATCAATCAGCCCGCGACCGTAGATGTCGTGCTCGAAGTCGGCGGCATCAACGACGTGATCACCGTCAGCAGCACGGCGGAGTTGGTGCAGACGAGCAGTTCGGGCAACTTCGGCAACACGGTCGAGCAACGCTCGCTTGAAGCCCTGCCGATTGTCGGCGAGCGCGGGCGCAACCCGCTCCTCTTCGTCTCGCTGCAACCGGGCGTCATCGGCAACGGGCGCGCGGGCACGGGCGGCAACACCGGGGGCAACGTCCACGTCCACGGCGCGCGCGACCGCGCCTTCAACTTCACGCTCGACGGCATTGACATCAACGAGTCGAGCGCGGGCGGCTCGAACTTCACGCCGCTCAAACCCAACCCCGACTCCATCGAACAGTTTCAGGTCGTGACCGGCAACTTCACGGCGGAACTCGGGCGCAGCAGCGGCGCGCAGGTCTCGATGGTCACGCGTTCCGGCTCGGCGGAATTCCACGGCAACCTCTTCGAGTTGTATCGCACGCCCGCGCTCAACGCCAACGAGTATGAGAACTCCATCAACGGGCGCGGCAAGGGTCAGTTCGTGCAGCACATCTTCGGCGGCAGCCTCGGCGGCCCCGTCCTCCTGCCCGGCTACAACGGGCGCGAGCGCAAGACACACTTCTTCACCAACCTCCAACTGCTGCGCGCCACGCAGTCAATCCTCGTCACGCGCACCGTCTATACGGCGCAGGCGCGGCAGGGGATTCTGCGTTACCGCGTCGGCACGGCGAACGCCCCCGCGGGCACTTCCAACCCGACCATTGACGCCAGCGGAAACCCGCTTCCGGGCCTGAACATCGCGAGTTATAACGTCGTCGCCAACGACCCGCTCTGCGCCACGCGGCCCACCCAATGCGGGCTCGACCCGACCACGCAGCGGCTCATCAACGCCGCGCCGCTGCCGAACAACTTCTTCGTCGGCGACGGATTGAACACCGCCGGATTCAGTTTCGGCGCGCCGCAGATCGAGAAGCAGTATGACTTCGTCGCCAAAGTTGACCACGCCTTCAACGAGCGCAACACGTTCTACGTGCGCTACGCGCAGGGCAAGCAGGACACCTTCGGCGACAACGGCAACGCGGGCTTGCGCTCCTTCCCCGACAGCCCTTTCAACTTCGTGGACACCTTCCGCAACCCGAAGAATCTCGCGTTCAACTATCGCTGGACGCCGACGGGCCGCATCACAAACGAGTTCGTGCTGGGCCTCAACAAGTTCGCCTTCACTTTCAATAACCCCGACCCGAACGCGAACGAAAATCCGCCCTACATCCTCAATCTGCCGCGCGACCCCTTCAACTCGACGCCGCCCATCAACAACCTGCGCGAGATCAGGACTTATCAACTCGTGGATAATCTCAGCTTCGTCAGCGGCGCGCACACCTTTCGCGGCGGCATCAACTTCCGTTTCCAGAAGCACGCCGATATCCGCAGTTCCGTCGGCGGCTTCAACACCAACCGTCAGGTGAATTTCTCGCGGACGGTCAACCCCGTGCCCGCGAGTTTCAATCTCCCGGCGACGACGGGCGCAAACGCTATCAACGCGACCGACCGCAACAACTTCCAGTCGGCCATCAACGACCTGCTCGGACGCGTCGGCGCAATCCAGCAGTCGTTCGTCGCCGAGAGCGATTCGGCCTTCGCGCCCGCTGGCACGCTCTTTCTCTTCGACGCGATCTACAACGAGTATGATTTCTATTTTCAGGACACGTGGAAAATCCGGCCCAACCTGACGCTCGACTACGGTCTGCGCTGGGAGCCGAAGATGTCGCCGCGCGGCGGGAACGGCAGCCCCGTCCTGCGCCCCGACCGCCCCATCCGTCTGGGCGAACAGCCGTCCGACCAGATCAGCTTCGTCGAGGGCAAACTGTTCGACGACGACTGGAACAATTTCGCCCCGACCATCGGCTTCGCGTGGGATCCGTTCAACGATGGCCGGACATCCGTGCGCGCCAACTATCGTCTCGCCTACGACCGCATGAACACCTTCATCACGTCGTCATCAATCTTCCCCAACACGCCGGGCACGTCGCTCGGCATCAACAACACGACCTTTGCTTCGACGGCGGGCGAACTGGCGCGCGTCCGCTTCGGCCTGCCCGTGATTGCGCCGCCCGCCACGCCCGGCCAACTGCGCCAGCCCGTGCCCTTCTCGACCGCCTCGCTGACCGTCTTCGACCCCTCGACGCGTTTTCCCAAGACCAATCAATGGGGCCTGAGCGTGCAGCGCGACATCGGCCACGGCTTCGTCGTCGAGGCCAACTACGTCGGGCGTCGCGCCGTCGGGCTGTTCGGCGCGTACGACGTGAATCAGGCGAACATCTTCGCGCGCGACCCGCGCTTCGGCGAGAGCTTCCTCGACGCCTTCAACACGCTGCGCGCCAGTTCGACCGCGACCAGCCCGCTGATCAACGCGCTGCTCACGGGCAGCCCGGCCAACAACGCCGGGACGACGCAGTTTCGCACGCTCTTCGCCTCCGAACTGACGCAAGGCTCGGTCGCTTCGGCGGCCTTCTCGCTCTCGCAGCGCACGAACGCGAGCGGCCAGCGCGTGATCACGACGAACGGTTTCAGCCCGTTCTTCTTCCAGCCGTACCCGCAGTTCACCGGCGCGCTCAACGTGATTGACAGCAACGACTACTCGACCTATCACGGGATGGAACTGCAACTCAGCCGCCGCGTCGGGCGCGGGCTACTGATGCAGATGAGCTACACTTGGGCGAAGTCGCTCGACACGCGCTCGTTCGACCCCGCCTTCTCCGTCGCGGTCAGAACCACTTCGGCCACCAACGCGTCGCCCTCCGCGCAGAACACGCCGTTCGACATCCGCGACCGCAGTCTCAACTACGGTCGCTCCGACTTCGACCGACGCCATGCGCTTCAGGGCTACGTCGTCTATGACCTGCCCTTCGGTCGCAACAAGAGGTTCTTGAGCGACGCGCCCTCAGTGGTCAATCAGATTGTCGGCGGATGGGAGATTGCCAACCTGATTATCTGGCAGAGCGGTCGCCCGTTCACGGTCTATTCGGGAGCGTTCACGGTCAGCAACGTCGTGCTCTCGCCCGCCAACTGCGACCGCTGCACGCCCGACATGTCCGGCGTCGTACAGGATGCCGGAACGACCTTCATCTTCTCGGCGGACGAACGCGCGCGCTTCTCCACGCCCGCGCCCGGTCAACTCGGCAACACCGGCAGAAACTTCTTCACCGGCCCGCAGTTCTTCAACGTGGATATGACGCTCCGCAAGCGTTTCTATTTCGGAGAGGTGCGCAACCTTGAGTTTCGCGCCGACATCAACAACCTGACCAATACGCCCTCCTTCGAGTTTCCGATCAGCAGCACGAGCGGCATCGCGTCCAACACCTTCGGGCGCATCCGCGACAGCGTCAACAGCAACTCGCGGAGGATTCAGTTGGGACTCAAGTTCCACTTCTAAACCGAACGCCTTCCGGCACGAAACCGGCGGGCAACAAACGGGGCCTTCCGAATCGGGAAGCATGTAAAACTTCTCAATTCGGAAGGCCGGACAATGAGGGACGAAGGATTTCGCCGAACCGTATCAAGAGCCTTTCTCCTGACGATATCAAGTCTTTCCTGACGATATGTGGCCGCATCTTTTATCATTCATCCTCGCTCTGACGCTCGCGCTTGTCGCTCCGGTTCCGGCGCGGCAAACTCCGTCGGGCGAGGGCACTACGCCGCCGCCGTACGACCTCGTCATCAAGAACGCGCGCATCGTTGACGGCGCGGGCAACCCCTGGTTTCGCGCCGACGTCGGCATCCGCGCGGGACGCATCGAGCGCGTCGGGCGCATCGCTCCGGCTGAGGCGCGGCGCGTGATTGACGCGCGCGGGCAGATTGTCGCGCCCGGTTTTATAGACGTGCACACGCACGTCGAGAGCATCTACAGTCAGGCGGACGCCGAAAACTTCGTGCGGATGGGCGTGACCTCGCTCGTCACGGGCAACTGCGGCTCGTCGGCGACCGATGTCGGGAAATTTTTGGGACGCATCAAAGAGACGCCGCTCGCCGTCAACCTTTCGACCTTAATCGCGCACGGCTCGGTGCGCCGTGAAGTGTTGGGACTGGACGAGCGCGCGCCGACGCCCGAAGAGTTGCGCCGGATGGAGACGCTCGTCGAGCAAGGGATGCGCGACGGCGCGGTCGGTCTTTCGACCGGGCTGATCTACGTGCCCGGTACTTACGCGAAGACGGACGAAGTGGTCGCGCTCGCGCGCATCGCCGCACGCTTCGGCGGTCTCTACGCGACGCACATGCGCAACGAAGGGACGGAAGTCGTCCAAGCGATTCGGGAGAGCATTCAAATCGGCGAGCAGGCGCAGCTTCCCGTCGAAATCTCCCACTTCAAAATCAGCAGCCGCAAACTCTGGGGACAGAGCGGGCAGACGCTCGCGCTCGTCCGCGAGGCGCGTGCGCGCGGCTTGCAGGTGACGGTTGACCAGTACGCCTACGACGCGAGTTCGACCTCGCTCGATTCGCGCCTGCCGACGTGGGTGCTCGCGGGCGGGCGCGATGCGGGCAGGGCGCGGCTGGCGGACAAAGCGGTGCGCGGGCGCGTCGTCGGCGAGATGAAGGAGGGTCTGAAAAAGAACGGCTTCAAGGACTACTCGCACGCGCGCGTCGCGGGCTATGCGCCCGACGCGTCGTTCAACGGCAAGTCCATCGCCGAGATTGCGAAACTGAAGCGCGGCAAAAGCGATGTCGGAAATCAGATCGAGCAGATCCTTGAGATGTATGCGGCGGGCGGCGCGGGGATGGTCTATCACAGCATGAACGAGGAGGACGTGCAGCGCATCATGCGCGAGCCGTACACGATGATCGCTTCCGACAGTGGCGTGCGCACCTTCGGCGAAGGCTCGCCGCACCCGCGCGGCTACGGCAACAACGCGCGCGTGCTCGGCAGATACGTCCGCGAACTCCGCCTGCTCACGCTGGAAGACGCCGTCCGCAAAATGACCTCGCTGCCCGCGCAGACATTCGGGCTGCGCGGTCGCGGCCTCCTGCGCGAAGGTTTCGCCGCCGACCTCGTCGTCTTCGACGAAACGCTCGTCGGCGACCGCGCCACCTACGAACAGCCGCACCAGTACCCGTCGGGCATCAGCTTCGTCGTCATCAACGGCGAAGTCGTCTTAGATGAAGGACGTTTGACCGGCGCACGACCCGGCGCGGCGCTTCATCGCCAAGTCGAGACGGCGGGCGACAGATAAGAGTCGTGCTCAATGAAAGTCGCTCGGAGTCGTGCCGGATGAAAGTCGCGCTCGGGCGCACTTGGACGAGGCAAAAGCGGGACGCGCGGTTGCGGCGTTCGCCGTTGCAAGAAAAATCGCAAGCCCCGCGCATCCGGCGGCGCGGCAGCGAGAGGGAGGGGAAGCGAGAAACTTTCCACGCGCCCGCCTCGATGTTGTATGATGCTGTTCAACCTTTCCGGAGCGGGCTTTTCAATTGACCGCTTCCGCTGAAGACCTTCTTTTATACGTTTAGAATCTGAGCCTCGGACGAGTCGCTGCCCGCTGCGGGTAGTGTTCGTTCCGTGAAAGCTATGCTAGTGAATATCTAAGGAGCCTATGCTATGCGAAATGTTCTCAAGAACCGTCTGAGCGGTCTGCTTCTGGCGTTCGCCGTCTGCCTTCTGCCGGGCGGGGCGGCCCTCTCTCAAGTGACCGAAACGGCGGCCACCATCAGCGGGCAGGTGACGGACTCGGCGGGCGCGTCCGTCCCTGGCGCGAGCATCACGGTCGTCAACACGGCGACGAACGAAACGCGCCGCGTCGTATCCAACGACGACGGCAACTACACCGTCACGCCCCTCAGTCCGGGCGCGTATGTGATGACGGTCGAGGCGGCCAACTTTAAAAAACATGTGCAGGAAAATCTGGTTTTGAACGCCAGCGACCGTCGTCCGGTGGATGTCGTTCTGGAAGCCGGACTGGCGACCGAGATCGTCACCGTGACGAGCGAACCGCCGCTCGTGCAGGACAGCCCCGTCGGGCAGACGCTCGTCTCCGGCACGCAGGTCATCGAACTGCCGCTCAACAACCGCAACTTCCTCAAGCTCACCGAGCTTGCCCCCGGCGTCAGTTCCAGTCTCGACGACGAGTCAACCTTCGGCCTGACGAGCCGCGCCGACATCTCCATCAACGGCATGCGCCGCAACTCCGTCAACTATCTCGTTGACGGAGTCTCGAACACCGACGTGGGCTCGAACATCACGCTGCTCTCGACGCCGACCATTGACTCCATCAAGGAGTTCAAGATTCTGACCTCGAACTACACAGCCGAAGTCGGTCGTTCCGGCGGCGGCACGGTGACGCTCGTCACGCGCGGCGGCAGCAACGACTTTCACGGCTCGCTCTACGAGTTTGTCCGCAACGACCGTTTCAACGCCAACACCTATTTCAACAACCGCCTCGGGCGCGACCCCGTGACGGGCAACCCGCGCGCCAAGACGCCGAAGCTTCGTTATAACAATTTCGGCGGCACGCTGAGCGGCCCCGTCATGCTGCCGAACTTCGGCGTGGGCGGCAAATCATATTGGAGCGGGCGCGATAAGACCTTCTTCTTCTTCTCGCAGGAGACGCGCCGCATCATCCGTGGCAGCACCGAGGCGGGCGCGACCACTCTGACGAACGCGCAACGCACCGGCGACCTCTCCGGTATCCTCGGCCTCCCGCTCTACCGTCAGGCCAACGGCACTTCGGGGACGACCGTGACGGCCACGCCCCTCAACATCACAGACACTTCCGGCGCGACCGTGCAGGCCCGCGTCGGGATGGTCTTCCGCCCCACGGACGGGCGCGCCTACGCGGGCAACATTATCCCGGCCTCAGACCTGAGCCCGCTCGCGCTCGCGCTCCTGCCCGCTTTTCCGGAGCCCAACACAGGCACGAACGGCTTCACTTTCACGCCCCTCAACATCAACAACACGCGGCAGGAATCAATCCGCATTGACCATAACTTCAGCGAGAACCAGCGTTTCTTCGGTCGCTACACGCACGACCTGAGCCAGACGCAGGAATCGGGCGGCCTCTTCAACAACCTTCTGTTCCCGAACGTCTCGACGACCGATACGCGCGTCCCCGGTCACGTGCTGGCCCTCTCGCTCTCAAGCGTCATCTCCCCGACCCTCGTCAACGAGGCGACCTATAACTTCTCCGGCAACCTGATCGGCTCGCAACTCGTCGGGCGCGGGCGTCGCTCGGACTATTCCGGCAGCGCGGCCATCCCCGAAGCTTTTCCCGAAAACAACAACAACGCCATCCCCGAGTTGAACTTCACGGGCAACACCGCGCTCACGCGTCTCGGCGCGCTTCAGGGCTTCAACATCAAGTACACGAATCACGTCGTGCGCGATGTTGTAACGTGGTCGAACGGCAACCACACTTGGAAGTTCGGCGGCGAGGCTTCTTTTGAAACCAAAGCCGAGAACGCCAACAACATCACGGGCGGCAGCTTCACCTTCGACTCCGTCACGACGCGCGGCACTTCCGGCACGGTCGCCCTGACACAGACCGGCTCCGCTCTGGGCTCTTTCCTCTTGGGCCGCTCCACCGAGTACAGGGAAGACCAGTTCGACGTGACGGTCAACCTCCGTTTCGGGCGGCGCGAGTTCTTCGCGCAGGACACTTGGAAAGTTCGTCCCAACCTGACGCTCGACCTCGGCGTGCGTTATCAATACTTCGTCCCCGTGACGGATAAAAACAATGTGCTCACGTCGTTCGACCCGGCCCTCTATAGCCTCTCGGCTGCGCCGACTTGTCGGACGACGGCCTGCGCGGATCTCATTCGCGGCACGGGCAACGAGTTGAACGGCATCGCGGTGGCGGGCAGCACCTCCCGCTTCGGCGACAGCATCCTGCCAAAAGACAGGAACAACTTCAGCCCTCGCGTCGGCTTCGCGTGGGATCCGTTCTCCAGCGGCAGAACCATCGTCCGCGCGGGCTACGGTCTCTACTACGACCAGCCGCTCGTCGGCATCTTCGAGCAGAACGCTTTCGTCAATCCGCCCTACAACAACCGCGCGGTCTATACGGGCGCTGCCGTCACGCTGGCGAATCCGACCGGCGGCGCGCTCGGCGCGCTTCCGATTCGCAGCTTGATTGCCAACGCGCCCGATTTCACGACGCCGACGATTCAGCAATGGTCAATCGGCATGCAGCACGAACTGTTCCGCAACGCCGTGCTCGACGTGAGCTACGTCGGCACGAAGGGCGACCACCTGATTCGCCAGCGCAACATCAACCTGCCGCTCCCGGCAGACGTGCTGCGCGTCGGCACGGGCAACCGCAACACCGTCCGCCCGTTCCTCGGCTATGGCACGATCAACTACCGCGAAACGAGCGCCATCTCCCGCTATCACGGGTTGCTCTCGTCGTTCACATACCGTTTCGGCAACGGCTTCTCCCTCACAAGCTCCTACACTTGGAGCAAGAACCTGACCGACGCCACCAACGACCGCGACGGCATTGACGACCCGCAGAATCCCTTCGACATTCGTACCTTCGAGTATGCCGAAGCGCGCACTTCGCGCCCGCACATCTTCAGCGCCAGCTACGTCTACGAGATTCCGTTCTTCAGCAACGACAAGAACACCGCGCTCCGCCTCTTGCTCGGCGGATGGCAACTCTCCGGCATCACCACGCTCGCTTCCGGTCAACCGTTCCCGCGCGTGCTCGCCGCCACCGGCAACGAGATTCGCGGTGGCCGTGCGCAACTCGTCGGCGACCCGAACGCCGGTTTGACCGGCACGACCGACGCCTCCGGCTTGCCTTACTTATTCGACCCGAACGCCTTCGCCCTCCCGACCGACGGCACGTTCGGCAGTTCGGCGCGCGCCTTCGGACGCCGCCCCGGCCAGAACCAGACGAATCTTTCGGCGGTCAAGAACATCTACTTCAACACCGAGAAGAACGTCTACCTGCAACTCCGCGCCGAAGGGTTCAATATCTTCAATCACACGCAGTTCCTGATGAACGATACGAACAGCTTCAGCCTCAGCGTCCCCGGCAGTCTCGGACGCCCGACCAGCACGCGTCTCCCGCGTGAGTTTCAATTCGCCGCGAAACTCTATTTCTAGAATTTCGCACGCGCTCCCGACAAACGTATGCCCGCGAACGCTTCCAACACGTTCGCGGGCATACGCGCGTCTGCGAAACCGCACAAACGGATTGCACAGGATGAACAGAGATAAAGGGGAAACGGTGAAACGGTGAAAGGGTTAAAGGGCTAAAGCAATGTCGAAGGGACTTCCGGCAGATGCTTTCCCTTTCCCCTTTCGACCATTTACCCTTTCCCCTTTGTCTCTTTATATCCTGTTAGAATAAGCCGCTATGAAAACACTTTTGCTGCGCGGCGCGCGCGTCGTTTTGCCTCGGGGAGTCGCCGAAGATGCTTGCGTGCTGGTCGCCGGTGGGCGCATCGAAAAAATCTTCGACGGTGATGACGCGAAAAACGCCGGGGATGCTCAGACCGTCAATCTCTCCGGCCTGACGCTCTTTCCCGGTTTGATAGACGTGCACATTCACGGCGCGCGCGGCTTCGACACGATGGAGGCGAGCGCGGGCGACCTCCTGACGGTCGCGCGCTTTCTCACGACGCAGGGCGTCACCGCATGGTTGCCGACGCTCGTTCCCGCGCCCGTCGAGGACTACCGTCGAGCCTTGAGCGCGATTGCGCAGTTGATGCGCGAGCAGGAGGACGAGCGTGCGACGGCGGCGACCGCGCGCGTGCTCGGCGTGCACTACGAGGGGCCGTTCGTCAACGAAGCGCAATGCGGCGCGCTGCGTACCCCGTACTTCCGAACCTACTCGACGCCCGCCGACCTCGACGCGCTGCCAACGCTCGACGCTCCGCACGCGCGTCACATGATAACGCTCGCGCCGGAGATTTCGGGCGGCGTCGAGTTGGTGCGCGAACTCAAGTCGCGCGGCTGGATCGTCTCCATCGGGCACACGCGCGCCGACGTTCAAGTCCTCGAACGCGCGTGCGCCGCCGGAGCGCGACACATGACCCACTTTCTCAATGCGATGTCGCCGCTTCATCATCGCGCGCCCGGCCCCGTCGGTTGGGGACTGATGCGCGACGACGTGACCTGCGACATCATCGCCGACGGCGTCCATTCCGACCCGCTCATGATCGGTCTCGTCGTGCGCTGCAAAGGCGCGTCGCGCGTCACGCTGATTAGCGACGCGGTCGCGCCCGCCGGTCTCGGCGACGGCGAATATCAAGTCTGGAACGAGACCATCACGGTCACAGAAGGGCGCACGAGCAACGCGCGCGGCCACATCGCCGGTTCCGTCAGCATGATGCGCGACGGCGTGCGCATGCTTCGCTCGCTCGGCCTCCCCGCGCACGAAATCGCACGGATGACCGCGCACAATCCCGCGCGACTGCTCGGCTTGGAAGATATCTGCGGCTCGATTGAGGAAGGGAATCGCGCCGACATCGTCGCTATGGACGACGAAGGACGCGTGCGTCTCACGCTCGTCGGCGGGCGCATCGCATTCGATGAAAAAGATGTGACGGGCTAAATTTCTGTTGGAAGCCGGAACTGGTCTCACAAATACTTTCGGCGTCTTGGAAGCCGCATAAACACAGGCGCAAAACTTGGCGGCGGGTATTTGATGAGACTGATTCCAGATGGCGGATTCTGTTTCTGTCTCTCTCGTCGAGCCTCCGGCGTCTGCTCTACGGTACGACTTCGGCGTCGCGTTGGGCGTCGTGCAGTTGACGCGCGCGGTCGAGTTCGCGTTTCGCTTCTTCGCGCTGTCCGGCCTGTAGGAGCGCGCGCCCGAGTTGAAAATGGCCGACGGCCATCCGGTCGTCGAGCGCGACGGCGGCGCGCAGTTCCGCAATCGCGCGCGCGGTTTCGCCCGTCGAGAGCAACGCGCGCCCGAGCGCGAAGCGCGCGTCGAACTCCTTCGGATAGACGCGCGCCGCCAACTCCAACAGCGGCAGCGAGCGCGGCGCGTCGCCTTTGGCGAGATAGAGGTCGCCGAGCGTGTAGGCGGCGCGGGCGTCTGCGGGGTCGCGCTTGAGCAGTTCCAGCAAGACGCGTTCGGCTTCGTCGTAGCGCAATGATTTCCAGTAGAGATAACCCAGACCGTAGCGCGTCGCGTTCACCTCGGGCGCGAGCGCAACGGCACGCTCGTATGCTTCGACCGCCGCGCTCGTCCGCCCCGCGCCGTCCAGAGCGTCGCCGTACTGCGCCCACATCTGCCCCGTCGCTCCCGGCAAATCCAGACGCCGCCGCAGCACGACCGACGCCTCCGCGTAACGTCGTTGCCGCATGAAGGACTGCGCCGCCAACTCCAAGAGAGAAGCGTCGCGCGGCGCACGCGCCAGCAGACGCGCAATCTCGCGGCTCGCCTCCTGAAAGCGTTCGACGCCGACGAGCGACAGGGCCAGCGCGCGCCTCGCCGCTTCGTTCTCCGGTTCCAATTCGAGCGCACGACGCAGCGGCCCGACGGCCCGCGCAAACTCGCCCGCCCGCGAAAGGGCCAGCCCCGCGTTGAAATGCGCGCCCGGCAGCTTCGGGTCAATCGCCGACGCGCGCTGCCAAGCCTCGACCGCCTCTTGCACACGCCCCTGCCGTTGCATCGCCACGCCCAGATTCACCCACGCACGCGCATCCTCCGGCGCAACCCGCAGAGCCTCGCGCCACTCCCGCTCCGCCCCGCTCCAATCGCCCGCGCCCTCAAACTTCTGCGCCGCCGCATAACGCGCCCGCAACTCCTCCTGCGGCCCCTGCGCCTCAACCCGCGCCTGTCCCGCCACCAACCCCACGACGACACAAAACCACCCCCACGCCAAACAGACCCGCCCGACCAACTTGAAAGAAGCAATCATCAACGAAGATAGTCCAAAGTCTAAAAGTCGAAAGTCCAAAGCCGAAGCCAAAGTCTAGAGTCGGGATTCATAAATTGTAACTTCAAACTCAAAAGCCTTGTTTTGACTTTAGACTTTGGACTTGCGACTTTGGACTGCTTTTAACTCGTCACTCGTCACTCATCACCCGTCACAGTTTTATAAACTCCTGCGCGCCGGTAGGATTCGTCCAACAGTTCGACGGGATGACAGATTGAGAGAGGCAATCCCGCGCCGCGTGCGCCCGCGCCGATCTGCATGTGGCAGCCGGGGTTTCCGGTCGCCAGAATTTGCGCGCCCGTCGCTTTGATGTGTGCGAGCTTTTCGTCGAGCACGCGCTTTGAGAGTTCCGGCTCCAACAGATTATAAACGCCCGCCCCGCCGCAGCACACGTCGCTCTGCTCCAAAGGCACAAACTCGATGCCGGATACCGCGCGCAGCATCTCTACGGGCGCAACCGCCGCGCGCTGGCCGTAGAGCAGGTGGCACGCAGCGTCGTAGGTTGCGCGCGCTTCGTCGAGCGGCGCACCGCGACGGATGCCGGTTGACTCAAGCTGCTGGCTGATGTCGCGCACGCGTCGGCTGAAGGCTGCGGCGCGCGCCGCGTATCGCGGGTCGTCGCGCAGGAGATGCCCGTAGGAGACGAGCATCGCGCCGCACCCCCCGGCGTTGGTGACGATGGTGTCTTGCGTCTGCACGTCGAACGCTTCCACGTTGCGACGCGCCAGAGTGCGCGCGCCTTCGAGGTCGCCCGCGTGTGCATGAAGCGCGCCGCAGCACACTTGTTCGCGCGGCGCGCTCGTCCGGCAACCGTTGGCCTCCAACACCCGCGCCGTCGCACGATTCACACGCGCAAACAGTCCCTCCATCACGCATCCTTCAAAGAGCAGAGCATGCTGTGAAACGTCATGTGCAGACGACTCCGTTCTGCTTGTCACGGACGCCCGCGAACGTTTGATCGCATCAGACGGCGACGAACTATCGAGGAGCATCAGCGCAAACTCCGCGCGCTCCGAGACGAGCCGCGCGATTCTGAGCTTGAGCGCGAGACGTGCCAATCCCGTGTCGCGCAGCGCACGCGCAGAAGCGAGCGCGAAGCGCAGCCGCGCCGGATGCAGCCAGACATGACGCAACAGGAAACGCAGCGTGCGGCTCGTCCAACCCTCCGGCGTGCCGCGCTGCGCAATATCCGAACGCGCCGCCTCTAGCAACTGCCCGTACTCGACGCCCGCCGGACACGCGCTCTCACACGCGCGACAACCGAGACAACGATCAATGTGCCGCGTGAACGCGCGCGAGTCCGCGCCGAGACGTTCCTCCGCGACGGCGCGCATCAGATAGATTCGCCCGCGCGGGCTGTCGTTCTCGTCGCCCGTCTGGACATACGTCGGGCACGCCTCCAAACAGAGCCCGCAATGCACGCACGCCAGCAGTTTATCCTCCTCCGCCCCGAGCGCGCCCGACAGTCTTAAAATTTTTTCAGCCATCGAAAATAACAGATACTCAAATCGTTTGTCAGAAGTTGAGCCGGGAGAGTTTAACCTGATTTCCGCTTCCGACTTTCAACTCACGGCTCCGGTTCTAAAACTCTCGCCGTCGAAAAAGTGTCGCGCGGGTCGAGTTGTTGTTTGATGCGGCGCATGAGACGCGACGAGACGGTCGCGTGCGAGTTCAGCGCAGCCCAAGTGCTTTTGACTTCCGGCGCGGCGCGTTCCAGAACGAGCGAGCCGCCGGAGGCGCGCGCGGCTGTGCGCAGCCTTTCGAGTCGGGAGATTGTCGTCTCGGTGTCCGTCTCAAAGGTCTCGACGACGCGCAGGCGACCGTCGGCAACTCCCGCGTGCCAGAACGGTTCACGGACGGACTCGACGACGCCGCGTTCGTAGGCTTCGAGCAGCGGGCCGAGTTCGGTCGGGAGCACGCCTGCGCGCCAGATGAGCGGCGCGGCGTTGTCGTGTTGGAGCGGCACGGCGGCGAGCGTGCGCCAGATGTGCGCGTCGTCCGCGTGCGTCTCGACGGAGCGGATGCCGTGCGCGCGTCCGAAGTGTTCGCGCGCCTGCGCAAGCTGCGCGGCGACACTCTCCTGCGTGCCCGCGAAGCGTGCGAGCAGCGCGTAGCCGTCCGCGTCTTCCTGCGCGTCGTTGTGAGCCGGAGCGACGGCGCGGGCCATGCGCGGGGAGAGGAGTTCGAGGGCGACGGGGAGAAAATGGGTGTGCGGGAGGGAGCGTGCGGCGGCGAGCAGCGCGTGATAGTCGGTCGCACGCACGAGCGCCGTCGCTTCACGCGCGGGGCGCGGGCGCAGCTTGAAGGTCAACTCAAGAATCAGACCGAGCGTGCCGTAGCTTCCCGTGAAGAGCTTGCACAAATCATAGCCCGCGACGTTTTTGACGACGCGCCCGCCCGCCTTGATGATGCGCCCGTCGGCGAGCGCGACGCGCATCCCGAGCACGAAAGCGCGCGGCGGGCCGTAGACGCAGGCGTGCGCTCCGGCGAGTCCGGTCGCCGTGATGCCGCCGAGCGTCGCGCGCCCGTCGTCGGGCGGGTCGAGCGGCAGCCATTGACGCGCGGGCAGCAGCGTCGCGTTGAAGGCATCGAGCGTCATGCCAGCTTCGGCGGTCGCGACGAGGTCGGCGGGTTCGTGTTCGACGAGGCGTGTCATGAGTCGCGTTTCGATAAGGACATCAACGCGCCGGGGCGTGCCTCCCGCATCAAGCCACGTCCGCCCGCCCACGGGCAAAACCTTCCAATCTTCGCGCGACGCGAGACGCAAGACCTCACATGCTTCCTCGAACGAAGCGGGCGCGACCGCAACCGCTTCGCACGACTCGCCGACGCGCGCCAAGCTCACGTTATCATCGCCGACGATTCCCGAAAGCCTTTGTTGCAACGACGCGCCGACGGAAAGACGCTGCGACGTCGCGACGATAGGCTCTGCTTTGTTTGACGCGGAAAATCTCTCGCTTGAAGCCTCGTCGGTCGCGGATGTCTGAGACGGATTGACCGCCGTCGAGTTTGAAAACATTGCCTCCCATCTTTCGTCGTCGCGCGGCTGCTGCTGCGTCCCGGCGCTCTCGTGCGGCTGTGTCACTGCGTCTCTCGATCCGCGCGTTGCGACGACGCGCGCTTCGCCGCAGCCGCGCGCGACGGGGATGATTTTGCAGGAGTTGCAGAGTCCGGAGGGGTCGAAGGCGGCGCGGACGCGAAGCATTGCCTCCATGTCGTCGGCGGAGAAGACGAGCGGGAGATACTGGCTCTTGTCCATGCCGACGCCGTGCTCGCCCGTGATCGTGCCGCCTGCGCGCACGCATGTCTCCATCATCTCGCGGCTGGCCTCGTGCACGCGCTCCACTTCGTCCGGGTCGCGCGCGTCGAAGCAGATGTATGGGTGCAGGTTTCCGTCGCCCGCGTGAAAGACGTTGGCGACGCGCAGGCGAAACTTCTCGCCCGTGCGATAGATGGCCGCGAGCACTTCCGGCAGGCGCGAGCGCGGCACGACCGCATCCTGCAACATCAAGTCCGGCGTGATGCGACCCATCGCGCCGAACGCGCCCTTGCGCGCCGCCCAGAGACGCCCCCGCTCGCGTTCGTCTGCGGCGCGACGGACGCCGCGCGCGCCATGTTGCAGGCAGATACTTTCCGCGCGTTCAGCTTCGGCGTCTAATCCGGCTGCGAGCCCGTCGAGTTCGACGAGCAGCGCAGCCCCGGCATCCGTCGGCAGACCGGCGGTGAAGACGCTCGCTTCGACGGCGCGAATCGTCGCCCCGTCTATCATCTCAAGCGCGGCGGGAATCAGGCCCGAAGCGATGATTGCCGAGACGGCGCGGCTCGCGTCGTCAACGTCGCGGAAGTCGGCGAGCAGCGTGCGGACGGCGGCGGGAAGCGGCGTCAACTTCAACGTCGCTTCGGTCGCAATCCCGAACGTCCCCTCGGAGCCGACGAAGACGCCGAGCAGGTCGAAACCCTCGCCGCCCGCCCCCGCGCTTCGCAAATCAACCACCTCACCGTCCGCCAAAACGACGCGCGCCGCGAGCACATGGTCAACCGTCACGCCGTACTTCAGGCAATGGATGCCGCCCGCGTTCTCCGCGATGTTGCCGCCGATGGTGCAGGTCGTCTGGCTCGAAGGGTCGGGCGCGTAGTGCAGCCCGAAGGGCGCGGCGGCGCGCGAGAGTTGCGCGTTGACTAAACCAGTCTCGACGATGGCGAGACGATTCGACGCATCAATTTTGAGCAGGCGGCGCATCCGCGCAAGCTCGATGACGACGCCCTCGTTCAACGCCAGCGCGCCGCCCGAGAGCCCCGTGCCCGCGCCGCGCGGCGCGAACGAGACGCCCGCGCGCGTGACCGTGCGGACGACCTCCGAGACCTCTTCGGTCGAACGCGGAAAGACGACGGCGCGCGGGCGCGCCTTGTAATGCGTCAGCCCGTCGCACTCGTAAACCAGAAGCTCCCCGGCGTCCGTGAGCAACTGTTCACGCCCGACGATGGCGCGCAGATTTTCTTCTAAAGAGTTCAACGATGGTCGCCGTTTGCAGTAGAAATTCTTACCGGAGAGGTCGGCGTCAATGATACACTACGCCTCCGGTCTTTTTGTAACAGTCCATAGATGATTGACGAGATACGCAGATTTCTTCGTCCATTATTGTCGTCTGAAATTTTAAACTGAAAAGAGAAATAGCCCGCACACGAGTTCGTCGCCGTGTGTCCGGAAGTTCGCCGGAGCCCGAACGTCAGTTCGGAAACAACGCTTCTCATCCGGCAGCACGCGTCTGACTTTCGACATCCCAACTTTTGATTCGGAGGCCGGAATTGGAGATCACATTTGTCGAGGGGCTGCGGACGTTGAAGTTGGACTTGGTTCTGACGCTGGCGTTAGCGGCGGTCTTTCTCTTCACGGGCTACGGGCTTCAACGCCGTCTCGCGTTCCTCTCGCGCGCGAGCATCCCCGCTCCGGCCATCGGCGGCCTTCTGTTCGCGTTGCTCGTGCTCGCGCTGCGCGCGCGTGGCACGCTCGGCGTCACGCTCGACACGAGTTTGCGCGCTCCGCTTCAGACGGCTTTCTTTACCACCATCGGTCTCGGCGCGACCGTCTCGCTGCTGCGCGCGGGCGGTTGGCGGATGGGCTTCTTCTGGTTGCTCACGTCGCTGGCGGCGGTCGTGCAGAACGCTTCGGGCATCGGCGTGGCACTGGTGTTGGGCGCGCCCGCCGCGCTCGGAATCATCTGCGGCTCGCTGACGCTGACGGGCGGCCCCGCGACCGGACTCGCTTTCACAGAAACCTTCGAGCGTCTGGGCATCGAGGGCGCGGGCGCGCTCATCATCGCCTCCGCGACCTTTGGCATCTTCATGTCGAGCCTCGTCGGAAACCCGACGGCGACCGCGCTCATCAAGCGTTTCCGGCTCGCGGCTGTCAATGATTCGAGCGCGACTGCGAGCGGTTCGGCGGGCGACGAGACGAGGGGCGAGAACATCATCAGGGACATCGCGGACGAAGCGGGAGAGGGCGACGAAGCCGCGCCGTTAACAGTTGATGAAGACAGAGCTCACGAAACGTCGGAGGCTTTGACGGGCTACGTGCTGCTCCGTCATCTGGCGTTGATTCTGGCGGTGATGGGCGCGGGCGCGCTCTTTAGTCTGGGGCTGGCGCGCGCGGCGTCTATGTTGCCGCCCGCTGCCGGAAAGCTTTTGACGCTGCCGGGATACATCGGCGCGATGATCGTCGCGGCCATCGTCCGCAACGCCGACGATAGGCTCGGCTGGTTGAAGATAGATGCGCGCGCCGTCGAAGCTCTGGGCACGATTGCGCTCGCGCTCTTTCTGGTCATCGCGTTGATGGATTTGAAGCTCTGGCAACTCGCGGGGCTCGCCGTGCCGATGCTCGTCATCCTCGTGGTGCAAGTCGTCTTGATGATTGCGTTCGCCGTCGTCGTCACCTTCACGCTGATGGGGCGCGACTACGAGGCGGCGGTGACGACGAGCGGCCACATCGGTTTCGGGCTCGGCATCACGCCCAACGCCGTCGCCAACATGGAGGCCATCACCGCGCGCTACGGCGCAGCCCCGCGCAGTTTTCTGATCGTGCCGGTCGTCGGCGCGTTCTTCATAGATTTCTCGAACACGCTCATCATTAATCTGTTCGCTAACTGGATAGGATAAACATGTCGAAGCACCTCATCCGAACTTTTTTGCTCGCCGTCTGCGTTGCCTCCGCGACGCACGCGCCGCACGTTCAAGGACAAGAGAGAACAACTGAGCAAGGCAGAACCGGCAATCACTTTGCCGCGCAAGAGGCGGGCGCGTTTGCCTCCGACGCGCGTTTGCAGGAGTTGGTCGCGGCGGCGGCGCGCGATGTGCTCGCGCGTTTCGCCGAGAAGAAGTTGACGGAGAAGAATCTCGCTATAACGCTCGTTGATTTGCGCGACAAAGAGCGACCGGTGCAGGCGAGTTTTCGCGGGAGCGAGCCGATCTATCCGGCGAGCGTCGTCAAGCTGTTCTATCTGGCGGCGGCGCACCGTTGGCTCGAAGACGGGAAGTTGCAGGAGACGGAGGAACTCAACCGCGCGCTCCGCGACATGATCGTTGATTCCTCAAACGACGCGACGCACTTCGTCGTTGATGCTCTGACGGGCGTGTCAAACGGCGCGGAGTTGTCGGCGCAGGAGATGCGGAGGTGGGGCGAGCGGCGCAACGTCGTCAACCGTTATTTCGCCGCGCTCGGCTATCGCGGCATCAACGTCAATCAGAAGCCCTGGTGCGAAGGCCCGTACGGGCGCGAGCGTGTCTTTCTCGGCACGAAGCTTGAGAACCGCAACAAGTTGACGACCGATGCGACGGCGCGACTGATGACTGAAATCGTGACGGGTCGCGCCGTCACGCCCGCACGCAGCGCGCGGATGCTTGCGTTGATGAAACGCGACTACGCGGGCAAGTCCGAAGACCCGGACGATCAGGCGCACGGTTTCACCGCCATCGCGCTCGAAGCGGGCGCGCGTCTCTGGTCGAAAGCGGGCTGGACGAGCACCACGCGCCACGACGCCGCCTACATCGAACTCCCCAACGGCGCGCGCTTCGTCCTCGTCACCTTCACCACCGATCAGGCCAAAGAGCGCGACATCATTCCGACCGTCGCCCGAACGCTCATCGCACAAATGTCCAAAGTCAACGCAAGTCCAAAGTCTTAAAATCGAAAGTCCAAAGTCAAAACATTTATCTTCTGACTTTGGACGTTGGACTTGTGACTTTGGACTTATGACTGTTTTTGGGCGAGGAGGGCTGATTTCGTCCAGCCGATGGGTTCGAGGGGGGGGAAGCGGTGATGGTCGAGGATGCGGAAATAGTGCGTGGTACTATCTTCGACTTCGCGGGGCGGGTGGGTCTTGAAGCGGAAGATGACTTCAAGTAATCTGCTGAACGGAGACGGCCTGACGGGCAAGTGAAAGAGATAGCCGCCGGGCGCGAGCACGCGCGACAGTTCGCCGAGTCCTTCGCGCAGCGACACGTATTCGAGCGCGCCGCTCGTGACGATCAGTTCGAATGTTTCGTCGGCGAAAGGCAGGGCGAGAAGGTTCGCCTGCGCGAAAGAGACTTGATGCTTGCGCGGCGCGCGCGTTTCCGTGACGGCGCGCTCGGCTGTTTTCAGAGACGAGACGGAGAGGTCAATCGCCGTGATGCGCGCCGGACGGTCGAGGACGCGCAGGAGCGCGAGCGTCAGCAGTCCCGTGCCGCATCCGGCGTCGAGCACGCGCGCGCCGTTCGAGAGCGGCAGCGGGTTGTCGCGCAGGTAGCGTTCGATGGAGCGCGAGTAGCGGTTGAATTTGAAAGTCAGGTCGTAGAGGCTGGCGAAGCGGTCGTAGAGAGTTTGTGCGCCGTTGACGTTTTGGGTGGTGGTAGCTTCGCTGTGCATGTTGTCCCTTATGTTGGTTGGCAGTCGGAGAGCAGACGCTTCGGGGCTGCCAGTCGCATCCTTCGTGCCCTGTCGTTTCGCAAAGAGAAATTATTTGGTACTTTCGATGCGTTAGGATAACAAAAATAAGCGCAAGGTAAAATCAAAACGCGTGCGCGAGCCGCGCAACTTCAGCCAACGGTGATCAGAACATGAGTCCAAAGCAAACTAGGGGAAACAAAAATTACCTGCCTTTCATCATCATCGCGGTCGTGCTGGCGGTCGCCATCGCCGCCGCAGCGATGCTCTTCAACCCGGGGACTAACTCAACGTCGAACACTTCGACGAATACGTCTGCGTCTGTGCCCGCTTCCACGTCGCCGCAGGTCAAACCGCCGATGATGCTGACGGAGACTACGCCGCCGGGCGGGCAACCGCCGCACGTCAGGGGCGAGGCCAACGCGCCCGTCACGCTCGAAGAGTTCGGCGACTTTCAATGTCCGCCGTGCGGGCGTCTGCATCCGGAGTTGAAGAAACTCGAAGACCTCTACGGGCCGCGCCTGAAAGTCGTCTTTCGCAACTTCCCGCTTGCCTCCCACGAGCACGCCGTCAACGCGGCGCGCGCCGCCGAAGCCGCCGGACGGCAGGGACGCTTCTGGGAGATGCACGACATGATTTACGAGCAGCAGGACGTTTGGAAGAACGACCCGGACGTGCGGGCGCGTTTCACCACCTACGCGCGGACGCTCGGCCTCAACGTCGAACGCTTTCAAGCGGACATGACCGCCCCCGCGATTATGGAACGCATCATCGCCGACCAGACGCGCGGTCGCGCCGTCGGCGTCTCGGGGACGCCGACCATCTTTGTTGACGGGCGCGAGGTCGAGGCGGCCTCCGGCACGTACGACGGGCTGCGCGCGAAAATAGACGCCGCGCTCATGCAAAAGAAACAATGAACGCGCAGAAATCTTAACGTTGAACGCGCAGAAGCAATTATGAACGCCGTCAGACATAACGGCGGCGACGCTCCGCTCGAATCTCTTGAGCCGCAGCGCGACGCCGCGCGGAGGCGTGCGACGTGGCTTGACTGGCTGGCCGCCGCCGTCGCGCTCGCCGGTCTGGCCGACGCGCTCTACCTGACGGCGCAGCACTTCGCGGGTCAGAGCGTGCGCTGCACGGTCGTCACCGGCTGCAACGAGGTTTTGGGAAGCGCGTATGCGACGGTCGGCCCCTTCCCGGTCGCCCTCCTCGGCGCGCTCGCATACTTCACCGCCTTCAGTCTCGCAATCCTCTCCGCTTTCGGTTATCCGCGCACGCGCCAGATGCTCGCGCTGCTCGTCGCCCTGATGCTCGCCTCGACGCTCTGGTTTCTCTACGTCCAAGCCTTCGTGCTCCGGCAGTTCTGCTCCTACTGCCTGCTCTCGGCAATCGTCACGCTCTCGCTCACCTGTATCGTCGTCGCCGGACGCTTCTGGCGAAACGACCGGACGCAACTCTAAATAAAAGTTAACTCACGGGCGTGAATCTTCCGTTCACTTCGGACGGAAGATGCTGAACCCTCGCTTTGGCCCTGCCGCGCGCACGTGCGGCAGAGACGCGATGTGCATCCGGCGCGATACGAAATTTTCGTCTGCAAGAACGGCGCGGGGCGGACGTTCAAACTGTGTCTGCGTGGTGAACTCTGTTTGGACGGGAGAAAAAAGATGAAGAGAATTTGGCTGGCGCTCGTCTGCGGTTGCTGTCTGATGCTGGCGTGCGTTTCGTTTGCGGCGGGGAGCGATTGGCCGGAAGCGCGGGGCGGCGCGGAGGGTTTCGCTAGTGGGCAATGGCCGGAGTCGCGGCCCGTCTATCAACGCGAGGCTCTGGTCGAGGTGCTGGTTGACGGCGCGGCGCGCGATATTTACGAAGCGCGGGGCAAGCGTTACGTCGAGGCTTTGCAGGGCGAGGAGTACGAAGTGAGAGTCCGCAATCCTTACGGGGTGCGCGTCGCGGTGGCGCTCGCCGTTGACGGGCTGAACACGATTGACGCGCGCCGCACGAGTCGTTGGGATTCCAGTAAGTGGCTCATCGAACCCTATCAGACCATCACGATTCGCGGCTGGCAGATGAGCCGCGAACAGGCACGCCGTTTCTATTTTACGCACGAACGAGATTCCTACGGCGCGAAACTCGGTCGCACCTCCGACCTCGGCCTGATCTCGGCGGTCTTCTTCCGCGAGCGGCAGAGCGGCGGTTACGTCACGCCGCGCCCCATGCCGCGCGAGCCGCGCACGCAAGTGCAGAAGGATAGCGATGCGAACACGGACGAGCGTTCGCGCAGCAGTAGTCATGGCGCGGGGCAAACGTCGAACAGTCCCGCGCAGCGGGGCGAGATTGCGCCCGCGCCCGACGACGAATACGCGGCGACGGGCATCGGTCGTTCGGTGCGACATGACGTGCGTTGGGTCAATTTAGATTTAGACCCGCGTCCGGCTGCCGAAGTGACCATCCGTTACGAGTTCCGCGATGCGCTCGTCCGGCTCGGCGTGCTGCCGCGCAACTACCGCGAGCCCGACCCACTTCGACGGCGCGAGCGCGCCAGAGGCTTTGAAGACCAACGCTTCTGTCCCGAACCTTGAAACGATGCGCAAACCTTGAAACCATGCGGGAACTTTCTCTCTCGCTGAATGTCTAAATGTTTTGACGACGCGTCATTGTTTGGAGAAACACGATGGCTCAGTACACGAATCCGCTCAAACACGTCAGGGTCGCCGCGCCGTGCCACGCCGACTGGAACCGGATGACGGGCAACGCGCAAGTGCGTTTCTGCGATAGTTGCAGCCAGAACGTCTATAACCTTTCGAGCATGACGCGCAGGGAAGCGGAGTCGCTCATCCGGAACACCGAAGGGCGGCTCTGCGTCCGCTTCTATCGCCGCGCCGACGGCTCAATCATGACGCGCAACTGTCCCGTCGGACTGCGCGCACTCAAACGACGCGTTTCAAAAATCGCCAATGCCGTCGCCTCCGCCGTCTTCACCTTTCTCGCCGGACTCGCCCTCGGCACGGGCTTTCAACGCACGCCCTCAACGTCGTTCACACATGTGCAGGGCGAGATGACGACCGGCGTGAACGAAACGGAAATCCCGCCCGACGCACACTATCCTGCCGTGACGGGCGAAATCTCGATCTCGCCGCCCGACGAACGCGGCGTGTGGACGAAGGGCGAAGCTTATATCGAGCCGGTCGCCGGTAGGATGGCGACAAGCAAACCGCGCGGCAGAAGATGAGCGGCACGCTATATCGAACGATGTCCGGCGGGTGAAGATTCGCGCGCACGGACACAGAAAAGAGAAGGGAAGCGCGGATACTTTGACTCACAAGTCTCCGCGCTTCCCTTCGTGTTTGGTTGCGACGCTTGCTGTCTTCGTCGCGCGCTAACGTCGCGGTCGCAGGTCTTCCGTGTATAAATGGCGATAGGCGCGATAGTTCGACATCACTTTGAAGACGTAATCCTTGCTTTCGGTGAAACCGACCTCGGAGGCGAAGACGCCCGCGTCGTCGTGGCCCGCGCGCTTGACCCAGCGCAGGACGTTGTCCTCGCCGCCGTTGTAAGAGGCGGCGACCGCTTCGGGCAGGTTCGGAAAGAGGTTCGTCAGTTCGACGAGATATTCGACGGCGACCGGAATGGAGACTTCGGGACGATAAAAGTCGTCGTCCTGCAAAGTGTTCAGACCGGCGCGCGCCGCGTACTTCGCCGCCGTGTCCACCGTCAACTGCATCAGCCCGCGCGCCGCCGCACCGGATTTGACGCGCGGATTAAAGCCGCTCTCCTGTCGCATAATCGCCAGCAGCAGACGCGGGTCGAGCTTGCGCTGCTTCTGTGTCGCACGCAGGATCAGTTCACGAAACGGGGCGGGATAGTTCGCGCGTGCGGCGACGATTTGCGAGCGCACGCGCGCCTCGCGTTCCTGACCGGCGGTGCGACCCGCGCCGCCCAGACGGACGAGGCGTTCGCTGGCGAGCGCGCCGTAGTAAGAGCCGAGCGCGTCGGAGACGGTCTGATAGACGCGAATCGCCTGCTCTTTTTGTCCGGCGCGTTCGAGGCTGTAGGCTTTGAGATAGGCGACCTCCGCCGCGCTCGTCTGGACGCCGCGCGCGAAGCTTCCGCGCAAGAGTTCGTCGGCGGTGCGCGTGGCGGTCTGCCAGTCGGCGCGCGACACGTCGAGACGCAGGCGTGCGAAGAGAGCGTTGGTGTCGGCGGGCTTGCCCGCGAAACGCGCGCGCGTGCGCGGAACCCACGCGAGAGCCTCCTCGGGGCGTCCCGCTTCGCGCCAGCTATCAATCACATTCAGGTAAGCATTCTCGATGCGCTCGCCTTCGGGAAAGCGCGTCGTGTATTCGGCGTAGCGCGTCGCGGCCTCCGCCGGACGTTCGAGACGCAGGAGCGTCGCGGCGACATAGTAAAAGCCGTCGCGTCCGGCTTCGGTTCCCGCGTAGTTGTCGCCCAGTTTTTGAAAGATGGGGAGGGCTTCCGCGTAGCTGCGTTCCTGATAGAGCGAACGACCGATGCCGAACATCGCCGCCGGAACGCTCGCGTCCGCGGGGTAACGCTCGATGACGGTGCGCCAATGTGCGCGCGCTTCGTTGAAGGCGCGGTTGGCGTGATAGACGGCGGCGCGTCGCATGTGTTCCTGCGCGCTCAACTGCGGCAACTGCCCGTCCGCGCCTCGACCCGCGCGGTCGGTCGCGCGCACGCTCGCCAGCGCGTCGTCGCCCTGTGCGTCGGCGGTGAAAAACTCGGAGGCGGAGACAGTTTCAGCAGGTGTCGCGGTCGCCGTTTCGTGCGGCGAAGTTTCGACGCTCACGCAGGAGAGCGAGAGCGTGCAGACGAGCAGCAGTTGAGCTAGTGGTGACATTATCAAACGCCGGAAATGTTCGGAAGCAGACAGTATGCGCGCGCCCTTACTGTTCCGTGCTGGAATACTTTTGAAACTCATCGGGCAGCAGCCGGACGCGCTTTGAAAACTTCGGGGAGATATGCGAAACCGGCGGGGGCGCGCGCTCGAACACATGCGCTCCGGTCGTGCGTCCCGCGCCGGTCTTGGAAGATTAGAGTCGCGGAAAGTCTTAGAGGTTGCTGCCGCAGGAATCGCAGCCGCAGTTGCAATCAATCTCGGCGGTGTCGCCCGCGCCGTGGCAGTACGCGCTGCAATACTTGCTGCCTTCGTCAGCCGGACAGGTGCAGCCCGGATGCGCGCACATCTTCTTTTTATCGTCAGCCATCTGTGAATCTCCTTTGGGAATGAAAATCCTTGCTGCCACGCATTCTAACAGTCTTGCCGCCCCGCGCGCATCTTTTTGGCCCACGCACGCCGCCTGCACAGGCGACGTTGCGCGGCATTTATTCTATTCACGCGCTGCCGCGCTCGTCCTCGATGATCTCATAACTGGACACGATCTCGGCGGTCGGGCGCAGCGTCGCCGCGACGCTGCAATACTTCGTCTCCGACAACTCGATGGCCTGCGCGACCGCCTTCTCCGAGACGTTGCGCCCGCTGACGATGTGTCGGACTTCCAGACGCGTGTAGGCGCGCGGGTGTTCGGCGCGTCTTTCGCCGCGCACCTCGACGCGATAATCCGACACCTGCTCGCGCTTCTTCTTGAGTATCGAGATGACATCAACCGCCGTGCAACTGCCGAGCGCGATGAGCAGCAACTCCATCGGCGTCGCCGCGCTGGCGCGTTCGTGGTCGGTGTCGAGCACCTGCGCATGACCGCTCGGGCTGATGCCGACGAAGAGGTCTTCGCCCGCGAAGTGAACTGTCGCTTTTGAATCCGTCAGGCTCAATGTTTTTATCCCTCCCTAGGCTGCAAAGCATATTACACACGATAAAACGGATAAAGGGTAAGAGGGGAAACGGGTAAAAGGTGAAGGGGATAAGACAGATATTTTCCCTTTCACCCTTTGACCTTTTCCCTTTTACCCCTGCTTTTCACCCGTCTATCTGGTCGAATCCGGGTTGTATGCTACCCGAACAAGGGCTATCAGTTCAGTACAGAAAATGGGACGGATTTGCAATGAAATTGGCGAAAAACAAAAGACACGGGTGCGGCAACCCGTCGTCCGTTTTGTCGAATCAGATAGATAGATTGCTCTCCCGGCGCATTTCCAGATGTGCTTCGCAGTTCAAAAACTTTCCCAAACGTGATAGCGGCATGAGTCTTGCACAGTTTCCATTGGTTCTGCCTCTGCCTGACTCGAAATCCAACCTCTCCCAAGTCCCAAGGGTCGCTCCCCTTGAACGAGCAGCACGAGGCCGGATGAGCGCATCAGTCGCCGCATCCGACTCGATGTCTTAATAGTAAAAAGTGGATACCTTTTGACTGGAGGGAAGAGTTGATGAAAAGCATTAGACAGGTGATTTCCGTTTGGATGGTGATTGCGCTCGTCGGCCTCGGCCTGACGACGCAAGCGCAACGGCGCACGTATCGTTTGACCGACCGGCAGGTTGACCAACTTATTCGTCGCATCGAAACCCGCGCGGATGCGTTCCGCAGCAGCCTCGATCTGGCGCTCGACCGCAATCGCCGCATAGACGGCACGCGCACCGAAGACAACATTAACGCCTACGTCCGCGATTTCGAGACCGCGACCGACACGCTGCGCAGCCGCTTCAACACGCGCACTTCCGTCGCCGCCGATGTCGAGAGCGTGCTGCGGCAGGCGGCCAACATTGACGCGTTCATGTCGCGCACGCGCTTGAACGCCCGCGCGCAGAGCGACTGGTCGCTCCTTAAGACCGACTTGAACACGCTCGCCAGTGCCTACAACGTCTCTTGGAACTGGAACGCGCAAGGCTACCCGCCCGTGGGGACTCCTCAGACCGGCCCCGGTCGCGTGGGCGACCGCCGTCTCGACAATCTGATTCGCCGTCTGGAAGACAACGCCGATAGATTCCGCGCCAGTCTCACCGCCGCGCTCGACAACAGCCGTCTCGACGGCACGCGCCGCGAAGACCGCATCAACGACTTCGTGCGCGAGTTCGAGACCGCGACCGAC
>DATLMV010000287.1:0-5832 GCA_035537095.1 Pyrinomonadaceae bacterium
GCCCGCGGCGCGACCCTGGTTCCCGGAAACGGTCGCCATAATAATGTCGCCGGCGCAGTTGTGACGCCGGATGCTATTTTACAATCTTCGTCTATTCTTCGCGCGCCGGAGGCGGCGCACATCTCAGCGTCCACTGAGCACACCGAACACGTCGTCGGGTCGGCACTCCCCGGCGGACAAGCTTCGCGTATTGCTGGGGCAACTTTGGGCGCTGCCGGTTCGACGCGCACGCCGGAATTCGTCTCCATAGACATTTCCGCCGCGCGCGTCGAACCACATCTTGTGACCATCACACAACCACAATCTCCCTACACGGAGCGCTACCGCTCTCTGCGCACGCGGGTGTTGCACGCCGGCGAGAGCAGAAAAATGCAGGCTTTCGTCGTCACCAGCGCCGGCGTGATGGAAGGAAAAACTTTAACAGCGCTCAATCTCTCGTGGATGTTGGCGCAGTCCGACGGCACGAAAGCGCTCCTGATTGACGGCGACCTGCGTCAGCCGTGCGCGGCAGATTATCTCGGCATTGACGCGCCAATCGGCTTGGCGGAAGTTCTCACTGGCGAGGCTTCGCTCCACGAGGCGATCATCAAGCTTGAACCTTCCGGGCTATACCTGCTGCCCGGCGGGGCGCGGCGCGAAGGCGTGGCGGAACTGCTGTCGGGGCCGAGGTGGAGCACGGTGTTGGCTGAAGTGCGGCGCATGTTCGACTACATTATGATAGACGCGCCGCCCCTCGGTCTCTTCACCGACGCGACGCTACTCATCAGCCGCGCCGACGCGGCCCTGATCGTCACACGCTCCGGCCAGACCCGCTACGCCGCACTCGAACGGGCGCTGGAACCGATACCGCGCGAGAAAGTTTTGGGCGTGATTCTCAACGCCTCGAATGAGCCGATGGACGAGCAGGGCTATTATTACAGCCGACGCTACGGACGCCACGCCGAGACTCCGGCGGAGGATCAATCCGCAAGCGCATCCGACGACGCGGAAGACGCGGCGCGTCAGGAAACGGAGGCGGGGCGCTCTTGAGCCGAACACGCCTCAACTCACGCACTGGGCTGCTCATCACCGCCGAGGCCATGTTGCTTTTCGGCGGGGTGATCGTCGCCGCGTATTTGCGGCTCGGGCAAAGTGAGGCGTACTTCGAGCTTTTCGACGACTACGGTTTTTATAAAGCCGCACTCGCCGCCGTGTTCTGTCTCGCCGCGTTTTATCTTTACGACCTCTACGACTTCGTGGTGATGCACGACCGGCGCGAGTTGGTGCTGCGACTCTTGCAGGCACTCGGCCTCGCGTGGATCGCGCTGGCGGTGATGTTCTACGCTTTGCCGCAGTTAATGCTCGGTCGCGGAGTTTCGCTAATCGCGATGCCGCTCGCGCTCTTCCTGATGGTGGCGTGGCGCATTTCGATTCACTGGCTTTTGGGTCACCCGAACGTCGGGGAGCGCATCCTGATTGTCGGTTCGGGTGAGACGGCAATTGATCTCGCGCGCGAAGTCCTCGAACGGCGAGATGCGGGTTACCGCATCGTCGGCTTTGTTGACGACCGCCCGGAGATGATCGGCGAGAGCATCATCAATCCGCGCTTGATCGGCCTTCCGTCGCAGATGGCTGAAATCGTCAAGCGCGAGAGCGTCAACCGCATCGTCGTGGCGATGGGCGAGCGGCGCGGGAAATTCCCCGTCGAACAACTCCTCGATCTCAGTTTGTCGGGAGACGTTGACATCGAAGAAAGCACCGCGTTTTACGAGCGGCTGACGGGACGCGTGAACCTCGACATGCTGCGCCCGTCGTGGCTGATCTTTTCGGGGCGCAAGCGGCAGGCGCGGATGAGCGGCGTCGCGCGCGCCGCGATGCACCGCAGCGTCGCGTTTGTCGGAGCCGTCGTGTCATTACCGATTGCTCTCCTGACCGCCGTTTTAATCAAGTTCGAGTCGAAAGGCCCGGTGCTTTACCGGCAGGAACGCGTCGGTAAGAACGGGCGGACGTTCGTCGTGATGAAGTTTCGTTCGATGCGCACCGACGCGGAAAAGGACGGCCCCGTGTGGGCGAGCGCCGAAGACGACCGCGTGACGCGCGTCGGGCGCATCATCCGCAAGATTCGCGTCGACGAGATTCCGCAATTCTGGAACATCCTGAAGGGCGATATGAATTTCGTCGGGCCGCGTCCCGAACGTCCGCACTTCGTCGCGCAACTTGCCGACGAAATCCCCTTTTACGAACAGCGCCACTTAGTCGCGCCGGGACTGACCGGCTGGGCGCAGATCAAATACCCTTACGGATCGTCAATCGAAGACGCCCGGCAGAAGCTTCAATACGATCTTTATTACATCAAAAACATGAGCCTGATGCTCGACGCGATAATTATGTTTGAGACGGTGAAGACGATTCTGTTCGGTCGCGGCGGACGCTGAACAGGAGGCTTGCGCCGGGAGGATAAGTTTACCTCTCTCCCGCTTACGAAGAGTCATGGAGGTTTCGTGATGAATAATAATTCAAATACTTTGTCCACAGTCGCCCTTGCGATGGCGCTCACTCTGCTGCCGTGCGGCGGGGTGGTTTCGACAGCGGCGCAGCAGCAATCGCCTATTCCGTCGGGCGCGCCCGCATCGCCGGAGACGAAAAAGGCCGACGACACGCCCGGCTCGACTCCGAACCAGTCCAAGGGAGACAAGAGCGCCCGGCACCCGGGCGGCACCACCACCGCCACCCCTCAAACGACGACTCCGGCGAACGACCGTTTGGAGGCCGACGAAACGCGCGTCGTGCCGGGCGGCGCTTCCGAAGAGGTGCAGGTCAATCGTCGCGAGGGATTGTCCGAAGAGGAGCGGGTCGTCGTTCCTTACTACAATAACTTTATGACTTCTTACCGCCTCGGCCCGGAAGACGTGATCTCCGTGCGCGTGTTCGGCCAGGAACGCTACTCGCTGGGCGGCATCCCCGTCCCGCCCGACGGGGTCATTGCCTACCCGCTGATTAAAGAAGGCATCCTCGTCGCGGGCAAAACGACGCGCCAAGTTGCCGATGAAATCACAAAGCACTTGGACGAGTACATCATTGACCCGAAGGTATCCGTCTCGCTCGACAAGGCGATGTCCGCGATATTTTCGGTGATGGGCGATGTCGGGCAACCGGGCATCAGGCCGATGACGCGGCGTCTCTCGGTGAGGGAGGCGGTCAACGTCGCGGGCGGCATTTTGCCGACCGGCAAGAAACAGGTGGTGGTGCTGCGAACCGGGCCTGACGGAATTGTTAAGGAAACTCAGGTTGACATCGCCAAGATCGAAAAAGGCAAAATCCCCGACAACTACTTCCTCTCGCCGGGCGATCAGGTTTTCGTGCCCGGCAACAAATTTAAGACTTTCCAGAAAGTGATGAGTCTCGTGCAGGTCGTCAGCTTCGCGCGCATCTTCATGGGCGGAGGCTTTTAGCGGAATGCAGAAGGCGGAAGGCAGTAAACGAAGAATTTCTGCTCGGATTATTCCGCTCATGAAGCGCCGTTCAAGCCGACTTGCGCGACGTTTGCTGCCCGTTGCCCTCCGCTTTCTGCCTTCTGCTTTCTGCCTTCTGCTTTCTGCCTTCTGAGGCGAACGCGGCGGACGTCGGCTGGACTAAACAGCCGGCGGGGACTCTGGCGTGGCTGCGCGCCGTTTATTTTCTCGACCGAAGCACGGGCTGGGCGGTGGGCGGCAGCGGCGCGTTGCTCGGCACAATTGACGGCGGAAAGAACTGGCGGATTCTGCGCCGACCGACCGAAGACACGCTGCACGACATTTACTTCTCCGACGCCGCACACGGCTGGCTGGTTTGCGAGCGCAGCATCTATTTACTCAAAGCTAAGGACGAGCCTCGCTCATATCTTCTAAGAACGTCTGACGGCGGCGCATCGTGGAAGCGCGTCGAAGTGATGGGCACGGACATTGATTTGGCCGTTATCCGTATCGCCTTCGCAAACGACGAGCGCGGGTGGGTCTTCGGCGAAATGGGCGCTCTCTACGCGACCGAGGACGGCGGACGCACGTGGGCGCGGCAGCGCGTCCCGACGAAGCATTTGCTGCACGGCGCGGCATTCCTCGACGACGGGCAAGGATGGCTCGTCGGCGCGGGACTGACGATATTGAAAACAACGGACGGCGGCGCGACGTGGCGCGAGGGGCAAATTGAACAGGTGACAGGTACGCCTCCGGCGTCGGCGCAACTGCGCGCCGTCTCGTTTGTTGATGAGCGACGCGGCTGGGCCGTCGGCACGGGCGGGGCTGTCTTCGCCACCGCGAACGGCGGGCGCACGTGGCGCGCGCTTGCGACGCCGACGGACGCCGACTTATTCGACGTAAAGTTTTTTGACGCGTCGGAAGGCTGGGCGGTCGGCGACGGCGGAACGGTGCTGCACACCGTTGACGGCGGCGCGAATTGGCGCGCCGAAATGAGTGGCACGACTCACCCTCTCGAAAGCTTGTGTTTCGTCGAACGCACACGCGGGTGGGCGGTGGGTTTCGGCGGAACCATCATCTCTTACGCCCCCGTCGAGAAGACTCCGCGACCGACCTCTTTCAAAATCGCCAACTGAAATACTCCGAGGCGAGAGCTTCAAAAATGAGCGACGTGTTGCGACACGAAACACCGCTTCGCAGATGTTAGTTAACCGGTAAGCCAGACGACGGTTCAGATGGAGAGACAATTATGAAGAATAACAATTTAGTGGCGCAACGATGTCGCGCTGGTCGTGGCGACTTACTCCGGTTGTCGCGGCTCGCGGCGCTCGCGGTGATTGTGGTCGCGGTCGTGGCCGGCGCTTCCGCGCAGGGAAAAAGGAAAGCGCGCCCGGTATTAAAGCAGAAGCCACCCGTCGCGGAGACGGACATAGATTCCCGCAACACCGAGTTTGTGCGCCCGCGCCGCGCTGCTGACGCGCCGTCCGCCACGCCGTCTGCCATATCGCTCCCCGCGCCGGCCGCCGCGAGGACGCCTGCTCTCCCTCCCGAAAATCCTTCCGCCGCTCCCTCCGATCCTCCTGTTGTCGCTAAGACCGCTGACCCCAAAGTCAGTGAGGAAGAAGAACTCGCCGGTTTGCGCGACGAGGTGGCAAACGCGGAGGGTGAGAAAGAGCGGGCGAGCGCGCGGCGAAAGCTCGTTGATCGTCTCGTCGAGATGAACCGCACGACCGAAGCCATTAAAGAGTTGCGCGCCATCACGAACGACGAGCGGCTCGACCCGGTAGGACTTTACAACGCCGGCAATACTCTCGCGCGACTCGGCGACGAGAAGTCGGCGGTGGAAGCTTATCGCAAAGCAATCTCTCAGCGCCGGGGAAACTATTCGCGCGCGCAGAACAATCTCGGCGTCGTGCTGATTCGACTCGGAAGATTAGAGGAAGCGCACGACGCGCTCGAAGCGGCGCTCCGGCAGGAGGCCGGCAACTACGGGGAGGCGAGCTACAACATGGGACGGCTTCAACTATTGCGCGATGAGTTGCCACTCGCCATTAAGAGTTGGGAGCGCACACTCAAGCTGGAGCCGGATCACACCCCCGCCGCCGTCGCGCTGGCGCGCGCCTACGCACAAAAAGGCGACGCCGAGCGCGGACTCGAACTGCTCGACGCATTCTCCAAACGAATGAGCGTTCGCGGCAGAGACGTGCCGCGCGAGGTGACGTTGGCGCGCGGCGAAGTCATCGCCCTCGGCAACGTCGCCACCAAATGAGGGGATTGCGAATTCTCTCCGGCGCGTAAACTCGGCGTAAGGAGAAAGACCCGAAGGAAGATTAGAATCCTTCGGGTCTTCGTTTATGTGGCGAAAGAGTGAAGCGAGTTGTTAGCGTCCGGCTTTGTCTTC
>DATLMV010000288.1:0-1270 GCA_035537095.1 Pyrinomonadaceae bacterium
TCACGATCTTCTGCTCCTTCTTCGTCATCGCATACAAGCGTCGCAATCCTCAAACTCAAGCGGAGGACGACGCCGACGGCGACGTGAGTTTGAAACCATGACCGACGAAAAAAATCCCGTCCTCGACGTTGAGAAACAGAGCGTGCGCGGTCGCGCGTGTCCCGCCTGCGGCGGCAAGATTATCCCCTCCAACCGCGCCATCTACGAAAGCAAGGCCGACCCGTCGGCGGTCTTCCCGCTCTGGCAATGCGAGCGTTGCGGCTACGAGGAGATGAGCCACAAGACGCCCGCCCTCAAGCCCGCGCACGCCCCGAAAAAAGGTGAAGCATGAGCGAACCGGAGAACCTCCAAACCGTGCAAAGCCTCTTCGCCGCCTTCGGACGCGGCGACGTGCCCGCCCTCCTCGGCGCACTCGCCGAAGACGTTCAATGGATCATCAGCGGCCCCGAAGTCGTTCCCTATTTCGGCGACTGGCAGGGACACGCGGGCGTCACGGATTTTCTCGTCCAGATCGGCACGGCGGTCGCGTTCGAGCGGTTCGAGCCGCAGGAGTTCATCGCCCGCGACGAAAAGGTGATCGTCTTGGGCAGCGAACGCGGGCGCGTCAAAGCGACGGGCCGCACCTTCGACAACGACTGGGCCATCGCCTTTACGCTCCGCGCAGGCAAAATCTCGCGCGTCCGCATCTACGACAACACCGACGCCGTCGCCCAAGCCTTCCGCGCCTGATAAGCAAATCTACGCACGAAGCTCGCGCGTTTAAAAATTCAACTCACAACTTTCGCCAAGCACCGCGCACCCTTCGGCGCACGCAGAGCGCATCCCTTCCGGTGCTGCGTTCGTTGAACCGGCGCACCATCCTTTATAATCCCGGCATCCGTTGCAGAGGTGAATCTGTCGTCGAAGGAAGGGCGTGTGTGATGAGCGAGCAGGACGATTTGGCGCGGCGTGTGCTGCGCATGTTTGTCGAGTTTGAGAAGGAGACGCTCGACCTGCACGAGCTTTTCGAGGCGGGCGACAGCAACGACCCCGACGCGCGCCGCGCCGTCTTTTATCAGGTGGAACGACTCGTCGAAGACGGCCTGCTCGAAGAACGCGGCAACGATTTTTACGCGCTCACCGCCGCAGGCCGAGACGCGGCGCAACATGCCGCTCCGGCGGACGAGACGGAATAACCGGAGTGAGAAATTTTATCCCTTCGCGCCAACGCCCGACCGTCATCAGCAGGGCTTCGTTAACGCCGCTCCGCCGGTATTCATTTTAGAATCTA
>DATLMV010000289.1:0-4579 GCA_035537095.1 Pyrinomonadaceae bacterium
AACTCTGCCACGCAAACTTTTTTTGTCAGTCTGAAACACTACCGGCGACCCCTCGCGCGGTCGCTGAAGACGCTCGCTCGCTGCAAATCCCGACAGGCGGTCTGAAAGTCTCGCTCGGAGATGCCAGAGCAGCCTCCCGCCCGGAGACGCTGCTCCCTTTCTTTAACATTCGCACGCGCTTTTTCTCAACATCAACGCGGAACTCTCACCGCCTGTGCGTCGAAACGCGAACCCTTAACACGCGACCGCGCCGCCGTCTCGCACTTTTGATAGAGCCTTTGCGACGAACCTCTTTTTTGAGAGTCCTGACATCTCTCGGTAGGAGCGGGTTCGTTCCCCTCTTTGAACCTTTAGGAGCAAGCTTATGCCGTCGTCAAAGAATTTCTCCCTCCGCCTGTGTTGTTCGCTCATGCTCGCCGTCGCGCTGCTCGTCGTGCCTTCGCTGTCCCTCGCGGCCAGCGCGCAAACCACGGTCACGGGCGCGTTTCTCGGAACCGTCTCCGAGCAGGGCAAGCCGAACAAATTCATCAGCGATGCCCGCGTCGAGATCAGAAACATAGACACGGGCGTGCGCTACGTGCGGCGCACCGGCACGTCGGGCCAGTTCTATCTGGCGGCGCTCCCTCCGGGCAACTATCGCATCACGGTCGAGGCTCCGAACTACGAGACGCGAACCGTTAACCAAGTGCTCTACACGCTGCGCGACAACACGGTCGTGCCCGTGCCCGTCGAACTCACCCCGCTCGCTTCCGTAGTGACCAACACGCCCGCGCCCGCCGCGCCGCCGACGCCCGTCAGGCCGACGCCCACGCGTTCGCCCGCGCCGACGCGTTCGCCGGTTGAAAGAGCGGGGCCGCCCATCGTCACACCGCAGCCCGCGCCCCCGCCGCAGCCCGCGCCCCCGCCGCAGCCCGTGCTTGATCCGACCAACGGCGACGAGGAGATTCAGGAAGTGGCCGAAGGGCCGAACCGGACTGACGGGCGGCGCGGCGGCGCGTTCGCCGAAGAGGAAGTCTCGACGCTCCCGCTCGGCGCGGTGACGCTCGTCCGCACCTTCGACGAACTCGCGCTGCTCCTGCCCGGCGTCGCGCTTCCGCCCTACACGTCGGGCAACGTCGCGGGGCCGGGAGTCGGCGCGGGCGTCGGCTCCGCCGGACAGTTCGCCGTCAACGGGATGCCGCCGCGCACCAACAACTTCACGGTGGACGGTTCCGACAACAACGACGAAGACATCGGCGTCCGTCGTCAAGGATTCCTCTCGCTCGTCCCGCAGCCCATCGAGTCCATCCGCGAATATCAGGTCATCACGCTGCTCGCTCCGGCGCAGTTCGGCAGGAACATCGGCGCGCAGGTCAACGCCATCTCCAAGTCCGGCGGCAACGATGTGCACGGAACCGTCTTCGGTTTCCTCAGTTCCAGCCGGTTGAACGCGCGCAACTTCTTCGACACGACCAACGGCAACAACCTCTCGCCGCTCGTCGCGGGCAACAACCAGAGCGTCTTTCTTGAGAGCCGCGTGCGCAACCCCGACGGCAGTTTCTCGACCGTCGCGGGCAGCCGCCAACCTTTGCTTACGCGCAACGGCAGCGGCGACGAGGATTCGTTCACGCTCGGGCAGTTCGGCTTCGTGCTCGGCGGGCCGATTGTGAAGAACAACCTGTTCTTCTTCGTCTCCGCCGAGCGGCAGGTGTTGAACGCTTCGCAGGAGACGAGCTTCGCCGTCCCGACCGTCGAGCAGCGCGGCTTCGACAACTCGGGCGCGACCGGACTCTTCCGCGACCGCTTCAACATCGTCAACCCTCCGGGCGGAAACGTTGTCAACCCGCTGCCGACGCCGATTCGCCTTGAGAACCAGAGCCTCTACGGCGCGGCCATCTTCAGTCTCTTCCCGTTCGCCAACAACCCGCAGGGCGTCTACGGCGCAAACACCTTCACGCAGGTGCTCCCCTCAAGCGGTCGCGGCATCATCGCTTCCGGCAAACTCGACTACAGCGGCACGCCCGAGATGTTCGGCGGACGCCTCCAGTCCTTCACCGCCCGCTACAACTTCACGGGCGACGAACGCGACGTGCCCGCCGCCGGAGGCGCGCTCCGCTCGTCCTTGCGCCCGCAGGTGCACACGCAGAACATCTCCACCTTCTTGAACAGCGAGTTGTCGAGCCCGACCTCCTCGAACCCGCTCTTTAACCAGTTGCGTCTCTCCTACGGTCGCACGCGCCTCAACATCAACGCCGCGCCGGGCACGTCGCTCCTGCTCAATGCGCCGCTCATCCAGAACATCACGCTGCCGCCGAGCGCGGGCGTTGCCAACACGGGCGCGGTCACGTTCGCCACGCGCAGCGACGCGCTCAACACGTCGCAGGTCACAGGCCCGCTCGGTCAGGTCATCATCGGCGGCTTCAGTCCCGTCGGCGTTGACCCCTTCAACTTCCCGCAGAACCGCATCAACAACACGTATCAAATCGCCGACACCGTCACCTACCGCACGGGCGCGACCAGCTACGCCTTCGGCACGGACATCCGCCGCACCGAACTCAACAGCACCATCCCGCGCGACTACCGCGCGCAGGCCACCTTCTACGGCCTCCCGCTCGTGCAGAGCAACCCCGCGCTCGGCGGCGTCACGCAGATAAATCAGGAGAGGCTGCGTTCGCGGTTCGCCGACACGCCCTATCTCTCGCCGCTCCTGTTCGCCGCCGCCGGACAACCGACCGGCTACTATCAATCGCTCACCAACTTCGGCGACATCGAGGGCGCGGCCAACATCGGTCTGCGCTACTACCAGTTGAACTTCTTCGGGCAGGAGGAGGTGCGCCTGCTCCCGAACCTCTCCATCAGCCTCGGCGTGCGCTACGAATACAACACGCCCGCGCGCGAGATGAACAACCGCATCGAGAGCACCTTCCAGAACATCAATCCCAATCTCGACCCCGGCCTCCTGAGCAGTCTCATCGGCGGGCGCACGCAGATTTACGAACCCGACCGCAACAACATCGCGCCGCGCATCGGCATCGCGTGGGCTCCGAACATCTTCGGGCCTGACCGGACGACCGTCTTTCGCGGCGGCTTCGGCGTCTATTACGACCAGATACTCGGCTCCGTCGTCAGCCAATCGCGCAACCTTCCGCCTGCCTTCCTGCCGGTCAACTTCGGCGCGCCCCTCTCCTTCAACCCGACGACGTTCGACCCGACTTTAGGTTTACCGATTTCCGCGACGGGCCTGCCGCTCTTCTTCCGTCCGCCGACCAGCGCCGCGCTCGGAGACTTGCGACTCTCGACCAGCAACATCGGCGAGCCCTGCATCTTCATCTCCATCAGCCAGACTCCGGCCTGTCCTTCGGCGGGCGGCATCCCCATCCTGCAACCCGGCACGCTCAACACCATCAATCCGGCCATCTCCGGCAATCAGGCGACGCTCCGCAACTTCATCAACGCCGTCAGCCCGCTCTACCCGCGCTCGTTCGCCTTCACCGTGCCGTCGCGCCAACTCGAAATGCCGATGGCCTATCACTACTCCTACACCATCGAGCAACAGGTCGGCGACAACACGTTCCTCTCGTTCGCCTACGCCGGAACTCTGGGCCGCAACCTCCTGAGCTTCAAGACGCCGCGCGGCGGCGGCAACAAGTCAATCCTGATTTCGCGCATCGAGCCGACCCGCGACCCCAACGCCGCCACCTCGGGCGGCTTCATCGGCAACTCTTCGCAATGCCCGAACACGCCGGGCCTCGTCGCCGGGCCTTCGGGTTGCCCCGGCCCGCAGATTCGCGGGCAGGTGCTGCCCTTCGGCCTGTTTCCTCTGGGGAACCCGCGCATCGGCGTCTTCAATCAGATCGAGACGACGGGCGAGTCGCGTTATGATTCCTTCCAGTTTCAGGCGCGCGGACGCTTCACGCGCCGCTTGCAGTATCAGGCGGCCTACACCTTCTCGAAATCCTTCGACGAAGTCTCCGACGTGTTCGACGTGGCCGGAGCCTTCGCGCTCCCGCAAAACGGCGTCACCTTGCAGGGCGAACGCGCGCGCTCGAACTTCGACGTGCCGCACCGCTTGAGCTACAACCTCATCTGGGACGTGCCCGGCGTCAGCAAATTCCAGATTGCCAGCACCGGGCAGTTCCAGAGCGGGCAGCCCTACACCATCAACACCATTCAGGACGTGAACGCCGACGGCAACCTGACCGACCGCTTGAATACGCGGCAGGGTTTGATTATCACCGGCGACCGTCAAAATCCCATCCAGATTGCTCCCGGCACGGGCATCAACGATCTGGTCGCGCCCTTCGGTTTCGACGGCGCAGTCCGCCGCAACGATTTCCGCGCGGGAAATTTCATGCTCGTCAATCTGGCGGTCGTCAAAGGCTTCAGCTTCTTCGAGAATCAGGAACTGAACTTACGGATGGAGGTCTTCAACCTGACGAATCGTGCCAACTTCGGCATCCCCGTCCGCTTCCTCGAATCGCCGGGCTTCGGCAACGCGACCGACACCGTCACGCCGGGGCGTCGTCTCCAGTTCGCGTTGAAGTATTCGTTCTAAATCGAGAGTCCCCGACGGGGACGCGTGTGAGTTTGCGGGGTGTGT
>DATLMV010000290.1:0-20823 GCA_035537095.1 Pyrinomonadaceae bacterium
TTTGGTGAAATCATGAAGTTGTTCCCGAAGAAGATACATGCGACGACGCTCGCTGGCTTTATCTTGAAGGTCAGCCTGTTTTTATTCGCCTATCAAATTGATAAGGCGTTCATTCAATAACCCGCAACTTAGGTTATTTACGATTCACGATTGACGAGTTGTATGCTGGCATGGAGGAAAGAGAGATGATGTTGGGAATGAGGATGAGTTTGGCGGTCGGGTTGATGTTGTCGGTCGTGCAGGGCGCGCTCGGGCTGGCATGCGGTGCGAATCAGGGGCGGCAGACGACGCCGCAGGGCAACGTCGCAAAAAACAGCCCGCAGGACAACACCGCGCAGAGCAACACGACGCCCGCGCCGACACCCGCGAGCGCGAGGGAGGGAACCGTGAGCGACGCTTTGAAGGTTCTGGCAGAGGGCGGTTACGGCAAGGTCACGGATGCTTTCGTCGCGGTCGTGCGCGATGCGGAGACCTACGCGGCGTTGCGCGAGTTGGCGGGCGACGCGCCTGAGTTGAGGGCGGATTTCTTCAAGACGAATATCGTCGTCGCGGCGTTTCTCGGCACGCGCAACACGGGCGGCTTCGGCGTCCAAATCACGCGCGGCGCGACGGGCGCGACCGTGCGCGTCGCCGAGACGACGCCGCCCAAAGGCGCGATGACGACGCAAGCCCTGACCGCTCCCTTCAAGTTCGTCTCGATGGCGGCGAACGCGCAAGAAGCCTTGCAGCTTGAGTTGGACACGGCTTGGACGCGCGCGGGGCGGCCCTATCGTTTGCGCGACGGCGAGTTCACGTCGAGCGGCGGTCTGGCGGGACGCGCAGAGCAGTTTCGTCTGGAAGGCGACCTGCGCGTGTTGCGTCTGGACAAACTCGTCACGGTCGTCTTCGACCTGCACGGCACGGGTGCGGGCACGCGCCCGCGCACGTTGCAGACGGCGGCGACGGGCCTCGTCGAATCTCAAGTGGGCTTTCGCCTCCCGCGCCTCGTAAGCGGCTCGCTCGTCGGATGGCCCAACGGCGGCCTGCGCGCCAGCGGACAGTTGACCGGCGACGAGAGCAAACTCACGCTCGCCTTCGAGCCGCTGCCCGCCAACGCCTCCGATAGTTTTCAAGGACAAGGCAAACTCTCAGCCGACGCCACCGGCCCCGCACCGCCCAAGAAACCCGCGACGCGTCCCGACGAAATGCCCATGTAGCCCAAAGAATGAAAGGGGTAAGGGGAAAGGTCAAAAGGGAAAAGGGAATCAAGCAGTTTGCTCTATCCCTTTCGCCCTTTAACCTTTCCCCTTTTCCCCTTTCTCTTTTTGTCTGTCCTGTTAATTTGCAGCGCACGAGGCGGCGATGGCGTCGTCGAAGAGTTCGAGTGCAACGTCAACTTGCTCGCGTGTGAGGATGAGCGGGGGCGACCAGCGAATCGTGTTGTTGCCCGCGCCGAGGATAACGAGGCCGCGATTGAAGCATTCGATTTCGATGCGGTCGCGCAGTTCGCGGTCGGGCCGCATCGTCTCGCGGTTCTCGACAAACTCGACGCCGAGCATCATCCCCATCCCGCGCACGTCGCCGATGCAGCCGTGCTTCGTCATCAACTTTTCCAGACCGCTCTTGAGATACGCGCCGACCTCCGCGCTGTTGGCGACGAGTTCGCGTTCGAGCAGTTCGATGGTCTTCAGCGCGGCGGCGATGGCGACGGGATTGCCGCCGAAGGTCGAGGCATGCGCGCCGGGTTGCCAGTCCATCAGGTCGGCGCGCGCGACGCATGCGCCCATAGGCATCCCCGAAGCGATGCCTTTGGCGAGGCAGATGATGTCAGGCTTGAGGTCGTAGTGGTCGCTCGCGAACATCTTGCCCGTGCGTCCCATCCCCGATTGCACTTCATCCACGATGAGCAGGATGCCGTGCTCGTCGCAGATTCGACGCAGACCCTGCAAGAACTCCTTCGGCGCGGGGACGTAGCCGCCCTCGCCCTGCACGCATTCGACGACAATCGCCGCGCACTCTTCCGGCGGCAGAGTTGTCTTGAACAGTCGCTCCTCGATCCATTCCAGACCGCCGAGACAGCACGAGCCGTCCGCACACTTGCCGAGATTGAAGGGACAGCGCAGGCAGTAGGCGTAAGGGACGTGCGTCACGTCGAGCGCCTGACGGCGGAAGCCTTTGCGCTGCGCGACTCTCGACGACGTGAGCGAGAGCGAGCCGAGCGTGCGCCCGTGAAAGCTGTTGAAGAAGGCGATAAACTTTTCGCGTCCCGTCGCGTGCATCGCGAGTTTCAGAGCGGTCTCGACGGCTTCCGTGCCGCTGTTGGCGAAGTGCGTGCGCGTCGGCGAGGGGACGGGGACGATCTCGTCGAGCTTCTGCGCGAGTTGCGGCATGTGCCGGTAGTAATAGTCCGTGCCGCACATGTGTATCAGTTCCGCCGCTTGGCTTTGAATGGCGGCGACGACTTCCGGGTGACAATGACCCGTCGAGCAGACGGCGACTCCGGCGTTGCAGTCAAGAAAAATATTGCCGTCAACATCTTCAACCCAGACGCCCGACGCGCGTTCGACGACGAGCTTGAAGGACGGGCGCGGGTACGAAGGCGTGACGTATTGCGCGTCGGCCTCGACAATCTGCTGACCCTTCGGGCCGGGCAGGGCGGTTTTGATTTCGGGCCTCTCCGGCGGCGCGATGATGGTGGTAGACATACGGATTTCTCCTTAACTATCGAAAGGCGAGGGGTTCGGGATTGGAAATTTGAGAGATGAACGGCGCGCTGATTTGCAGAGACGACGTGATGGGCGCGGTTAGCCCGCGAAGATGTGCGCGCGTGCTTCGAGCGGTCGAAGATGGCAGGTGTAGGAGTTGAACTTGAAAGAGGTCACGTTGTTTTAGCTTTCCCTGAAAGAGGCGCGGCCATCATACAAACATCTATTGCTTCATGCAATAGATAGACGATGGACGATGGCCGGAGATGTTTTGTCTGTCGTCTGTGAATGCTCGGACGGCAGATGATAGATGAGAGGGAAGCTTTCCTGCCGTAGATGATAGATGAGAAGGAAGCTTTCTTCCGTCCTTCGTCCATCGTCTATCGTCCATCGTCTATCGTCCTCTTTTTCCAGCGCACGCCGTCGCGGGTGTCTTCGAGGATGATGCCGCGCTCAAGTAGGGCGTCGCGGATTTGGTCGGCGCGTGCGAAGTCGCGGCGGTGGCGCGCTTCCTGTCGTTCGTCTATCAGCGTTTGAATCTCGGCGTCGAGGATTTCGCGCGTCTGCTGGCCGAAGATGTTGAGGACGGAATCGAAGCGTTCGAGGAGGGCGAGCAGGTCGCGGCGGTCGTCCGAGCGGAGTTGGCTGTTGTCTATCGCGGTGTTCACTTCGCGCGCGAGATTATGGATGGCGGCGAGCGCGACCGAGGTGTTGAGATCGTCGTCGAGACCGGCTTCGAAATCTTCGAGGGCGCGTGCCGCCGCCGCGCGCACGGTCGGGTTCGTGCCCGCTTCGGCGCGCGCTTCCGTGAGACGCGCGCGAAAATCGCGGAGGCTGCCGACGGTCTTCTCCGCGCCGCGCAAGCCTTCGAGCGTGAAGTTGAGTTGCTTGCGATAGGGCACGCTCAAGAGCAGATAACGGATGCTCGCGGGGTCGAAGCCGAGATGCGTCAGGTCGCGGAAGGTGTAGTAGTTGCCTTTCGACTTCGACATTGACTCGCCCTCGACCTTGAGATGCTCGGAGTGCAGCCAATAGCGTGCGAAGGGTTGCGCGGTCGCCGCTTCGCTCTGCGCAATCTCGTTTTCGTGATGCGGGAAAACCAAGTCAATGCCGCCCGCGTGGATGTCGAAGGTCTCGCCGAGATACTTCATTGACATGGCCGAGCATTCGATGTGCCAGCCGGGACGACCGCGACCGACGACAGTTTCCCAAGAAGGCTCATGCTCGGATTCGGCGGCCTTCCAGAGCGCGAAGTCGCGCGCGTCCTCTTTGTCATACTTGTCGGTGTCAACGCGTTCGCTCGCGCCCGCGATGTTGCCCGCGAAGTTGATCTTCGAGAGCTTGCCGTAGCCGGGAAACGAACTGATGCGATAGTAAATCGAACCTTCAGACTCGTACGCGCTCCCGTTCGCCAGAAGCTTCTCGATCAGCGCGGCCATCTCCTCGATGTGTTGGGTGGCGCGCGGCATGCGGTCGGGGGGCAGGCAGCCGAGCGCGGCGAAGTCCTCGCGGAAGGCTTCGATATAGCGCGCCGTGTAGGCGTCGAGCGAGAGACCGGCCTTCTGCGATTCGTTGATGATGCGGTCATCTACGTCCGTGATGTTCATCACGTAGGTGACGCTGTAGCCCTTGTAGGTGAGATAGCGGCGCAGCGTGTCGCCGAAGATGCCGAGCGAACGAAAGTTGCCGATGTGCGCGTAGTCCCAGACGGTCGGGCCGCAGAAATAGACCCGCACCTCGCCCTCGCGCAACGGTTTGAACTCTTCGAGTTGACCGGACAGCGTGTTGTGAAATCTCAGCATCTCTCAAACCTTTACGAAAACAGAGGCGACAAAAGTTCTCGAAAACAGGAGTCTAGGCAAGTCGCCGCGACGAGTCAAACCGGACTTGCCCGGAGGCCGCGAGGCGACTACTTGCGCGCGCTTCGTTTGAAGTGTGCGAAGCCCGCCGGACGCAGGACTTCCGGCGCGCGCCCTTCGCGCAGGAGCATGACGCGCCGCGCCGCATCATTCGTCACTTCGCCGATTTCCGTGAGACGGACGCCGTCCAACTCATCCGGCAGGCGCGCGGCGCGACGTGGACGGACGGTGAAAAGCAACTCGAAATCCTCGCCGCCGTGGAGCGCGAGCGAGAGGGCATCGGTTGTTTGCGGAAGCGCGTGAGCGGCGTCGTCATCTAGGCGTGCCTGAGCGATGGACGGGTCTGAGGGAATCCGCGACGCGTCTATCTTCGCGCCGACGCCGCTCTCGCGGCAGAGGTGCGCGAGGTCTGAGGAGAGGCCGTCGCTCAAATCAATCATGGAGGTGGCGAGGCGTTGCTCGCAGAGCCACGCGCCCCATGCGAGGCGCGGCGTCGGGCGCAGTTGTCGAAGCATCAGACGTTCGCGCGCGCGTCGCACGCGGTCACGCGTGCTCTTTCCCGTCGAGCCTGTGCGGTTCGCGTCGAGATGCGCGCTGCCTGTGCGGTTCGCTTTGAGACGCGCGCCGCCTTCGAGCAGGCGGAGTCCGGCGGACGCGCCGCCGAGCGTGCCGGTGACGTAGATACGGTCGCCCGCGCGCGCCCCCGCACGCAGCAACGCACGACCGCGCGCCACTTCGCCGAGCACAATGGAATCAACGACGACGTGCGCGGGCGTGCGCGAGACGTCGCCGCCGACGAGCGTCACCCGATGCTCAAGGGCCAGCGCGTCGAAGCCTTCGTAGAACTGTTCGAGGAAATCGGTTTGCCAAACGTCGTGCGGGACGCCGACGGAGAGCAGCGCCCAGAGCGGGCGCGCGCCCATCGCGGCGATGTCGGAGAGCGAGACGGCGAGAGCCTTGTGGCCGAGCATGTGCGGCGGCGTGTACCCGCGCCGGAAATCAATCTCTTCGACGAGCATGTCGGCGGTCACAACCAAGTCGCCCGACGCGCGCGCCTGTCGCAGCACGGCGGCATCGTCGCCGATACCGTGAATCAGGGATGAGGGATGAGGGATGAGGGATGAAGCGGAAGCTTCGCGTTGACGGGATTCGTCTTGAGGCGTTGCCTGTCGTTTGAGCGTTCGGCGGCGGATGTGTTCGATGAAGTCGAACTCGTCGCGCGAGGCGGACTGTTTCGTAGAAGGTTGCTGCGTCAGTTTTTTTGCAGAGAGACGGCGGGTTCGCTTTCCCCCTTCTTCATTCATCCCTCATCCCTCCGCCCTCATCCCTTGTTAAAGATGCTTTCGCATGGAATCGAGGCCCGCTTCGATGGTTTCGAGGGGGAGGGAGAAGGAGAAGCGGAGGTGTCCTTCGCCGTGTTCGCCGAAGACGACGCCGGGGACGGTGGCGACCTGCGCGCGGTCGAGCAGGATTTCGGCGGCGGCGCGGCTGTCGGCGTTGATGCGCGTCACGTCGGGGAAGGCGTAGAAGGCTCCGGCGGGCGCGGCGCAGGTCAGCCCGAGTTCGTTGAGTCCGGCGACGAGCAGGTCGCGCCGCGCGCGATACTGCTGGCGGGCCGAGTCGAGAAAGTCGTCCACTTCGTTGAAGGCGGCGAGCGCGCCCCATTGGGAGGGCGTCGAGACGCCGTTGGTCGAATAGAGAAGCGTCTTCCGGAGGCCCGTCATCCACGGCTCGGTAGCGACCGCGTAGCCCATCCGCCAGCCGGTCATCGCGTAGGATTTCGAGAGCGTGAAGGTCGTGATGGTGCGCTCGAACATGCCTTCGAGCGAAGCGATGGAGACGTGCTCGCCGTCGTAGACAAGGTCTTCGTAAGCCTCGTCGGCAATCACGATGAGGTCGTGCTGGCGCGCAAAACGCGCGACCGCTTCGGCCTCGTCGCGCGTGAAGACGACGCCCGCCGGATTCTGCGGCGTGTTGTAGTAGATGGCGCGCGTGCGCGGCGTCGTGTAGCGCGCGAGGGTTTCGCCGAAACCGGCGCGGCGTGCCTCTCCGGTCGGGACGAGGACGGTCGTGCCTTCGCAATGCGCGATGAGGTCTTTGATCGGCGTCCAGAAGGGAGAGAAGACGAGCACTTCTTCGCCCGGATTGACCGTTGACTGGAACGCGCCGAAGAGACCCTGCATCCCGCCGTTCAAGACTACGACGTTCGCTTCGAGCGCGGGGATGCGATTGCGCGAACTCACTTTGGCGGCGATGGCCGCGCGCAGTTCCTCGATGCCGGACGAGGGCGCATAGCGCGTCTTGTTCTCTTCGAGCGCGCGCCGGGTGGCGGCCTTGATGGGTTCGGGCGTGTTGAGAAAAGGTTCGCCGCCTTCAAACTGAAAGACGCGCGCTCCCCCGGCGCGCAGTTGCATAATCCGGTTACGGATTTTAACGATGTCGGAGAAGCCGACTTTATCGAGGCGCGCGGCGAGGCGTAGAGAGACTGTCGGCGTTGACACGTTGGACGTTGAACCTCCAAAAGATTTTTTTTATGGGCGTGTCGGATTATAGAAGGCAAAGGTTAAAAGGTAAAAGGCAAAAGACCGGAACCCGACCTCCATGCTTCACTTTTGCCTTTTACCTTTTTACTTTTACCCTCGTCAGGTTGGCATTCGCATTTGGGGTCGCGCGCAATCCATATCGTATAACTGACGACCCGCGAGCTTATGTTGCGATCACGTTGCGATGTTGTATTTTGGCGATAAAACGGCCTGTTTACGTGTGTTTCGCGTCGAAAACTGTGGGCGACGGTGTAAGATAAGGGAAGATGTTTTGGGGAGCCGCGACCGGATGTTGCGAGGAACGGCATTTGCCATGATAAGCGGCGTCGGTTGAGTTTCATCTGCCGCGAACCAATCCCAGAAGGAGAATCTGAGAAATGAATTTGAATAATAAAATTTTGCCGGTGGCTTTGGTGGCCGCATTGCTTGGCGGTTCGGCAGGGGCTTTTATGATGCGTCCCTCCAAGAACGCGGAGGCGACCGCCGACACCGCAGCGACGACCAAATCTCTAACGACAGTCGCGCCCGCGCACGAGACGACGGCCAGCGACGCGACGCTCGGGGCCGACACCCTCGCGGCCAACAACACGCAGACCGCGCTTGACGACCGGAACATGAGCAGCGACGAGCGTGAAGCATATCGCGCCGGTTTCACCGACGGCGCACGCGCGCTGGCGAATGACGGAGTCCTTGCTTCGGCGAACGAGCGTAGCGTTTCGCGTTCGCGCAATACCGCGCCCGCGACCCGCGTCGTCTATCGCAACGCGACGCGCACGCGTGCCGCCAGAAGCAGCAACGCGGGCCGCGTCTATTACGACTATGAGCAGCCGCGCAAGCGTTCGTTCTGGAGCAAGCACCGCGACAAACTGACGGTCGCGGGCGGTGCGGGCGGCGGCGCGCTCATCGGTGCGCTCATCGGCGGCAAGAAGGGCGCGGCCATCGGCGCGCTGGCTGGCGGCGGCGGCTCGGCTCTCTACACGTACAAACTTCGCAAGCGCAACCGTCGCAACTAAGCGACATCTCTCAAGACGTGATGAGAAGCAGACGCACAGGCTTCGTCTCCGGCGCGCTCGCCGTGTCGCTCATCATCATCTCGCACATCAACGGGGCAGCTTCACACACAGGTGAGGCTGCCCTTTTGCGTGCGCCAGAGTCGCCCGGCCAGAGCAGGCGCGGCGACAACGGCAACGCGGGCGTCGCCGCGCAAGGCGATCAAAGAGGCTCCGACGCAGGACGCGACGTGCGCGCGAGCGTGCCGCGCCCCGTCAGTTTCCGCGAAGTCGGCGGGCGCGGTCTGCTCGTCCGGGCATGGGTCAACGGCGAGGGGCCGTACAGTTTCGCCGTGGATACGGGCGCGGGCGCGACGATTCTCTCGCGCCGCGTCGCTGCGGAAGCGCGCGTCGGCGTGGACGGCGGGCGCGCTCTGGAAATTGGCGGCCTGAGCGGCGCGAGCGTCCGCACGGCGCGCAGGGCGCATCTGCGTTCTCTCGCCATCGGCGAGAGCGCGAACCTTTTGCCCGCGAACGGTCTGGCAATCGTCGCCGAAGGATTGCCTCCGGACGTTGACGGCATCCTCGACCCGACCGAAGCCTTCTCGCCGCTCGGCTACGTGATAGACCTCCCGCGCGGCCAACTCCGCGCCTTCAATCCGCGACTCGAACCCCTGCGCCGCGACCAAGAGACGCCCGACGGCACGGTCGTCGCGTGGCTCACGGACAGCGAGAGCCGTCGCCCCTTCGTCATGCTCGCGGGCGGTCGTCGCGCTCTGCTCGACACGGGTTCGAGTTTCGGTCTGGCCGTCACGGAGAGTTCGGCGCGCGCCATTGGCATCAACACGGAAGGGCAGCGCGAGCGCGGCGGCGTGCGCGACATCGCGGGCGGCGAAGTGCGCGCGCGCCGTCTCCGACCGGCGACCGTCTATGTCGGTTCGCTGGCGTTGCGCGGCGTGCCGACCGACCTGCTTTTCGGTGCGGAAGCGACTGCTCCCGTCCTCCTCGGGCGCGACGCCCTGCGACCCTTCCAACTCACCTTCGACCCCCTCAATCGTCTCATCCGCATCAGAGCTTTATAAACTCACGCGCCGCCAGCCTCGAATCCCTCCGCCCTTTCGTTCATTTTAGACAGTCCAGCGTCCGAAAGAACATTGACACCCGCGCGCGGGCGCGAGTAACATGACGGCGGCATCATATCTGCTGCTGATTTAAGTGGCGCTCATTCAGGAATCACTTTAACCAACAAAGGCGAGGTCGGTTCGAGCCGCTCCGAGGGCGCTCCCCGAAAACAGACATGAATCGAGCAGCCGTCTCCATCCCCGAAAAACTCTTCTTCAAGATCGGCGAAGTCTGCGACATCACGGGCGTACAGGCGCACGTCCTGCGCTACTGGGAATCGGAATTTCCCATGCTCGCCCCGCAGAAGAATCGCGCCGGACAGCGCACCTACCGCAAGCGCGACGTGGAGATGGTCTTGCGTATCAAGGAACTGCTCTACGAAGACCAGTACACCATCGCCGGGGCGAAGAAGAAGCTGGTCAGCGAACTGCGCGGCGCGAGCAAACTCAAAGTCGTCACGCCCGAGATGAGCAGCGCGCCGCCCGCCGTCGCCCCCGCGCCGCAGAGCATCCAGCCGCAGCCGCAGTCTCCGTCGAACACGACGAACGCCGCCGTCTCGCTCGCCGCGCCGCCCGTCGCGCGCGCCAGCTTCGACGAGCCGACTGCATCATCATCTTCTTCGTCGTCTGCGTCGTCTCCGGTTTCTCCGGCGACTATCGAGCCGAAGATGCAGTTGACGGACGAGCGGCGTGCCGCCGTGCGTCGTCTGCAACAGGAGTTGCGCGAACTGCTCACGCTGCTCGACGCGGGCGACGCGCCGACCCGCGAGCGACGCAAATAGGCTTCTCCGGCGCGGGGGATTTTCGCTGAAGTCCGACGTTCCCCGAACGCCTTCGCCCTATTTGACAAAATAAATTTCCAGACATACTTTACAGGTGCAGTCGGCGGGATGTGGCGCAGCCTGGTAGCGCGCACCCTTGGGGTGGGTGAGGCCGCTGGTTCGAATCCAGTCATCCCGATAAAGAAGCGGAAACGGCGTCGGAGAGATTTCTCCGACGCCATTTCCGCTTTTATCGCTTCACTTTTCGGGCCGACGGAAAATGACTGTTTACAGCCTTCCGCGCCCTTGTCGTTCGACAAGAATCAAGTGCCCGACCCGCAACGAACGCCGCTCGTCCGCAGTTTCAGAACTGCCTGACGGCTTTTTGGCTCTTGGTCTTGTCGTTGAGAGCGGGGCCGCCGCCGCCCGCGAGTTTTTCGGAGAAGCCTCCGGCGAAGGTGAGCACGCACATCGTCCCCATCTGCGAATGGTCGCCGCAGGAGACGCCCGCCACCTTGTATTCGCGGCTGAAGATGCGCTCGCGGTGGCCGCGATTGGGCACGCCGTCGTCTATCAAAAGCGTGATGAGGCGTTCGCGCGCGGTGTCTTTGCCGTAGGAGAGATTTTCGCCGATGGCCGTCTCCCAAGAGCCGTAGCGCGCGACCCTCTGCTCGCAGAGGCTCCCGTCCCGACCCTTATGGCCCGTTTCACCCGTCGGCCCCTGACTCTTGACGTGCTCCAACGCGCCCAAGCACATCCCCTTCGAGACGCTGTAGGGCGGCAGCGGCGGCGCGGCACGCAGGAATCGGATGGCCTCTTCGAGAGCCGCCAAACCCTCCTCCGTGACGAGCGCCGCGTGGCCGGGCGGTTGATATGTATTGCCTTTGAAGTGGGGGCGCAACTTCTCAAGATGCGCGGCGTATTCGGCGGGGCGCGCGCGCGCCAGATTCATCTCCTGAAAAATCTCACGCTCAAACGGAGACAGGTAATTGTCGCTGACGAGTGCGGTTTTGGTCTGCGCTTGTGCGGAGAAGAGAAACGCGGTTGAGATGACGACGAGCAGGACGACGAGCGGGCGCGGCGCGGTAAACCGAAAACTGCGGGGGCAGCTTTTCATGGGGGGAATCCTTTCCGGAAACAGGGGTTGCAGTCGTAAACGAAAACGTCGAGAACTGGGGTTGTCAGTCGAAACTGAAACGTCGGGGACTCAAGACTCGTAACAGCGCGAGACTTTTATTACAAATCAACTTACAAGTCAAACAAACTATTAACTCCGCGCGCCGACAAAAATTTAACTTCACACGCCGAATGAAAATACACGTCGCGCTCACACGTCGAGCGCGTGCGCGACGGCGTTCGGCGTCGTCGAGTGCCGGAGCCCGACGCGGGAAACGTCTCCGGCGTGATTGGTTTCAAGATTTCGGTTCGACGACGACGATCTCGGAGATGAGAGTTTTATGCACGGGGCACTTGTGCGCGATCTCTTGGAGGCGCGCTTGCTGCCCGGCGTCGAGGTCGCCTTCGAGGCGCACGCGGCGTTCGATGCGATGGACGAAACCGTCCTCGGCGTTCTCGCATTCCGCGCAGTCTTTGGCGTGGATGCGTTGCAGGCGCAGTTCGACTGTGACGCGCTCAAGCGGCCAACCCTTGCGACGCGCGTAGAGCGTGACCGTCATCGAGATGCAACTGCCGAGCGCGGCCAGCAGCAGCGTGTAGGGGTCTGGCCCCGCGCCGTCGCCGCCGAGCGTCTCGGGTTCGTCGGTGATAAATCTGCCCGCGTCGCCGTAGCGCACCTCGTTCTGCAAATTGCTCAGGGAAGTGACCGTCACATCGCTCATCAGATTCGCCTCCTGCCGTCAACCCGCGAAAAGGTCGGGCCATCAAGATAGGACAAAACTTAGAAAAGAGAAAAGTAAATCGTCATTAGTAAATCGTGAATCGTCAATCGTGAATAGAAAGAACAGTTTTATCTATTCACGATTGACGATTCACGATTTACCAGTTCTGGCTTTTTACTTTTCAGTTTCCTTAATCTACACTCGACGGCGTTCCAATCGAGAAAATTTGTTGAGCGATTGTCTGCCGGAGACTATCGCGCGAGGACTGTGCGATGAAGATTCACGAGTATCAGGGCAAGGAATTGTTGAAGCGGTTCGGCGTCGCCGTGCCGCGCGGAATCGTGGCGCGGACGCCGGACGAGGCGTTCGCGGCGGCGCAGGAGTTGGGGACGGATGTGGTCGTCGTCAAGGCGCAGATACATGCGGGCGGGCGCGGCAAGGGCGGCGGCGTCAAACTGGCGAAGTCGCCGGAAGAGGCGCGCGCGGTGGCCGCGCAGATACTCGGCATGCAACTCGTCACGCATCAGACCGGGCCGGAGGGCCGGGAAGTGCGCGTCGTTCTGATTGAGGAGGGCTTGCCGATTGATAAGGAGTTTTATCTCGGCATCGTGCTCGACCGCACGACGGGCCGAGCCGTCTTCATGGCTTCGTCGGCGGGCGGCATGGACATCGAGGAGGTCGCCGCGCACACGCCCGAAAAGATTCTCAAGGAGACGATTGATCCGGCGGTCGGCTTCCGCCCGTTTCAGGCGCGGCAGTTGGCCTTCGGCCTCGGGCTGCCCGCCGCGCTCATCAATCAGGCGGCGAAGTTCATGCAGTCGCTCTACGACGCATACGAGCAGTTGGACGCGTCGCTCTTGGAAGTCAACCCCTTCCTCTTGACCAAAGACGGGCGGCTCATCGCGCTCGACGCGAAGGTCAACTTCGACGACAACGCCATGTTTCGTCATCAAGAGTTTGCCGCGCTGCGCGACTTGAACGAGGAAGAACCGTTGGAGATTGAAGCCTCGAAGTTTGATTTAAATTACATCAAGCTCGACGGCAACATCGCCTGCATGGTCAACGGCGCGGGCCTCGCGATGGCGACGATGGACATCATCAAACTCGCGGGCGGCGAACCCGCGAACTTTCTCGATGTCGGCGGCGGCGCGTCGCAGCAGAGAGTCGAGGCGGCCTTCCGCATCCTGCTCGCCGACCCGAACGTGCGCGCCGTCCTGATCAACATCTTCGGCGGCATCGTCCGCACGGACATGGTGGCGCGCGGCGTCATCGAAGCGGCCAAGAGCATCGGGATTCAAGTGCCGGTGGTCGTGCGTCTCGAAGGCACGAACGTCGAAGAGGGACGCCGCCTCATCAGCGAATCCGGCATGAACTTCACGGTCGCGGGTGGCATGAAGGACGCCGCCGAAAAAGTGGTCGCGCTCGCCGGATAGAGAAGCCGCGCGGCGAAGATACGACGCTGAAAGGAAGCGGCGCGGAGAAGAAGATACGACGACGGCAAGACGCGAAGGCAAGGACGCGGCGGCGAGATGCTGCGAGACGGGGGAGACGCGTTGAGAGAAGATTTGACGAGAGAAGATGTTGTGGCGGCTGACGGCGCGGCTCAGGACGACGCGTCGCCGCATCCTTCTGTCGCCGCGTCACGCCCCCGGCGCGTCGGCGCGCGGCTGCTGAAGGCGCTCGTCCTCGTCAGTCGCTTCGGTTTGGCGGCGATGTTTCTGCTGGCGGCGGGCGCGAAGCTCTACACGTTGAGCGATTTCGCCGCCAACATGTCGAACCTCGTCCCCGCGCGTTGGGTCTGGCCGGTGACGCTCTCGGTCATCGCTCTGGAACTATTGGCGGCGGTGCTGCTCATTGTGCCGCGCACGGTGCGCGCGGGCGCGCTTTTGTCGGCGGCGTTGCTCGTCGGCTTCGCCGGATATGCGCTCCATTACGTCTACGTGCAGCACGGCGAACCGTTGGAGTGCGGCTGCTTCGGCGGGCTGATTGCGAGCCAACTCGGCGTCTCGACCGCGCTCCGCAATCTGGCGCTGCTCATCCCCGCCGCGCTCGTCTTCTTCGCCTACCGCGCCCGTCGAAGCGGCGCGCTCAAGCATTCAGCGAATTAGTCATCCATCTCATTCGCGGCGAGTGAGTCATCCAAAGGAGAACGCATGGCGACATTGAGTTTCTGGGGCGGCGTCGGCACGGTCACGGGGTCGAAGTATCTGATTGAATCCAACGGCAGCAAAGTGCTCGTTGATTGCGGTCTCTTTCAGGGCTACAGGGAACTGCGCGAGCGCAACTGGGAGACGCCGCCCTTCGAGCCGCGCGAGTTGGACGCCGTCATCATCACGCACGCGCACATTGACCACACGGGCTACCTGCCGCGCCTCGTCGCGCTCGGTTTCAACAAGCCCGTCTATTGCTCGCGCGGCACAGCCGAACTGCTCAAACTCATGCTCCCCGACTCCGCGCGTCTGCAAGAGGAGGAGGCCGACTACCGCAACCGTCACAAGTTGACCAGACACACGCCCGCCCTCCCGCTCTACACCGAAGAGGACGCGCGCGAAACCATCAAACTCATCAAGCCCTGCGCGAACGACGGCCAGCCCGTCGCGGTGGCGAAAGGCATCGAGGCGGCGTTTCTCATCGCCGGACACATCCTCGGCTCAAGCCTCGTGCACGTCGAAATCAAGGGCGCGGGCGACGACGGGAGCGGTCGCACCGTCCTCTTCTCCGGCGACCTCGGACATTACGACCAGCCGATTATCCGCGACCCGGTCGCGCCGCCCCGTTGCGACTACATGCTCGTCGAATCAACCTACGGCGACCGCCTACACGACGCCGCCGACCCGAAGGACGAACTCGCGCGCATCATCAACGAAGCGGTCGAGCGCGGCGGCCCGCTCCTGATTCCCGCCTTCGCCATCGGTCGCACGCAGGAGTTGATCTATCACATCCGCGAACTGGAAGACGCCAAACGGATTCCCGTCCTGCCCGTGCGCGTTGATTCGCCGATGGCCGCGTCGGCCACGCAAATCTACAGCCACCGCCGAGAGGAACACGACGAAGGCTATGCGAGCGTCCTCGCCGAGAATCGCCACCCGCTCAAGACGCGCTCGATGGTCACGGCCTCTTCGCGCGAAGAGTCCAAACGTCTCAACGACGAGCGCGGCACGCGAATCATCATCAGCGCGTCGGGGATGATGACGGGCGGGCGCGTCATGCATCACGCCGTCCGCATCCTGCCCGATGAGCGTGCGACCATCCTCTTCGTCGGCTATCAGGCGGGCGGCACGACCGGACGGCGCATCCTCGACGGCGAGCGGGAAGTCAAAGTTATGAAACAGTTCGTGCCCGTGCGCTGCCGCGTCGAACGCATCGGCGGCCTCTCGGCCCACGCCGACTGGCGCGAAGTCCTGCGCTGGCTCGAACCCCTCAAAGACACCCCGCCCCGCCGCGCCTTCACCACCCACGGCGAACCCGAAGCCGCCGCCGCCATGGCCGCACACATCCACGAAGCCTACGGCTGGCGCGTTGACGCCCCGCAATACGGCGAGCATGTGGAACTTGAATGAAGCGTTTAAGAACGCTACATCAGCACATGACAACGGCTCAACGCCATCCTAAAATCGAGCCGCTTTTTTCAAGTTTTCAAAACAGAGCATAGCGCAGGGTTATGAATGATAACGAAACAAAAGTTAATTCTGCCCAAAGGTTAATTAACATTCTTAGTGCTGCTATCAATGTACAAGACCACAATCAGCAAGCAAGAACTGCTTGGGCGGAGGTGTTCGGCATAGAGAATCCACGTACTGAAAGTGGTTTGCTGAGCGTTATTTCTCGTTTGGTAGCGTTAAAAAAAGTATTTGCTGAAGTTGAAGAGGCATTACGTCGCATTCCGAACATTAATGAGGAATTATTTATTGCTCCTGTCTCTCGGCTTGCAAATGTAGCCTCTATTAACTCGTTAACCGATTCTTTTTCTGGCTATACGAGACACCTTAGTCAAGCTGATATGACCGCTTTAAAGTTCTCTGAGCACCAACTATCGCAATATCCGGAATTTAACGAAAGCCAAGTTCCAAGCAAGGATTTAAAAGATATACTTATTGAAGTTGATAATTTAATTGAACGCATACTTGGGTCTTCGCTACCGGAAGAACTAAGGACTTCTTTACTTGAATTGCTACATGAAGTCAGGAAGGGCGTGCTTGAATATCGAATCAGAGGCGCGGTGGCCTTGCGAGATACATTAACGAAAAGTTTAGGAATACTTGCTGCAAATAAAGAAGACGTAGAAGAAAATAAAGAATCCGATGAAGTTCAATCTCTTGGAAGAATGCTCGTTCGAATAGATAAAGCATATACTTTCGCCTTGAAGATGAAGCCAATGCTTGAAGCAGCCGCGAATATCCTTCCTAGATTATTGACCTAAATGGAACAACTATAACTACACATCTGACTAATGGAGTGAAATTTCCAGCCTATGCTATATTAAAAAGTCTTTAAGTTAACAAAATTAGTCACCCATGGTTCCGTATGTTTTCGTCCTCTTAGATGGCCGAAGACAGACGGTCAACTGCATAAACACTTTAAGGAGCAAGAGCGTTGAGCGTACTGGTTGATAAGAACACGCGTCTGGTGGTGCAGGGCATCACGGGCAAAGAGGGCACGTTTCATACGAAGCAGATGATCGAGTATGGGACGCAGGTCGTCGGCGGCGTGACGCCGGGGAAGGGCGGGACGACGCATGAGGGCGTGCCGGTCTTCAACACCGTCGAGGACGCCGTCCGCGAAGCGGGCGCGAATGCTTCCGTCATCTACGTGCCGCCGCCCTTTGCCGCCGACGCGATTATGGAGGCGGCGGACGCGGGACTGCCGCTCGTCGTCTGCATTACCGAGGGCATCCCCGTGCTCGACATGGTGAAGGTCAGGCGCTATCTCGCGGACAAGCACACGCGGCTCGTCGGCCCGAACTGCCCCGGCGTCATCTCGCCCGGCAGGTGCAAAATCGGCATCATGCCCGGACACATTCACAAAGAGGGGCGCGTCGGCGTCGTCTCGCGTTCGGGGACGCTGACCTATGAGGCCGTCGGACAGTTGACCGCGCTCGGCCTCGGTCAATCCACCGCCATCGGCATCGGCGGCGACCCCATCGTCGGCACAACCCACACCCACGCCCTCGCGCTCTTTCAAGACGACCCCGAGACGGACGCCATCGTCATGATCGGCGAGATCGGCGGCTCGGCTGAGGAGGACGCCGCCGCCTTCGCCAAAGATAACGTGACGAAGCCCATCGTCGCCTTCATCGCCGGACAGACCGCGCCGCCGGGCCGCCGTATGGGCCACGCCGGAGCCATCATCGCCGGAGGCAAAGGCACAGCCGCCGAGAAGATGAAGGCACTCGAAGATGCCGGTATCCGCGTCGTCCAATCGCCCGCCGACATCGGCGCAGCCGTCCGGGACGCCCTCGGCAGCAGAGCGGTGGCATGAGAGTTTCAAGATGAGAATGTCCGAGAAAGGTCAAGTTTATGAGTGCCGACGAAAGAATTTCACAACTTGAGCAGTCATACAAAATACTTCTCGAACTCGCCCGCAACGCCAGCGAACGGGATGACACACATCTAACTTGGATTAACAATCTAGGCGAGGCTCAGGCCAATACCGAGGTGAAGATGGCGGCCTTGGTTGATGCCCAAATTCGGACTGAAGAAACTCTCAATAAGTTGTCGGAGGCTCAGGCGCTTTCCGACACCAAGATGGCTCAACTGGCTGAAGCGCAAATTCGGACTGAAGAAACTCTCAATCGGCTATCAGAATCTCAAGCTACTTCCGCCGCCAGGATAACTCAATTAGCCGAAGCACAAACTCGGACGGAAGAAACTCTCAATAGGTTGTCGGAAGCTCAAGCCACTTCCGACGCCAGGATGGCTACGCTCGCGGAAGCGATGGCAAAATTGGCGGAGTCACAAATGCAGAGCGACCGGCAACTCAAGGCGTTAACTGATATTGCCAGTAGAGGGAACGACGGTCAGACGCAGGAATAGTTTTAGGTTTTCCAAACTGAATCTTAAAGATAACAACTGCGCGGTGCAGTTCATCAATTCTTTCTTGAGGACAAAATGGCAGAACAGACAGGCAAGCTTACTTTCGCAATCATCAAGCCCGACGCGGTGCGCGGCGGGAAGATGGGGAGCATTCTGCAACGCATCACGGACGGCGGTTTCCGCGTGCGCGCGTTGAAGTTGATTCACATGACGCGCGAGCAGTCCGAGGGCTTCTACGCGGTGCACCGCGAGCGCCCGTTCTTCGGCGAGTTGACGACCTTTATGTCGAGCGGGCCGTGCGTCGTGCTGGCGTTGGAGAAGGAGGGCGCGGTCAAAGCGTGGCGCGACCTGATGGGCGCGACCGATCCGTCGAAGGCCGACGAGGGGACGATTCGTAAAGAGTTCGCCAACTCCATCGGCGAAAACGCCGTCCACGGCTCGGACTCGGAAGAGAACGCCGCCATCGAAATTTCCTACTTCTTCAGCCAGCTTGAATTAGTAAATCGTCAGTAGTAAATCGTGAATCGTCAATCGTGAATAGATAAAGACTGTTCTTTCTATTCACGATTTACGATTCACGATTCACGAGGTATTTATGTCAATCATTGGTGACGTGATCGAATCAACGAAAGCCATCATCAAGGGCATGAGCGTCACGTTTGCGAAGATCCCGCAGCGCAAGTGGACGGTCGAATATCCGGACGAGCCCGTGACGATGCAGCCGCGTTATCGCGGGATGCATCTCTTGCACGTTGACGAGTTGGGCAGGGAGAAATGCGTCGCGTGTTACCTGTGCGCGGCGGCGTGTCCTTCGGATTGCATCTACATCGTCGCCGCCGACGACCCGCGCGCGCCCGAAGAACGCACGGGCGTAGACGAGCGTTTCGCGCAGGTCTATAACATTGACTACGGTCGCTGTATCTTCTGCGGCTTCTGCGTCGAGGCGTGCCCGAAGGACGCCATCACGCACGGCTACAACTTCGAACTCTCCGTCTATAGCCGCGCCGACCTGCTCAAGACCAAAGACGACCTGCTCATCACCAAGCAGAAACAGTCTATGAACTACCGCGTCGCCTTCTCCGAAGAGGACGTTGATTCGGAATACAAAGAAGTCTGAAAAAAAGTAAATCGTGAATCGTCAATCGTAAATAGATAACTGCATAACCGGCGTTTCTATTTACGATTGACGATTCACGATTGACGAGTTAAAAGGCAAAAGTGAGGATGCGTTCTTCACTTTTGCCTTTTACCTTTTTACCTTTTCCTTTAATCTTTGACTTATGTTGGAAGCGCGCGATGTCTCGAAAATTTATCGCATGGGGAGCACGGAGGTGGCCGCGCTGCGTGGTGTTTCGCTGACGATTGCGGAGGGTCGTTTCGTGGCGTTGCAGGGCACTTCGGGTTCGGGCAAGTCAACCCTGCTCAATCTTTTCGGCGGGCTCGACAGCCCTTCGAGCGGCGAGATTATTTTTGAAGGGCGTTCGCTCGCGCCGTTCACGAAAAAAGAGATGGCGCATTACCGTCGGCATTCGGTCGGGATGATCTTTCAGAACTTCAACCTGATTCCGACGATGACGGCGGCGGATAACGTCGGCCTCGCGCTCGCCTTCGGGGGCGTGAGCGGGCGCGAACGCGAGCGGCGCGCACGCGAACTCTTGGCGCGCGTCGGACTCGGCGACCGCCTCACGCATCGTCCCTCCGAACTCTCCGGCGGCGAACAGCAGCGCGTCGCCATCGCCCGCGCGCTCTCCAACCGCCCGCGCGTCCTGCTCGCCGACGAACCGACCGGAAACCTCGACTCGACGCGCGCACACGAACTGCTCGCCCTGCTGCGCGCGATGGTCGAGAGCGACCGCTTGACCGTGCTGATGGTCACGCACGACCGCGAACTCGCCGCCAGCTTCGCCGACCAGACGATTCACATGAAAGACGGCAGCATCGAAACCATAAGCGCGCAACGATGAATGCGGAACGATGAATGCGGAACGTTGAACGATAAACGCGGAACGTTAAACAGCATTCGCTTCATCTTTCATTCATCACTCCGCGTTCCGCATTCATCGTTTCTTTATCCAGCCCATCCTGTTCAGTTTCCCTCTGTTTGCCGTAGGCTCCGCGCGCGGCTTACAATGCGCGTGTTCCGACGGATTTCAATCTGATTCGCATATCTTTTCGGCTGCATGATTCAAGCCATCCTGTTCGATTTCAACGGCGTCATCATTGACGACGAACCCGTACAGTTGAAAGCCTATCAAGAGGTGTTCGGCGCGGAGGGCGTCGCGCTGAGCGACGAGGATTACTACGGCTCGCTCGGCATGGACGACACGACTTTCGTCCGCACATCTTTCGCGCGCGTCGAGCGGCCTCTGACGGACGAACTCCTGCGCGCCGTCGTCGAGCGCAAGACGGAGAAGCATCGCGCGCTCCTCGGCGACGAACTGCCGCTCTTCAGCGGCGTCGCCACTTTCATCAAGGCGCTTGCGCGCAGGTATCCGCTCGCGCTCGTGAGCATGGCGCGGCGCGTCGAGATTGATTACGTGCTCGAACGCGCGTCGCTCGCGCGCTTCTTCCCCGTCATCGTCAGCGCGGAGGACGAACGCCCCTGCAAGCCCGACCCGTACTGCTACCGCCGCGCGCTCGAACTGCTCAATCAGGCGCGCGGCGAGGCCCACGTCATTCCGCTGCGTCCCGACGAGTGTCTGGTTGTCGAAGACTCGCCGCCCGGCATTCAGTCGGCCCGCGCCGCCGGAATGCGCACGCTCGGCGTCACCAACACCGTCGCCGAAAGCGAACTCCGCGCGGCGGGCGCGGATGTCGTCACACATAATCTCGCCGACTGGACGACCGACGCCGTGCATCACGTCTTTGACAAGAGATGAAAGAATTGGTTGATTGAATCATTGGTTGATTGAATCATTGAGGAAATGAACCAATGAAACAATGAGCAAATGAATCAATCCTTTCATCCCTCATCCCTCATCCTTCATCCCTCTTTC
>DATLMV010000291.1:0-12594 GCA_035537095.1 Pyrinomonadaceae bacterium
TTTCTGTTGGCTAAATTTTCGACTCGAACTCGAATCAGCCGCGCTGGTTCGACGTGCGGCGGCGTTGCAGGGTGGCGGCGCGCGAGGCGGGGACGAGCGCGCCAGCTTCGGGCGGCGGCACTTCCGTGAAGTGCGAAAACTCTTCGGCGTGCGCTTGCAGGTATGCGAAGAAGCGTTCGAACTCGCGCTGCATCGTGTCCATCTTTTCGCGCATGTTGAGGATAATCTCGACGCCCGCCAGATTGACGCCGAGGTCGCGCGTCAGAGACAGAATCAACTCCAAACGCTCCAAATCCGTGTCCGTATAGAGCCGCGTGTTGCCCTCCGAGCGCGAAGGCTTCAACAGCCCCTCGCGTTCGTAGAGCCTGAGCGTCTGCGGGTGAATCTCATACTGCGTCGCCACCGCGCTGATCGTGTATGTGCGAACTTTACGACTCATAAGCTAGTGAATGGTAAATCGTAAATCGTGAATAGAGACGTGATGAATGCAGTTATCTATTTACGATTTACGATTCACGATTTACTCATTCAAGTCCCATCGTCACGCGCGGGTTGTCGGGGTTGAGTTGCGCGTAGCGTTTCAAGAGTTCTTTGGTCTCTTCCGAGATAACTTTGGGGAGCGTCACTTGCACCTCGACGAACTGGTCGCCGCGCGCCTGCGGGTTGCGCAAGGACGGGACGCCGCGTTCGCGGAGGCGAAACCTCTGACCGGACTGCGTGCCGGGGGGAATCCGCAGTTGTGCTTTGCCTTCGACGGTCGGCACTTCGATCTTCGCGCCGAGCGCGGCCTCCGGCACGGTCACGGGGATGGTGACGTAGATGTTGTCGCCCTTGCGCGTGAAGTATGTGTGCCGCCCGACGTTGGTGATGATGAAGAGGTCGCCCGAAGGCGCGCCAAGACGCCCGCCCTCGCCCTTGCCGGGAATCCGCACGCGCGAACCCGTGTCAACACCCGCCGGAATACGCACCTTCACCGATTCCGTCTTCGGCACGACCCCCTTGCCGTTGCAGACCGCGCAAGGTGAACGGCGTTTGCCCGTGCCCGCGCAGTCGGAGCATTCCTGCGCGAAACGGAGCCGCCCGCCCGCGCGCTGCACTTGGCCCGTCCCCTTGCAGGTCGTACAGACGACGACCGGCCCGCCCGCGTCGCCCGCGCCGTTGCAGCGCGAACATTGCTCGGAGCGGTTGACCGTGATGTTCGTGGTCATCCCCGTCACGGCCTCTTCGAACGAGAGCGCGAGCGGCATCTCGATGTCCGCGCCGCGTTGCGGCATCGGTCGAGGGGGTTCGCGCTCCTGCTTGCCGCCGCCGCCGAAGAGGTCGGAGAAGATGTCTCGAAAACTTGAACCGCCCGCGCCGCCCGCCGCGCCCGACGAAGACGAAGCGTTGCCCCAATCGAAGCCCGTGAAATCGAAACCGGGCGCGGTGCGCCCGCCCGCGCCGCCGCCGGGCGCACCGCGTCCCGCCGCGTCCGCGAGATTATCGGAGTACTGGCCGAAGCGGTCATAGACGGCGCGCTTCTTCGGATCGGAGAGCACGTCGTGCGCCTCCGTGATCGTCTTGAAGCGTTCCTCGGCTGACTTGTCATTCGGATTCACGTCCGGATGATACTTGCGCGCCAGCCTGCGGTAGGCCTTCTTGATCTCGTCCGGCTTGGCGTCGCGTTTGACGCCGAGCACTTGATAGAAGTCTTCTTTTGCCATTCTCGGTGGTGAATAGTAAATGGTAAATGGTGAATGGAAGAAAAGCCAAATCCATTTACCATTTACCATTCACCATTTACTCGCTCTTACTTGTTGTCGTCAACGTCAACGTATTCGGCGTCAATGACGTTGTCGTCGCCGCCCGTCGCGCCGCCCTGCGACGTAGCGCCGCCGCCGGTTGCGCCCGCCGCCGAAGCCTGTTCGCCGCCGGTCGCGCCGCCCGAGGCCGCCGTCGTGCTGTAGAGAGCCTCGGCGAGCTTGTGCGAAGCGGTTTGCAGGTTGTTGAAGGCGTCGTTCATGCGCTCGGTTCCGCCCTCTTCGAGCGCCTTCTTGGCGTCGGCGATGGCCGTCTCAAGCTGCGTGGTGGTCGCGCCGTCCATCTTCTCTTTGTTCTCGTTGAAGGTCTTGTCCACCTGATAGGTCAGACCGTCGAGACGATTGCGCGATTCGATCTCCTCTTTCTTCTTCATGTCCTCGCCCGCGTGCGATTCGGCCTCGCGCATCATGCGGTCAATCTCGTCTTTGGAGAGACCCGAAGATGCCGTGATCGTGATCTTCTGCTCGCGGCCCGTGCCCATGTCTTTGGCCGAGACGTTGACGATACCGTTGGCGTCAATATCAAACGTCACTTCGACCTGCGGCATGCCGCGCGGTGCGGGCGGAATCCCGACGAGGTGAAACTTGCCGAGCGTGCGATTGTCGCCCGCCATCTGGCGCTCGCCTTGCAGGACGTGCACCTCGACGCTCGTCTGATTGTCCGAAGCGGTCGAGAAGATTTCCGACTTGCGCGTCGGAATCGTCGTGTTGCGCTCGATGAGCTTGGTGAAGACGCCGCCGAGAGTTTCGATGCCTAAGCTAAGCGGCGTCACGTCGAGCAGGAGAATGTCTGTCTTCTCGCCCGAGAGCACGCCCGCCTGCACGGCTGCGCCGACGGCGACCACTTCGTCCGGATTGACCGACTTGTTCGGTTCTTTGCCGAAGATGCTCTTGACCATCTCCTGCACCTTCGGAATGCGTGTGGAGCCGCCGACCAGAACCACTTCGTCAATCTTCGTGGCGTCGAGTCCGGCGTCCTTGATGGCCTGTTCGACAGGATTTTTGAGACGCTGCAAAATCGCGTCAATCAACTGCTCGAACTTGGCGCGCGTCAACTTCATGACCAGATGCTTCGGCCCCGACTGGTCAGCCGTGATGAAGGGGAGGTTGATCTCCGTCTCCATCGCCGACGACAACTCGATCTTGGCCTTCTCAGCCGACTCTTTGAGTCGCTGCAAAGCCATCTTGTCGTTCGAGAGGTCAATGCCCTGATCGCGTTTGAACTCCTCGATGATCCACTCGATGAGACGCTCGTCTATGTCGTCGCCGCCGAGATGGGTGTCGCCGTTCGTGGACTTCACTTCGACGACGCCTTCGCCGACTTCGAGAATCGAGATGTCGAATGTGCCGCCGCCGAAATCGAAGACGGCGATGGTTTCGTCCTTCTTCTTGTCGAGACCGTAGGCGAGCGCCGCCGCCGTCGGCTCGTTGACGATGCGCATCACTTCGAGACCGGCGATTTTTCCGGCGTCTTTCGTCGCCTGACGCTGCGCGTCGTTGAAATAGGCGGGGACGGTGATGACCGCTTTATCCACCTTCTGCCCGAGATAATCTTCGGCCGACTGCTTCATCTTTTGCAGAATCATCGCCGAAATCTCGGGCGGGCTGTAGTCCTTGCCGCCCGCGCCGATGCGCACGTCGCCCGTTCCGGCGGTCTGCACCTGATAGGGGACTTGCTTTTTCTCTTCCGTCACCTCGTCGAAGCGACGGCCCATGAAGCGTTTGATGGAATAGACGGTGTTTTCCGGGTTGGTCACGGCCTGACGCTTGGCGACCTGCCCGACCAGACGGTTGCCGTCCTTAGTGAAGGCAACGACGGATGGGGTCGTGCGACCGCCTTCCGAGTTGGTGATCACCATCGGCTCGCCGCCTTCCATCACGGCCACCACAGAGTTGGTCGTTCCCAAATCAATACCGATAATCTTGCTCATTGCTCTTTTGCTTCTCCAATTTCTGTTGGTTCACGCCCCGCTCCAAGCGGACTGCGCGCGACTGACTCAAGTCGTTGCCCTTCAAAAGTCTCCGATTAGCCAACAAAACCAGTCCTGCCACGTCTCGGAGATTGCTTGAATGCCCCGGTAATATAATACTTGAGTCCCTTCTTGTCAACTTATTTATAGCTCCGGCTGAAATTTTTGAGAGACGGATAAGTGGTTTACTTTGTTCTGTTTACGACCACGACCGTGCGGCGTTGTCATCAAATGCCGGAAGAAAGACACAGATTTGCGGCCCGTCGCGCGGTGACGGCGCAGGACAGGGAGCATTTGTCTGCCGTAGTCGCGTCAGTTTTTGGAGACGCCGCGCCGCCCGTCAGACGATTTCGCGGTTGCCGCGTTCGTTGAGGAGGCGCGAGACGAAGAAGACGTAGTGGACGCCGGAGAAGATTGCGAAGGCGAAGACGGTGGTGTAGACGGTCGGGAGGTAGCCGCGCAGGGGCGGAAAACTGGCGGCGGTGAGGATGGCGACGACGGCGGCAATCTGCACGACCGTGCTGATTTTGCCGAGCAGGGAGGGACGAAAGCCCCGGAAACCCGTGACGATGTTGATGGCCGCCGCGCCGACGATGATGAAGACATCGCGGCTGATGACGGCTGCCGTCACCCAGAAGGGCACGGGGAGATGTCGCGGGTGGGGCTGCGGGATGGCCGAAGGGGCCATGATGGAGGGCAGAGAGAGGACGACGAAGGCCGTCACGAGCAGGAGTTTATCGGCGATGGGGTCGAGAATCGTGCCCAGTTGGGATTTCTGGTTGAGGGTGCGTGCGAGCAGTCCGTCGAGGCCGTCGGTGACGCCCGCGAGGACGAAGATGGCGAGCGCCCAGATAAACCTCTGGTAAAAGAGCATGGAGACGAAGACCGGAATCATCACCATGCGAATCACGGTCAGGATGTTCGGGAGGGTCAGGATTCGTGCGGTCATGAAAAGAAGTGACGAGTGACGGGTGACAAGTGACGAGCAAGAGAAAGAAGCGACGAGTGACGAGAGACTAAGTGGTGAGTCAAATGATGCGAGGAAAGCTGAACGAAGCTTTTTATAAGGCTTAACGAAGCTTTGCTTTTATTTCGTCACTCGATACTCATGACTCGTCACTTTTCTGACTCGTCACTTGTCACTATTCTATGCAACGTAGTTGCAGATGTGTGATTTCGGGCAGGCAGCCGTAGCGCAGGGGCAGGACGACCGTGCCGAGGCCGCGCGTGACGTAAATCTGCGTCTCGCCGTGACGCCCGAGGCCGCGCAGGATGCGGCGTCGGACTTTGCCGGAGGCGGAGCGTTCCGAACGCCAAGTGACCTGCCCGCCGTGTGTGTGCCCGCTCAAAACGAGGTCAACCCCGGCGCGCGCGGCGCGGCGCAGGATGACGGGATTGTGCGCCAGCAGGAGTTTCAACTCCTCTCCGCGCGAACCGGCGAGGGCGAGCGGGAGGTCTTCCATCCCGACCATCGTATCGTCCACGCCCGCGAGCCAGAAGGACGCGCCGTTGTGCTCGAAGCGCATCCCTTCGTTGACGAGCATGCGGATGCCTTCGGCGCGGAAGAGGTCTGTGATGAGCGCGGCGTCAACCCAATGGTCGTGGTTGCCGAGCACGGCATAGACGCCGCAACGCGCGCGCAGGCGTCCCAACATCTCCGCACAGGGCGCGGCGTATTCTCTCTCGTGCGAAACGTAGTCGCCGGTGAGCGCGATGATGTCGGGTTCGAGACTGTTGGCCGTCTCGATGGCGCGTTCGATCTGTTCGCGCCCCGTGAAGGGGCTGTGATGGAGGTCTGAGAGTTGCACGATGCTCAGGCCGTCCAACTCGCGCGGCAGACGCCGCAGTCCAACGGCGTGGCGTTCGACGGCGAGCATGTAGGGTTCGGCGAGTGCGGCGCGGGCGGCTTGCAGGAGTCCGCCCTTGATGGAGCGCAGGATAGGGTTCGAACTTCCCCGAGGGACACGACCGCGCTCTCTCCAACTGATTTGTCTTGCCATATTCTGATGTCGCTTTGACAAAAAGAAAGGATTACAAAAACATTCGCCCCCGTTCTTAACATCCCGAGGGCGATCCGTTTAGCCCGCGCATTATACGAAGGCAAAAGTGAAAAGGCAAAGGGCGGACGATGGGGGAAAGGGGAAATGGGTAAACGGGGAAAGGGGATGAGGAATAATCTGAGTGGAAATTCACTAAGGAAAATTTCTGCTCTTACCTTTTATCCATTTCCCCGTTTACCCATTTCCCCTTTTCCCTACTTTCTTTATTTACAGCGGCCAGAAGATTGGGACGAGCAGCATGACGATGGCGAAGACGGCGACGGTGAGAATCGAGCCGACCTTGACGAAATCGAAGAAGCGATAGCGGCCCGGCGTGTAGATGAGGACGCAGGCGGGTTCGAGCGGCGTGATGAAGGAACAGGACGCGCCGTAGGTGATGGCGAGGGCGAAGGTGCGCGGGTTGAGGCCGAGCGCGACCGCCGTCTTGACGGCGATGGGCAGGACGACGAGCGCGGCGGCCTGATTCGACATCGGCTGCGTGAGCGCGACCGTCAGCGCGAAGAAGCCCATCAGGACGGCCATCCCGCCGTAGTCGCCGACGCCTCGGACGATCATGTCGGCGAGATACTGGTCGGCGTGCGACTTCTCCATCGCCGTCCCGAAGCTGATCATCCCCGCGATTAAGACGATCAGACGCCAGTCAATCAGACCGTAAATCTCCTGCGTGCGGACGCTTTTGGTCGCCAGCAGAATCAGCACGCCGAGCAGCACCGCCACCGAGAGCGGCATGTTGAAGAGATGCGTCACGGAGAAGAAGAGGAAGACGAGGAAGGCGACGATGGCCCAGATTCTCTTGCCCGCGCGCCCGCGCCGCTCCGACACGTCTTCGAGCAGCAAGACCTGCCCGTCCGACGCCATCCGCTCCACTTCTTCGCGTTTGCCCTGCACGAGCAGAACGTCGCCGAACTTCATGCTGACCGTGCTCATCTTGGATAAGAGCGCGACGCCGTGACGATTGACGGCGAGCACCGTCAGCCCGTAGCGGTCGCGGAAACTCATGCCCTTGAGCGTCCGCCCGTTGAGGACTGAGCCGCGCAAGACCATGATCTCAAAAAGTTCGACATCGCCGGGTTCCAAATCGCGGTCGCTCAACTTGGAGTCGGCCTTGATCTCGATGCCTGCCTCGGTCTTGACGCGCAGGATGTCTTCGACGCGCCCCTGCACGAGCAGAACGTCTTTCGGCTCAAGCATCGTGCCCGAGTGCGGCGCGATGCGCCCTTGCACGCCCCTGATGATGCCGACGACCGTCAGGTCAAGCGCGTTCGAGAGGTTGGCCTCGGCGAGCGTCTTGCCGACGAGCGGCGACGAGTCGAGCACAACCACTTCCGACATGTATTCGCGGATGTGATATTGCTCCGTCAGCGATTCCGCGCTCCCGCGCGCGGGCAGCAGCCTGAGGCCGATGAGCAGCATGTAGAGCATCCCGATGCCGACGATGGGCACGCCGACCTTCGTCAGTTCAAACATCGAAAAAGGCTCGATGCCGTAGCGCGGGAGCGCGCCCGAGACGGCGAGGTTGGTGGAAGTTCCGATGAGCGTGCAGGTTCCGCCGAGAATCGCGCCGAAGGCGAGCGGCATCAGGAGTTTTGAAGGCTGGATGCGCGCGCGTTCCGCCAGACCGAGCACGACGGGGACGAACATCGCCGTCGTCGTCGTGTTCTTCATCACGGAGGCGCACGCGGCGGCGACCACCATAATCAGCACCGTCAGGCGAAACTCGTTGCCGCCCGCGATGCGGTGCAGACGCCGCCCGACGATGTCAATCACGCCCGTCTTCACCAGCCCGCCGGTCAGGATAAAGAGGCCGGAGATAGTTATCACGATGTCGTTGCCGAAACCGGCGAAGGCTTCTCCGGCGGTGAGCGTGCCGGTCAAAATCAGGCTGATGACGAGCAAGATGGTGACGATGTCAATGGGGATGCGTTCGGTCGCAAAGAGGACGACGGCGACGAGCAGCAACAAGATTACGGTGGCGATAGCGGGAGTCATCGAAGCTTCTGCTATAATCTGCGGACAGTCGTCCGTTCAAAAAGATTGCCGAAGTGGTTTTGCGATAGGCGGAGAGGATACCTAATCCTCCGGCAATCGCAAACCGCAAAATCAACGTCTCCAATTTTCAAGGGGTATCTGCCGGTATGGCCGCACATCGCATCATCGTCATCGAAGATCAGGAAGACCTCGCCGCGCTCTATGACGCGTCGCTCACGAGGGCGGGTTATCAGGTGACGAACGCCTACACGGGCGAGGAGGGGGTCGCCGAGTTTCAGGCCAACGGGGCCGACGCCGTCGTGCTCGACATGACGCTGCCCGAAATGCACGGCCTGCAAACTCTACAGGCGATTCGCGCCATCTCGCCGCAAGTGCCCGTCATCGTCGTCACGGGCGAGACGAGCGACGAGACGCGCAAGCAATGCGAACGTCTCGGCGTGCACGATTATCTGAGCAAGCCCGCCAAGTACGACGAATTGAAGGCGACCCTCCGCCGCTCTCTGAGCGACCCGAAGACGACGACCGAGGAATACGAAGTGGTCACGATGCGCCTGCCCTCGCGTATCATTAAGTGTCTTTCCGGCGTGGACGCAAATCTGGAACGCGCCGTCACGCTCATCTGCGAAGAGAAGTTTCAATCCTGACAGGGCTGTCGAGACAGGACGCGTCCGCACAGAGCTTACCCGCGCGACTCCGGCCCGTGTTACTCAAACAACTTCTGCGCGACGGCGGTCGAGGCTTTTTTCGGCGCGCGTTTACTCGCGCCGTGTGCGGCGGCTGTCGGGTGCTGTGCGAGATGTTCGGCGTTGAGGCCGAGTTCGCGTAAAGAGGCGGCAAACTTCGCCGCGCCGTGCATGGTGATGATTCGCGCCGCGCCCGTTTCGCGCGCGAGGCGGACGAGTTCGTCGTAGTCGGCGTGGTCTGAGAGAGGCAGCACGAGGTCAACGCCCTTGTACATGTAGGGCGCGCTTTTGCTCATCGCCCATCCGGTCAACATAATCAGGTAACGCCGTTCGATGTTCAAAAGCATCGCCTGTTTGCGGCAACCCGGCGGCGTAATCAGCACGCGCCCCTCCAACTGGTCGCGGTGATAACGCTCGTACGCGCCGGAAAATTTGACGCCGAGTTCGCGGTAAATCTCCGAGACGTTCCAGACCGAGCCGTGCAGCGTGACGCGATAACCGCGACGCAGCAGAAGTTCCAACGCCTCCTGACTCTTGCCGAGCGCGTAGGCCAGAACGACGGGCACGCGTTCGTCTGAAAGGGCGCGGTCAACCGCCGCGTAGAGACGGTCGAAGGTCGCCACGTCGGGCGGGAAGCGATAGGTCGGGTCGCCGAAGGTTGACTCCATGACGAGCGTGTCGCACGGCACGATGACCGCCTGCTCCGCCGCGACGTTCGGGCGCAACTTGATGTCGCCCGTATAGACCAGACGCTCGCCGTCAGCCTCGACCAGAATCTGCGCCGAGCCGAGACAATGGCCCGCCGGATACATCGTCAACGCGTAGCGTCCGTAGTCGCGCCGCTCGCCGTAATTCAAAGTCTCGACGCGCGCCTCGCCGATGCGATGGCGAAAGATGCGCGCCGTCTCCGGCGTGGCGACGATGCTCTTGTGTTCCGCGATGTGGTCAGAATGCGCGTGCGAGATAACGCAACGCTCGCGCGGCCCGTCCGCGTCCATCCATAAATCGAGGTCGGGCAGGTACAACCCTTCTCTGTATTCGACTCTCAACAAAACGCTCGCCCTCCTTGTCAGGAAAAAACCACTCGCCGACGACACGCAAAGCGTCAACCGCCGTCTTCCCGCAGTCGCTTGCGGCTGCGGCCTCGCATCGTTTATGTTCGGGAGAATTTGCGCTCCTATTATAACATGCGAAACGTACCGCAGGGGCGCGCGGGCGCGGCAGATGGACGGTGAAGATTATCAGCTTGAGGACGCTATTTTTCGTTCTTCACACTTCGCAGACTTTTGAATAATGGAACGAGACGAACAACCGCCGGGTGAGTCGAAGACGACGCTGAGTGAGTCGAAGACGACGACGCCGAGTGAACCTGCGACGACGCCGGACGAGCCAACTCCGACAACGACCCCGAGCGAGCCGACTCCGACGCCGACGCCGCCCGATGCGCCGGTGCTCGAACCCGCGCCGGAAGCCGCGCAGCGCAGGCGCGCGGTCTACAGGCTTTTGCGTGTCGAGATTTTCTATCTGCTCGGTCTCGCGGCCTTCGCCGTGCTCGCCGTGCTCGCATACTACAACGCCTATTTCGGTTGGGACTTGCGCGCCTCGCGTCTCGTGCAATCAGCCGACCCTCCGGGCATGCTCGCCCTGATGCGCTTCGTCTCGTTCTTCGGCAACGGCTGGACGCCCTATCTGATGGGTACTGTCACGGGGCTGATTTTTCTCGCCTTCAACCGTCGCAGCGAGATGGCGGGACTCGCCCTGAGCGCAGGCGGGAGCGGCATTGTCAACAGTCTGCTCAAGATGCTCATCGCGCGCCCGCGCCCGACGCCCGACCTCGTCCAAGTCTTGCGCGACACGAAGACCTTGAGCTTCCCTTCCGGCCACGTCACCTTCTACGTCTGCTATTTCGGCTTCCTCTTCTTCGTCGCCTACGCGCTCGTGCCGCTCAAATCGAACTGGCGTCGCCCCGTCCTCGCGCTCGCTGCGCTGCCCGTCCTGCTCGTCGGCCTCTCGCGCGTCTATCTCGGCGCGCATTGGCCGAGCGACACCCTCGGCGCATACCTCGTCAGCGGCCTCTGGCTCGCCTTCTCGCTCCACATGTACCGCCGCTGGAAACAGCGCGCCTCCTTCAAACCCGAACTGCACGCGGACGAAAAGAGAGATGTTAGAGGTTAGATGTCGGATATTAGATAAGGGCAAATCGTCTTTCCCTAACATCTGACATCCGACATCTAACATCTTCTTTTAATTCGTCGGCAGGAGACGCCAGTTATTCGTCGGGGTGGCGGGAATCTGTTTGTGTCGTTCGACCCAGTCAATGATGAGTTCGCGGATTTCCGTGCTGGAACGAAAGAGGACGGGCGCGTCTTTGTACATGGTGTAGCCGCCGCCGCCGTTGACGCGGTAGTTGTTGGTGGCGAGACGAAACTTTTGCGCGGGGAGGACGGGCTGGCCTTTGAAGCGTAGATTTTGAATACGCGAGCCGTGGGGCTTCGTGATGTCGAGGTCGTATGTGACGCCCTCGGCAACGTCGAAGTTATAGCCGGGAATCTTCTCGTCAATCAAATCGGCAGCCGACTTGCCCGCTTCGTAGGGGCGAAAATATTTGGCGGAGTGTTCGAGCGCGTCGCGCAGTTGCGCGCCCGTGACTTCGATGGTGACGAGCGTGTTCTCGTAGATGTAGAGCGCGGCGATGTCGCGGACGGTGACTGGCCCCTGCGGGATGCGTGCCTGCGGGTTGAAGCTGGCGGCCATCGAAACGTCGGCGCGGCCCGCTTCGAGTTGGACGCGCTGAACGAGGTCGAGAATCGCGGTGTCGCGCAGGCGCGCGTCTTCGGCGGTCAAACCGGCGACCGATTCGCCGATGGCGCGACCGAGCCACGTTTGCGTCTCGCGGTCGTAAGGCTCGCCCAGTTTGAGTATCTCCGCATCGTCGGCGACCGCCTCGACGGAGATCGTGCGCGACTGTTTCGCCGCCACCCGCCAGCGCGGCAGAGAAGCGAGCGTCATGTCCTGCTCCATGTAAACGTCAACGCGCGCGACGTGTCGCCCCCAGTAGTTCGCCTGCGTGAGCAGCACGCCGTTGACCGTGAGCGAGGGGACTTCGCGGTGCGTGTGTCCCATCAGAATCACGTCCACGCCCGCGACGCGCCCGGCAATCGCCAGCGCCGCGTTCTCATTCTCGACCTGTCCGGGAGTGACTTCGCCCGAACGCAGGTCGCGCTCAAGGCCCATGTGCATAGCGACGACGACCAGATCAACGCGCTCGTTTTTGCGCAGCACCTCGACCCACTTCTGCGCCTCTGCGACGGGTTCACGAAACTCAAGACCGGCGTAGTTCTCCGCGTTCTCCCAACTGAGGACGCCCGGCGTCGTCAGCCCGAGAATGCCGACTCTGACGCCGCCGAGCGTCTTGACGATATAAGGGCGGTGATAAGTCTCGTTCGTCCCGCGTCGGTAGGTGTTGGCGGAGAGCCACGGAAAGTTCGCCTCCGAGCGTGCCTTCTCCAAGACCTTCAGACCGAAGTTGTACTCGTGATTGCCGACGGCGAGCGCGTCGTATTTGAGCGCGTTCATCGAGAGCATCATCGGGTCGGGCGGAGTGTTGTTCCTCTTGTTGTGAAAGTATTCGAGGGGCGTGCCCTGAATGGTGTCGCCGGAATCAACGAGCAGGAGGTTCGGGTTCTCCTTGCGCGCCTGCCGGACGATGGTGGCGACGCGCGCAAGGCCGCGCGCTTCGGGTTTGTTGGTGTAGTAGTCGAGGGGAAAGATGTTGCCGTGGAGGTCTGTCGTCGAGAGGATGGTGATCCAAGCGCGCGGGCGCGGCGGCTCCTGCGCCCGCGCCTGTTGGCTTACGACGCCGGAGCAGATGACGACAAACGCCAGCAGGCACGAGCGCGAGAGTTTAGTTGCCCGAACTCTGGTTGTCCGAAAAGCGGCGACGTTGATACGTAGTTTCAGCGCGTGCGTGACCTCCTCAGTATTTTCGTGCCAACTGCTGCATCATCTTCAACTCGACGAGCGCGACGAACTCCTGCAAACGCGCGCTCCGCTGCTGTTGAGCCGTGCGTCCGTCCTTCGCTTCGGGAACGGC
>DATLMV010000292.1:0-10212 GCA_035537095.1 Pyrinomonadaceae bacterium
GACATCGGATATCCTGACCATCAAACTGCTCGAACACGGGCGACAGGTGACGATCCTCGACGGCGACGTGGTGCGCACGCATCTCTCGAAGGGGCTCGGCTTCAGTGCCGAAGACCGCGATACGAACATCCGTCGCATCGGCTTCGTCGCCTCCGAAATCGTCCGGCACGGCGGCGGCGTCATCTGCGCGGCGGTCAGTCCCTATCGCGCGACGCGCAACGAATGCCGCGCGCTCGTCGGCGACGACCGCTTCGTCGAAATCTTCGTGGATACGCCGCTCGAAGTCTGCGAGCAGCGCGACACGAAGGGCATGTATGCGCTCGCGCGCGAAGGCAAGATCAAGAACTTCACGGGCATTGACGACCCCTACGAGCCGCCGCTCAACGCCGAAATCGTCATCAACACCGTCGCGCAAACGGCGGAAGAGAACGCCGAACGCATTCTCGCCTATCTCGTCGAACAGGGCTTCATCCAGCCCGCCGCGCCCGAACTCGACGCGACTGCCGGGAACGCCGACAATCTCGTCAAGGCGTGAGTGAACGATGGAATAGATGTTGGGTGTTAGATGCTAGATGTCAGGAAGACAAAATCCGGTATCTAACATCTAACACCCGACATCCGACATCTGCTCTTATGATTTTCACGGACAAGTTCGTCTATGTTCACGAGCCGAAGACGGGCGGGACTTTCGTCACGTCCGTCCTCTTTCGCCTGTACGGTTTGGAGTGGAATCGTTGGACGCATCTCAAGAACATCGTCCGGGGAGAGGTACGGCGGTCGGGCAAGTACGGCGCGCTGATTCACAACACGAACAAGCACGGGTTCTGCCGCAACATCCCCGCCGCGCACAGGGAGAAGACCGTGCTGGCGACCGTGCGGAATCCTTTCGACCTCTACGTTTCGCAGTACGAGTTCGGCTGGTGGAAGCGCAGGGAATTTCTCAGATACTATCGCGCCGTCCCCGGCTTCGAGCGAACCTACGCGCGCTTTCCTGACATAGATTTCGCTGACTACGTGCGTCTCGTCAACGCCGCGTTTCCCGTCTTCGCGAACGGCGGACGAGCCGCCGCAGAGAGTCCCGGTCTTCAGACCGAGCAGTTTTTCAAATACTACTTCCGCCACCCCGAAGAAGCCTTCGCGCGTCTCGACGATGAAGCGTACATCGCCGCCGAAGGATACAAAGGCGATATGTTTCGCCTCCATTTCGTCCGCACGGACGAACTCAATCGCGGCCTCTACGATTTTCTTTCGCAGATGGGCTACGCACACGAAGACATCCGTTTCATCCTCGACGCGGGAAAGATTCTGCCGCGGGGCAGGGGGCGGAGCGCGTCGCAGCGTTGGGAGCGTTACTACACGCCGGAGTTGAAAGAGTTGGTCAGAAAAAAAGAGCGTTTTCTTTTTCGTCTCTTCCCCGCGTTCGATGTCTAGACGTCTGCGTATCGTCGTCGCCGGTTACATCGTGCGCGGCCCGCTCGGCGGCCTCGCGTGGCATCACATGCAGTACGTGCTCGGCCTCGCGCGCCTCGGTCACGACGTTTATTTCGTCGAGGACAGCGAAGACTACGCGGCCTGCTACGACCCCGCGCGCGATGCGCTCTCGACCGACCCGGCATACGGTCTCAACTTCATCGCCGACGCTTTCCTGCGTCTCGGTCTCACGGAGCGTTGGGCCTTCCACGACGCGCACGCCGCGCGCTGGCACGGCCCCGCCGCCCCGCGCGTCCTCGGTATCTGCGCCAACGCAGACCTCCTGCTCAATCTCTCCGGCGTCAATCCCTTGCGCGACTGGCTCGCCGAAATTCCGGCGCGCGCCTTCGTGGATACCGACCCGGCCTTCACGCAGATACGACACCTGACCGACGCCGACGCCCGCGCGCTCGCCGCACGACACACGACGTTCTTCACCTTTGCCGAAAAGATCGGGCAAAGCGATTGTCTCGTTCCGTCGGACGGTTTCCCGTGGCAGACGACGCGCCAGCCCGTCGTCCTCGAAGCGTGGCCCGTGACGGCGGGGCGCGCGGCGGGGCGTTGGACGACCGTCATGCAATGGGACAGCTATCGCGCGCGCGTGTACGCGGGCAGGCGTTACGGGATGAAGTCGGAATCGTTCGCGGACTACGCGGAGTTGCCCGCGCGCGCCGGAGGCGACGTTTTTGAGTTGGCTTTGGGCAGCGCGTCTGCGCCGCGCGAACTGCTTGAGAGCAAGGGCTGGCGCTTGCGCAACCCGCTCGAAGTGACGCGCGACCCTTGGACTTATCAGGCGTACATTCGAGAATCGAAGGCGGAATGGAGCGTCGCCAAACAGGGCTACGCGACGAGCCGCAGCGGTTGGTTCAGCGAACGCAGCGCGGTCTATCTGGCGAGCGGTCGGCCCGTCGTGACGCAGGAGACGGGCTTCTCCGAAACCTTACGGACGGGCGCGGGACTCCTCGCCTTCAGCACGATTGACGAAGCACTCGACGCGGTCGCGGAGATCAACCGTCGCTACGAATTTCATTGTCGCGCCGCGCGCGAAGTGGCCGCAGAGTTCTTCGACTCGGGCCGCGTCCTCTCGCATCTCGTCGAGCGCGCCCTTTGATGAAACCGACGGGCGCGGGAATAACGGTCGGGCGCGTCAATCTTCTTCGCGCTCCGTTTGCCTCGCAAGCGACTTCTGGTCTAATAATGTCGCCGGATTTGACTCGAAGCTTTTGCCTCGCCTTTCGTAATTTTTGGAGAATCAAATGTCGCAGCCAACCTCATCCAGCCGACGCCCCGACGAAGTTTTCAATCAGCCGCCGCCGCTCGCAGACTACAACCTGTTCGAGCAGGACACGCCCTTGCGCGAAGCCCTGCGGCGCGAGGGCGGCGCGTGGGCGGAGGAACGCGTGAGTGCTTTCGGCGAGTTGGTGGGGCAAGCCGCGACGCTGCGCCTCGGCGAACTGGCGAACACGCACACGCCCGTGCTGCACACGCACGACCGTTTCGGTCATCGAATTGACGAAGTAGAGTTTCATCCCGCCTATCACGAGTTGCTGCGTCTCGGCGTCGAGCACGAGCATCACTCTCTGCCGTGGACGACGCCGCGCGCCGGAGCACACGTCGTCCGCGCCGCGCTCAACATGCTGCGCAGCCAACTCGACGAAGGAACGAACTGCCCCATCACGATGACCTTCGCCGTCGTGCCCTCGCTCAACCTGCAACCCGAACTCGCCGCCGAATGGCTGCCGCGCATCCTCGCCAACGAGTACGACGAGCGTTTTATTCCGGCCACGCAGAAGCGCGGCGTCCTCTTCGGGATGGCGCTGACCGAACGGCAGGGCGGCTCCGACGTGCAGGCCAACACGACGCGCGCCGTCGCTCCGGGCAGAAGCGGCGCGGGGCAGGAGTACCAGTTGACGGGTCATAAGTGGTTCTGCTCGGCTCCGATGTGCGACGCGTTTCTGACGCTCGCGCAGACCGAGCGGGGCTTGTCCTGTTTCCTCCTGCCGCGCTGGTTGCCCGACGGCACGCGCAACGCTTTTCACATCGAACGCCTGAAGGACAAACTCGGCAATCGTTCCAACGCTTCGAGTGAAGTGGAGTTTCGCGGCGCGTGGGCGCGGATGGTCGGGGAAGAGGGCCGGGGCGTGCCGACGATCATCGAGATGGTCAGGCACACGCGTCTGGATTGTGCGTTCGGTTCGGCGGCCACGATGCGCCGCGCCGTCGCCGAGGCCGCGCATCACGCCGCGCATCGCTCTGCGTTCGGACGGAGGCTGCTGGAACAGCCCTTGATGAAGAACGTGCTCGCCGACCTGTGTCTCGAATCTGAAGCGGCGACGGCCCTGTCGTTGCGTCTCGCGCGCGGCTACGACGAGTCGGCGCACGACGAAGGGCAACGCAAGTTCACGCGTCTGGCGACCGCCGTCGGTAAGTACTGGATCACGAAACGCGCGGTGATGGTCGTCGGCGAGGCGTTGGAATGTCTGGGCGGCAACGGCTACGTGGAGGAATCGCCGCTCGCGCGCCTGTATCGCGACGTGCCGCTCAATTCCATCTGGGAAGGCTCGGGCAACGTGCAATGTCTCGACGTGCTGCGCGCCTTCAAGAAGGACGCCGGGACGCTTGAGATGGTCTTGCAGGAGACGCGCGCGGCGCGCGGCGCGAACCGTCATTACGACGAGTTTACGTCGCGCCTCGAAAGGGAACTCGCCGACCCGTCGCAACTCGAAACGCGCGCGCGAAGATTGACCGAACTCCTCGCGCTCGCCCTGCAAGGCTCGCTGCTCGTCCAGCACGCGCCCGCTGCGGTGGCCGATGCCTTCTGCCTCTCGCGTCTCGCCGGAGACAGCGGCCAAGCCTTCGGCACGCTTCCGACTGCAACGGACTTCGACGCCATCGTCGAGCGTTCGCGACCGCAGATTTGAGCGACGCTTCACGCCGCGTTTTTCCTCACTTGCCGCGCTTCATCAAGGGAATCAACTGCCCAGAGTAGAAGGGCTCTTGAGTTGACCAGAAGACGTAATCAACCTTGAGATAATCGGTCGCATACGCGATCAACTCGGGAATCGTCACACGCTTTCCGGTCTCCGGATTCTTGTGCTCGTAGTTGCCCCATTGCACCGCGATTCCGGTCGGGATGCTGCCGCTCGCCTCCCTGATGAGCGGGTAACTATGCTTCAACTGACCGGGCTTGCCGGGCAGCAAGTCGGGGCCGCCGACGCCGAGACGCAAATCCCGCGCGTGTTTGTAGACGCTGCGGAGATACGACTTGTCCGTCTCCGGCAACCACTCGCCGGGCATGAAGTTGGCGTACTGCATCGCCGCCGATTTGGGAAAGGCGCGCTTCAGGGCGCTCATGTTCTCAAGCACGGCGTCTCGATAGCCGTCGAAGGAGAAGCCTACGGGAAACAGTCGCCCGCTCTCCCCGAAAGAGACGGAGGTTTCGGGGAGATTGATGCCCTCGATTTTGCCGTCGAACTCTTTGCCGAGAGCGCGCAGCAGTTTTTGAAATCTCTCGCGCACCTGCGCGTCCCAACGACGCGCCACCCATCCCGCCGCCACGGCCCGCGTCTCGTAGTCGCCCTCGATCAGGTAATCCCGGTCGGCCCCGCCGTTGTAAATCCTGTCTTGCACCAGATACTTCGGAACGTTGACGATTGAACCGTCGAAGGAAACGTCCTGAAGTTGGATGAACAACTTCTTTCCCTTTGAATTGAGATAGGCCAAGTCCTTGCGAATCGCGCCGAAGTCGTACCTGTCCTTCTCCGGCTCCAACTCGCGCCACGTATATTTCAACTGCGCGCCTTCAAAGGCCGCCGTCTCGATAAATGTCGGCTCGGAAATCCTCTCCCGGTCACGATTGAAGAAGACGTAATGATGCACTCCCTTCGCCGCCGACGCACCGCCGCACAACCAGAGGAAGATGACGCAACACAACAGTTTCCCGGTATTCTTCATCGCCGATATTCCCTTTCCGAACCTTCGCTTGCTTGCTGAAAAAGTCAGGTCAGACGACCGTCAGCCCTGCGGGTTCAGGCGGCTGCGAAGTGTTGATGTCACGATGCCGTCGAGCGCGACGCAACCGCCGCCGCACGGTTCTCGCGCGCGCTTTGGCTACGGCAAACGCCGCCCTTTATCGAGAGCCTTTTGATTCACGCTTCGCATGTTATCATTCATCTTTCAAACGTTATGAAAGCATCGCACTCGACAAATGACTCAAACATCACGCGACAAGTTTGCCCTGAGACGCACCGAGACGGGCTTAGGGTTGTTCACGCTGCAAGCCATTCCGGCGGGGAAGCGGATCGTCGAATACGTCGGCCCCATCGTCACGACGGAAGAAGTAGACCGGCGCGGCGGGAAGTACTTCTTTGAACTCGACGCGAACTTCGCCATTGACGGCAGCCCGCGCACCAACATCGCGCGCTACATCAATCACTCCTGCCGACCCAACGCCGAAGCGTTCGTCGCGCGCAAGCGCGTCTGGATCTGGTCGAGGAAGAACATCAAAGCGGGCGAACAACTGACGCTCAACTACGGCAAAGCATATTTCGAGGAGCACATCAAGCCCATCGGCTGTAAATGTGAGAAATGCGCCGCCCCGCGAAAAGCGAAGCAGCGGAGCCGTAAAAAGTCGGGTTGAGATTTAAAAGTCGGGTTGAGATTTGCGGCCCGGTTAGTCTGCCGCGCGCGTTGATGGATGGCGTGATGATGTGGCGCAGGCAAACGCCTGCGCGAAAGAAGTGTCAGGTGACTGCGTTCGCCATCCCCGTCGCGCCGCCGCGCGTCTGCCACTTCCGCAGGAGCGTTTCCAGAGCCAGACCGTACGGCAGAGCTTGAAGGTCGTGCCTAACTCAACATATTGGGGCGAGACCTAACTTTTGCAACAAAGGGAAAGCATTCGCTTACCTTATCGGACGCATGACAGTTATGACCAAACATCGTTATCATGCGTGCGCGATGGTTGGGATGTGCTGTGAGTGAAGACGGGAAAAGTCTATGGGGGAGTTCAGCAAATGGCTGTTGCATGAGGATCAGAAAGAACTGTTTGAAGTCCTGTTTGCAATCGCTTTGAGCATTGTCTTCATCGCGCTGGTGGCGTTGCTGCTGTGGCCGATGGGCCGTGCATGGCTGGCCTTTCGTCTGGCGAAGGGTTACTTGGCCTTTTGGGGCATGATTTATCTGGTGAACGGGGTAGTGATTATTCTGCGGCGGATTTTTCGAGTTGATATAGATTCGCATTACGACGTTTACCTTATCAGCGGTCTGGTCGTCAGCGGTTGTTTGCAAGCGGGCTGGTCGGCTTTCGCCGCTCCCACCGTTCAGGCTTTCACGGGCGGCGCGCCTGTCTGGATGATTTGGACGCTGTATCTCGTCGGACTCCTTTCATGCTACGTCGCCTATACGATGGTCTCCGCGTATTACTGGGGACAGATTTACCGGCTCGTCAATCTGCTGCTCACGGTTGTCAGCTTCATCGTTTTCAGCGTCTGGCCCGCGAGCGGGCGCGCGCTGTTTGGTTGGTTGTTTAATCTTGACGGCTGGCTTTTTAATCTCGATGATTGGCTCTTTAATCTCGGCGGCGCACTCGCGCGCTGACAACGGCGCGCAGTCAATGCACGCGGCGGCAGGTCTTTTATGTTTCGAGTCTTTTTATCTTGGAGGAGGCGATGATGACGAATCATGCGAGCGGGACGTTTGAAGCGAAGATGAATCCGCAGGCGGCGGAAGAGGGCGTCGGCGACGCGAGCATCGGGCGGATGTCGCTCGACAAACGGTTTCAAGGCGACCTCGAAGCGACGAGCAAGGGGCAGATGCTGGCGGCGATGACGGACGTTGAAGGCTCCGCCGGATACGTCGCCATCGAGCGCGTCAGCGGGACGCTCGACGGGCGCAGCGGAACCTTCGCGCTACAGCACAGCGGCACGATGACGCGCGGCGTCCCGCAACTCGTCATCACGGTCGTGCCGGATTCCGGCACGGGTCAACTCACGGGCATCGAAGGCAAAATGACCATCAACATCGCCGACGGCGCGCATTCCTACAGCTTTGAATATACGCTTGACCGACAATGATGCGACTATCTGATTTCGTCGTCGTCCGCATCCATCGTCAGCTAACAAATCGTTGACATCCCCTTGCCCCGGTAATATCTTCGACGCGTCGAAAACGGGTCGCAAATTAGGTTTGACGAACGGCTCCGGCGAGCCGCGCCATACGGGATGTGAGTTGAACGACGATGCTAACCTTTGCGGAAAAACGCAGCCGAACTCAAAGCCTTGAGCACGTCAGCCGCGTGCGGCAGCACGCGCCGAATCACGCGCCAACTCAGCACACGGGCTCAATCATGCATTTGCAGCGCACGATTGGAAATCAAGCCGTCGGGCGTTTGCTGCGCAATGCGCCGGAGAAAACCGTGGCGAGTCCGGCGGGCGCGTCTGCCAGCGTCTCCGAGCATGAGTTGGGCGGAGTCTCGACGGCTGCGCGGGCAGACAGCGGCATTCAGGCGAAACTGACGGTCAGCAGTCCGGGAGACGTTTATGAGCAGGAAGCCGACCGCGTCGCCGATCAGGTGATGCGCGCACCGGAGGCGGGGCCGGAGGGTCGTTCACATTCCAGACAACAGGCGGAGGGCGTCGAGTCAAACCGTCGGACGGATGAGTCCGTGCCGCGACACATTGACGAAGCCGTCGCTTCTCCGGGCCAACCGCTCGACGCTTCGGCCCGCGTCTTCTTCGAGCAGCGATTCGGTCATGGCTTCGGCGACGTGCGCGTGCATACGGACAGCGTAGCGCAGCGGTCGGCCTCTGCGGAGGGCGCGCAAGCCTACACGACGGGTCGCGATCTGGTCTTCGGCGCGGGCCAGTACCAGCCGCACACTCTGGCCGGACGCTGGCTCCTCGGGCACGAACTGGCGCACGTCGTCCAGCAGCGCGGGGCGACGGCGGGCGGCGGCGCGGGGTCGGAGAGCGCGTTGGAGCGCGAGGCCGGAGACGCGGCGATGAGTGTGACGTTGGGCGGGCGCGCAGAGGTTTCGGCGGCGCAGGGCGGGCCGCAGGTGCAGTTCCTCCGCGTGTCGCACGGCGGTTTCGGGAAGGCTCTGGAAGACTTCACGAACATGTGGCACGTTGCCGACAAGGCCGTCCGCCTCCTTCAGAAGTCGCCGACCTTCATGTCGCTCGTCGCCACGCTCGACCGTCATTACATCTGGCCGCACGACCCGATGTTCGGCAGCTTGATCTTGACCGGATGGGAGATCGGCCCCGACGGTCGGATGTTGAAGCCCGCAGCGGCGAAGGGCAAACGCCCGCTCTTCATCGTCGAGGACGCGGCCAGCTTCCAGACCATTGACTCGCCGGGAAACCCTCTGAGCGGCGACGTGATCAACATCAAGAGCACCGACACTCCGACCTTCATTCAAGACATCGCTCACGAAGCGACGCACGCCGCAGCCTTCGTCGGCGGTAAGTCCGCGTCGCCGAAGACGCTGGTCGAGGAGATAGAGGCCGGAATCCAGGACGAGATTGCGACGCGCAAGTCGGAGGCGAAGATACTGGGTGAGATTCCGGATGCGGCGGTCAAGGCCAAGATTGCCGAGGTCGGCTCGCGCGAGCCGCGCACGGTGGAACGCGACGTGAGTCCGGCCTTCAATCTGACGTACATGGAGTTGTTCTTCTTCGCGCGCCGTCTGCGCGAGGAGCAGGCAGCCGAAGGTCTCGACGATTTGGAGGCCGCCGCCGTGCGCGCGCAGGTTGATAAGGCGTTGCCGTCGCCGTCAATCATCCCGAGCAAAAAGCCCCTCCCCAGCGGAATCTACCCGCTCTCCGAATACGCCGAAGTCTGGTATCAGAGGCAGACCGCCGTGCGCGAGTGGAAGGATTTCCTCAAGGACAACTCGCCCGGCGACCCCAACTATGAAGCGGACAAGGAGAAACTTCTTCAAGACCACGCCTCGCGCTTCTTCGGCAGAAAGGCGGCCTACCGCCCGTTACCCTCGCCTCACGTCGAACCCGAATATATACACCACCGTTGAGAACGAGCGTGCGCGTTTGAGCCTCACAACAAAAGTTAGACGCTGTAGTTTTCGTCGTCGGGCGCGGGTGATTAAAGTTTATGCCTCTGGTCAAAGCATCCGACTTCATGCCGCCGGAGAACGAACAGGTTCTCGTCTATGATGAACGGAACCGGAGGCTAGAGTTTGGCCGCTACGTTCGGGGCCGCTGGTATTTGGAGGATTCACAGACGGGCGAGCTACGCGAAATCGCGCCGGTGACGCATTGGGGGCCGGTGCTGGACTCCGAGGATTATGACCCGGCAGACGACGATTAAAGAGGCTCCCTTGCTTTAAGACAAGAACATTGCGCCGCCGGTCGTCGTATCTTCAAGCAAAGAGAATGATAGGAGTTAAGCTTATGTTTTGTCCGCAATGCGGCTCTAGTCAAAGCGAGGAGTTGAAGTTTTGTAAATCGTGCGGCGCGAATCTGCAAGCCGTGCAGCAGGCGTTGACGACGCGCGACGCGGGCGGGAAGATTGATTGGAGCAAGACTTGGGTGGCCGAGATGTTTCTCTCCGAAGGCGAGCGCAAAAGACGCGAGGGGGAACTCGAACGCCAGCGCGGTATCACGCCGGAGATAAAACGCTACAACGAAATCAAGGGCGGCGTCATCACGGGCAGCATCGGCCTCGCGCTGGCAATCTTTCTCGCCATCTTTATGCAGGGCATCATCCTCAGCGGCAACGTTTCGC